>QEVM01000387.1 GCA_003576805.1 Pseudomonadota bacterium | reverse complement strand
CGCCGCGGGCACCGCCGCCGGCTTCGCGGGGATCGCCGCGGCGCACGACGCCGCGCCCGCGCTCACCGAGCGCCGCCTGTGGCTCGAGTCGCTCGAGCGCGCGCTGCCGGCGCCGCGCAAGTACGTGCTCGCGCCCGGCGCGGCGGGCGGCGACGTCGACCTGTGGTTCGGGCGCAGCGGCCCGGACGCGCCCACGATCTGGCCGGAGCCGCCGCCCGGCGCGGCACGCAAGGAGGTCCGCACGCCATGAGGACGCTGCTGCTCGCGCTCGCGGCCGCCGCCGCGCTCGCGCTGCTCGCCACGTCGCTCGTCGTCGTGGACGAGACGGAGCACGTCGTGATCACGCAGTTCGGGCGCTCGGTCGCCGTGCTGAGCGACGCCGGCCTGCACGCCAAGCTGCCGCTTCCGATCCAGCGCGCGACGCGGCTCGACAAGCGCGTGCTCTTCACCGAGCAGCCCGCCACCGAGCTGCTCACCGCCGACAAGAAGAACGTGATCGTCTCGACCTTCCTGTCGTGGCGGATCGGCGACCCGCTGCGCTTCCTCACCTCGCTGCGCACGCGCGAGGCGGCGGAGGCGCGGCTCGCGGCGCTCGTGCAGTCGGAGCTCGGCGGGACGCTCGGCAACCTGCCGTTCTCGCGCGTCGTGCCGGCGCCCAAGGAAGGCGGCGGGCTCGCGCAGGTCGAGGCGCACGTGCTCGCGGCCTGCCAAGACGCCGCGCTGCGCGACTTCGGCATCGAGGTCGTCGGCTTCGGCGTGACGCGGCTCGGCTATCCCGCGCAGAACTTGCAGAGCGTGTTCGCGCGCATGCGCGCCGAGCGCGAGCGCATCGCGCGCGGCCACCGTTCCGAGGGCAAGGCGGCCGCGCAGAAGATCCGCGCGGAGGCGGACCGCGAGCGCAGCGCCGCGCTCGCCGACGCCGAAGCCGAGGCGCAGCGCCTGAAGGGCGAAGGCGAGGCCGAGGCCGCGCGCATCTACGCGGACGCCTACGGCGGCCACGCGGCCTTCTACGGATTCCTGCGCACGCTCGAGAGCTACGAGAAGGTGCTGCAGGAGAACACGACGCTCGTGCTGCCCGCCGACTCGCCCTTCCTCGAGCTGCTGCTCTCGCGCACGCCGGGCGGCGCCGCGGCGCCGGGCGCCGCGCGGTGACACGGGACGGCGTCGCGCGCGGACTGCGCCTCGGCGTCCTGCCGCTGCTGCTCGCGGGCTGGCTCGCCGCGGGCGTGTACAGCGTCGAGTCGGACCAGAGCGCGGTGGCATTCGTGCTCGGCCGCGCCGCCGGCCGCGACGTCCTGCCGGGCATCCACTGGAACCCGGCGTGGCCGCTCGGGCGCGTCGTCGTCGAGCGGACCGCGACCAACTTCACGATGCCGATCGGCTACCGCCTGCTCGAGCAGCCCGGCGCGCCGGCGATCTCGGATCTCTGGCTCACCGGCGACACCAACATCGTGACCGGACGGCTCGACATCCAGTACCGCGTGAGCAGCCTCGCCGACCTGGTGATCGCGCACGAGGCGCCGCGCGAGCTGCTGCGCCGCGCCGGCGAGCGCGTGCTCTCGCACTACCTGGTGTCGGAGAACGTCGACGCCGTGCTCACCACGAAGCGCCGCGAGCTGCAGGACTTCGTGCAGCGCGGCGTGCAGCAGATCCTGGACGCGCACGGCGTCGGCATCCAGGTGCAGGCGGTGAACGTGCAGGAGCTGGCGCCGCCGCTCCAGGGCGAGGTGCGCAGCGCCTTCCAGGAGGTGCAGAACGGCAACGCCGACCGCGAGCGCGCCGTCTTCGAGGCGCGCGCGTACAAGGCGCAGGTCGTGGCCGAGGCGCAGGGCGAGGCGCAGCGCCGCGTCGCCGAGGCGAGCGGCGAGCGGCACCGCCGCATCGAGATCGCTTCGGGCGAGGCCGAGCGCTTCCTCGAGCTGGCGCGCGAGCACCAGCGCGCGCCGGCCGTCACCGAGCAGCGTCTCCACCTGGAGACGCTCGAGCGCATCCTGCCGCGCATCGAGACCTGGATCGTCGAGCCGGGCGCCGGCGGGCGCGTGAACGTGCGAGTCGTGCGGTGACGCGAACGCACCGCGCGCTCGCGCTCGCGGCCGCCTGCGCGCTCGGCGCCGCGACCGCGGCGGGCGGCGCGCCGCTGCGCGTGGTCGCGACCGTCGAGCCGATCGCGATGCTCGTCCGCG
>QEVM01000386.1 GCA_003576805.1 Pseudomonadota bacterium | reverse complement strand
CGCGCCACGCCGCCACCATGCGCTCGGCGTCTTCGCGCTCGTCGGCGCTGAGCGCGGGGCGCAGCGACGCCAGCGCGTCCGCGAGATCCGCGGGCTCGAGCGGCGCGGCGCCGTCCCACCAGAGCAGCGCGTTGTGCAGCACGGCGCGCAGCTCGCGCGCGTTGCCGGGCCACGCCTGCGCGCGCAGCGCCGCGAAGAACGACGGCTGCACGGCGGGGGCCGGACCGCCCGTGCGCGCCGCGAACTCCGCCAGGAAGGCGCGCGCCAGCACGTCGACGTCGGCGCGCCGCTCGCGCAGCGGCGGCACCGCGATCGTCGCCTGCGCGAGCCGGTAGAAGAGGTCCTCGCGGAAGCGTCCCGCGCGCACCTCGGCGGCGAGGTCGCGGTGCGTCGCGGCGATCACGCGGACGTCCACGCGACGCACCGCCTCGCCGCCGACGCGGCGCAGCTCGCCGCTCTCGAGCACGCGCAGCAGCTTGGCCTGCAGCGCCGGCGGCGCGTCGCCGATCTCGTCGAGGAACAGCGTGCCGCCGTCCGCCTGCTCGACGAGCCCCGGCCGCGCCTGCACCGCGCCGGTGAAGGCGCCGCGCTCGGCGCCGAACAGCTCCGCTTCGAGCAGCGACTCGGCCAGCTCCGTCACCGCGAACGACACGATGCGGCGACGCCCGCTCTCCTCGTGGAGCGCGCGCGCCACGACCTCCTTGCCGGCGCCCGTCTCGCCGAGCACCAGCACGCTCGCCGGCGTCGGCGCGATGCGGCGGACCCAGGCGCGCACGCGGCGCGCGGCGGGCGACGTCCCGAGGAAGCGGTCCGCGCCGCGCAGCGGACGCGGCGCCGCGCGCGACGCCGCCTCCAGCACGGCGAAGATCGTCGGCACGAGCTGCGCCTCGAAGCAGAACGGATACGAGAGAAAGCGCAGCGCGCCCGAGCGTCCCGCGCGGAACACGACCTCGGGATCCGCGCCGGCGCTGTACAGGATGAACGGAACGCGGCGCACGCGCTGGACGGCGCGCAAGAGGCCGAGCCCGTCGAGGCGCGGCATGCCGTGGTCCGAGAGCACGACGTCCACCGGTTCGGCCTCGAAGCGCGCGAGCGCCTCGGCGCCGTCCGCCGCCGCGAGCACCGCGAAGCCGCGTTCGCAGAGCGCCGCGCGCAGCCGCTCGCGCGTCGCCTCCTGGTCCTCGGCGAGCAGGATGCGCGCGGGCTTCACGACGCCGCCTCCGGCCCGAGCTGCGGGAGCTCGACGCGAAACAGCGTCCGCCCCGGCGCCGACGCGAGCTCGATGCGCCCGCCGTGCGACGCCGCGACGTCGCGACAGAGCGCCAGCCCGAGCCCGAAGCCGTCGCGGAAGGCGCCGACGCCCGGCTCGAAGACGTCCGCACCGAGTTCGGGCGGAACGCCGGCGCCGTCGTCCTCGACCTCGAGCACGACGCGCGCGCCGCGCGCGCCGGGCTCGAGCCGCGTGCGCAGTGCGATGCGGCCGCCCGGCGCCGTCGCCTTCGCCGCGTTGTCGAGGAGGTTCTCGACGAGCGACGCGAGCCGCGTCGGATCGGCGACCAGCGGCAGGCGCGCGCCGGCGTGACGCACCGCGAAGCGGCGTTCGCCGCGCAGCCGGGCGACGCGCGTCGCCGCCTCGCCCGCGATCCGCACGAGGTCGACGCGGCGCAGGTCGAGCCGCCAGCCGCCGCGCGAGAGCAGGCCGTCGAGCCGCCGAGACAGCTCGTGCGTCACCGCCTCGATGCGCGCGAGCGCAACGTGCGGGGCGCCGTCCGCGCCGGCGCCGCGCGCGAGGTCGCGGATCTCCTCGGTCGGCTTGCGCAGCTCGTGCGCGACCTCGCGCACCAGCTCGGCGCAGCGCTGCTCGGTCGCGATGCGCGCCAGCTCGCGCGCCTGCCGCGCGACCTCGTCCTTCAACTGCGCGAGCAGGTGCAGGCGCTCGAGCGCGAGGTTCGCGAGCGCCGCGACTGCGTCGGCCTGCGGCTGCAGGTCGGCGACGCGCTCGGGCGCGAGGCCGGTCGCCGCGATCCGCTCGCTGCGGCCCGGCGCGACGTCGAGCACGAGCGCGACGTCGCACGCGTCGCCGCCCGGCGGATCGGCGCACTGGACGAGGAAGTGCGACGCCGCAGCGCGTACCGCGGAGACGTCGGCGGCGGCCTGGATGCGCGCGGCCGCGTCGACGACCGCGCCGCGATCGGCGAGCGCGCGCGCGAGCAGCGCGG
>QEVM01000385.1 GCA_003576805.1 Pseudomonadota bacterium | reverse complement strand
GCCGGCGGCGAAGCGCGCGCGCGCCGGGCCGTAGCCCGTCCGCACGACGCGCAGCGACGGCGCGCCGCGCCGCAGCGCGATCGCCTCGACGCGCAGCGGCGCCGCCACGACGAGCGCGGGCGCCCCCGCATCCCCGCTCATTCGGGATCCGTCCCCCTCACCCCAGGCCCGCCACCTTGCGCGCATGGCGTCCGAGCGCCATCAGCGGGAAGTGGTGCCGGTACAGGTGGTAGCGGATGTAGAAGTCGCCCGGGAACCCGGTGCCGGTGAACTCGGGCTCGTCCCAGCTTCCGTCGGGCCGTTGCATGCGCACGAGCCAGTCGATGCCGCGCGCGACGGCCTCCGACTGCGGCGCCGCGTCGAGCAGCGCGAGCAGCGCCCACGCCGTCTGCGACGCCGTCGAAGTGCCGCGCCCGCGCCACGTCGGGTCCTCGTAGGAGCGCAGGTCCTCGCCCCAGCCCCCGTCGCGGTTCTGGTGCCGCTCGAGCCACTGCACCGCGCGCGCGATCGCCGAGTGCGACGGCGCGACGCCGGCGCGGATCAGCGCCGGCACGGCGGCGCCGGTGCCGTACACGTAGTTGGCGCCCCAGCGCCCGAACCACGAGCCGTCGGCCTCCTGCGCGCGCAGCAGCCAGTCGCGGCCGGCGCGGCAGCGCGGGTCCTTGGCGAGCCCTTCTTCGGCGAGCATCTCGATCATGTGCGCCGTCACGTCCGCGCTCGGCGGGTCGATCACCTCGCCGAAGTCGCAGAACGGCAGCTCGCCGCAGAGCGCGCGCGTGTTGTCGGCGTCGAACGCCGCCCAGCCGCCGTCGCGGCACTGCATGCCGAGCGTCCAGCGCACCGCGCGCTCGATCGCGGCCTCGTTGGCCGCGGCGTCGCCGCCGGCGGCGCGCAGCGCGAGGATCACCTCCGCGGTGTCGTCGACGTCGGGATAGTTGTCGTTCTCGAACTCGAAGGCCCAGCCGCTCGGCTCGAGCGCGGGGCGCCGCACCGCCCAGTCGCCCTGGACGCGGATCTCCTGCGACACCAGCCAGCGCGCGCCGCTCGCCATCGCGGGGTGCTCGCGCGCGACGCCCGCGTCGCGCAGCGCGACCATTGCGAGCGCGGTGTCCCATACCGGCGACTGGCACGCCTCGAAGCGGCGCACGCCGCCTTCGTTCACCGCGAAGCTCTCGAGCCCGTCGATCGCGCGGCGCAGCGCGGGGTGATCGAGCGGATAGCCGAGCAGGTGCAGCGCCATGATCGAGTACACCCACGGCGGCTGGATGCCGCCCCAGCCGCCGTCGGCCTCCTGGCGGCGCAGGATCCACTCCGCGCACTGGCGCAGCGCGAGCTGCCGCAGCGGGCGCAGCGGATGGCGCTCGTGCAGGTGCAGCGCGCGGTCGAGCGCGTGGAAGCGGCCCGCCCACGTCCGCCAGCCCGGGCGGCCGGCTTCCCAGCGCCCGGTGCGCAGCTCGCCGAGCGAGAACGGGAGCCTGCGCTGCGGGCGGTGCGCCGCGACGACGGTGAGCGGCACGATCGTCTGGCGCGCCCAGCACGCGAAGTCGTACACGTTCAGCGGGAACCACGCGGGCAGCAGGATCACCTCGGGCGGCAGCGCCGGCAGCCGCTCCCAGGGCCACTCGCCGAACAGCGCCAGCCAGATGCGCGTGAACACGCGCGACGCCTCGATGCCGCCGCCCTCCTGCACGACGTGCGCCGCGCGACGCATGTGCTCGGCGTCGACCGGATCGCCCGCCAGTCGCAGCGCGGTGTAGGCCTCGATCGTCGCGGACAGATCGGGCGGCCCGCCGTGGAAGATCGCCCAGCCGCCGTCGGCGTCCTGGCGCGAGCGGATCCACGCCGCGGTGCGCCGCGTCGTCTCGGCGTCGCCGATGCCGAGGAACTGCCGCAGCAGCAGGTCCTCGGCCTCCATCGTGACGTTGGTCTCGAGCTCCGCCTTCCAGTACCCGGCCGGCGTCTGGAGACCGAGCAGGTGGTCGCGCGCGCGCTCGAGCGCGCCCGCGGCCGGCGACACGGGGATTGCATTCGGTGCGGACACTAGAGCTCCCTCTCCACCACGAAGCGCGCGAGCTCGGCGAGCTCGTCGCGCGGTTGCGACTCGATCGGCGCGCGCGCCAGCGCCGCGTGCGCCGCGGCGATCTGGCGCTGCGCCTCCTCGCGCGTGCGCGTCTCGGCGCCGCACGCGCCGAGCAGCTCGACGCCGCGCGCGAGCGCGTCGCCGGCGAG
>QEVM01000100.1 GCA_003576805.1 Pseudomonadota bacterium | reverse complement strand
GGCGGCCGAACGCGCGGCCGCGCCGCCGGCGGGCCCGATCGACGCGCGCGTGCTCGACGAGCTGCGCGCCGTGAACCCGGCGCGCGGCGATCGCATCGTCGCGCGCGCGGTCGGGAGCTTCCTCTCGAACACGCCGTCGCTGCTCGAGCGGCTCGCGAAGGCGTCCGCGGCGGGCGACCCGGACGGGCTCCACGCCGCGGCGCACGCGCTCAAGTCGAGCGCCGCGCACCTCGGCGCGCACCGGCTCTCGGCCTTCGCGCGCGACATCGAGCAGTGTGGGCGCGACGGGCGCGCCGACGACGCGGCGCCGCTGGTCGGCGCGGCGCTCTCGGAATGGGACGACGTGCGCGCCGCGCTCGCGCCGCTCGCCGCGGAGACGCCCGCGTGAGCGCGGCCGGCGGCAAGCAGCCGCTCGTGCTGGTGGTCGACGACGACCCGACGATGCGCGTGCTGGTGGCCGAGACGCTCGAGCCCGACGGCATCGAGGTCGCGGAGACGCCCGACGGCGACGCCGCGCTCGCGCTCCTGCACGGCCGCACGCCCGATCTCGTGCTGCTCGACGTCGAGATGCCGGGCCTCGACGGCTTCGGCGTGTGCGAGCGCATCCGGCGCGTGCCGGGCGGCGCCGACCTGCCCGTCGTGATGATGACCGCGCGCGACGACGTCGAGTCGATCCGCCGCGCCTACGAGGCCGGCGCGACGGACTTCCTCACCAAGCCGATCCCGTGGCTGATCCTCGCGCACCGCGTGCGCTACCTGCTGCGCGCGAGCGCCAACCTGGCCGAGCTGCGCCAGAGTCGCGCGCGGCTCGCCAACGCGCAGCGCCTCGCGCGCATGGGCAGCTTCCAGATCGACATTCCGTCGCTCGCGCTGCACGTGTCCGACGAGCTGCTCGACATCTACGGGCTGCCGCCCGGCACGGCGCCCGGCATCGGGCGCCTGATGCGGCTCGTGCACCCGGACGACCGGGCGGCGCTCGAGGAGGCGTCGGCGCTGTGCGCGCGCGGCGAGAAGCCGCTGCACGCCGACCACCGCATCGTGCTGCCCGGCGGGACGGAGCGCATCCTGCACTCGCAGGCGCGCCTCGTGATCGGCGACGAGGGCCGCGCCTCGCACATCGAGGGCACGGTGCAGGACGTGACCGAGCGCAAACGCGCCGAGGAGCAGATCCGCTACCTCGCCTATCACGACAGCCTGACGGGCCTCGGCAACCGGCGGCTGTTCAAGGAACGGCTCGCGATGGCGGTGGCGCAAGCGCGCCGCGGCGGCTGGCGGGCGGGCGTCCTGTTCCTCGACCTCGACCACTTCAAGCGCATCAACGACACGCTCGGCCACAGCGTCGGCGACGCGCTGCTGCAGGGCGTCGCCGACCGCCTCGTGCTCTCGGTGCGCGAGAGCGACGCCGTCGCGCGCGACGACATGCCGAGCGCGATCTCGCGCCTCGGCGGCGACGAGTTCACGATCCTGCTGACCGCGATCGACGACGTGCAGGACCTCGCCAAGGTGGCGCGCCGCATCCTCGAGTCGCTGGCGCGCCCCTTCCACCTCTCGGGCCACGAGGTCGTGGTCGGCGGCAGCATCGGCATCACCGCCTGGCCCGACGACGGCGACGACGTCGAGGCGCTGCTGCGCAACGCCGACACCGCGATGTACCACGCCAAGGAGCAGGGCCGGAACAACTACCAGTTCTACGCGGCGTCGATGAACGCGGTCGCGCTGCGCCGCCTGATCCTCGAGGGCAAGCTGCGCCGCGCGCTCGAGCAGGGCGAGTTCGAGCTGCACTACCAGCCGAAGGTCTCGCTGCGCAGCGGCCGCGTCTCGGGGCTCGAGGCGCTGCTGCGCTGGCGCGACCCGGAGCTCGGGCTCGTGCTGCCCGCCGACTTCATTCCGATCGCGGAGGAGACCGGCCTGATCGACCCGATGGGCGCGTGGGCGCTCTCGGCGGTCTGCCGCGAGATCGCCGCGCTGCGCGCGCGCGGCGTCGCGCCGCCGCCGGTCGCGGTCAACCTCTCGGCGCACCAGTTCCGGCACGGGCGCCTCGTCGAGCAGGTGCGGCGCGCGCTGCGCGAGTCCGCGCTCGAGCCGACCGCGCTCGAGCTCGAGATCACCGAGAGCGTCCTGATGCAGGACGAGCAGCGCGTGGTGGCCGCGCTCGAGACGCTGCGCGGCGACGGGGTCGCCATCTCGATCGACGACTTCGGCACCGGCTACTCGTCGCTCTCGTACCTGCGCCGGCTGCCGGTGGACGTGCTGAAGATCGACCGCTCGTTCGTGCGCGACATCGAGCGCTGCGCCGACGACGCCGCGCTCGCCGCGTCGATCGTGACGATGGCGCGCGCGCTGCGGCTGCGCGTCGTCGCGGAGGGCGTCGAGACCGAGGGCCAGCGCCGGCTGCTCGAGCAGTTCGGCTGCGACGAGATCCAGGGCTTCCTGATCGCGCCAGCGCTGCCGCTCGCGCAGGTCGAGGAGCGGCTGCGCAGCGGCGCCTAGCGCTGCGGGACGAGCGACACGTCGAGCGTTGCGTCGCCGCCGGCGGGCACGACGACGGCGTGCTCGGTGTCGGGCAGCTTCTCGTTCCAGGTGCGCAGCCGGTAGCGCCCGGGCGGGACGCCGCGCAGCTCGAAGCGTCCGTCGGGCGCCGCCACCGCGAACCAGCGCGAGGGCGCGACGAAGATCGTGCCGTTCATCGACTCGTGGATCGAGCAGTAGAGCTTCACCACGCCCGGGTGGGCGAGCGCGACCGAGCGCGACTCGCCGGCGGGGTAGAGGCCGAGGTCGAAGTCGTTCGGCTTCGAGTACGAGAAGACGTTGTGGTAGATGAGGTCGTCGTTCGGCATCGCGACGCGCGCGCCCGCCGCGACCGCGAGGAAGCCGGGCGCGAAGCGCGCGTCCTTCTGGTGCACCGACGGCGAGTCGCCGCCCGCCGGCGCCGGCGCGCCGGCGGGCGCGTCGGCCAGATACACGACGACCGGGCCGAGGTCGGCGAGCTGCATGCCCGGCAGCTCGAATGCGACGCGCCCCGCGACGCGCCCCTCCGCGTGCGCCGCGGCGGACGCGAGGCAGAGCGCGAGCGCGAGGATCGCTCCCAGCCGGCGCGCCGCGCGCATCAGAACGCGGCTCCCAGCTCCACGCCGAACAGGTCCGAGCCGCCGGCGTCGTTGCGGAACGAGCGCGGCACGCCGTCGACCAGGCGCATCTGGCGGCGCGTGTACTCGAGCCGCAGCGTGGTCCAGCGCGTCATGCGCCAGCCGAGCGCGATCGAGTACGCCTCGAGCGCCTCCTGGTTGTAGCCGACGCGGAATGCGTCCGAGACGTCGAGCACGTAGCCCTCGCCGTCGTCGTAGGTGCCCAGCCCGTTCGCGCGCAGCGCCAGGTAGAAGGGCGCGAGCTCGGGCGCGATCGCGTCGCCGCCGAGCATCCACTCCGCGATCCAGTAGAGGAGGTCGCGGTCGCCCTGCGACCCGCGCGGCGCGTCGATCGCGTAGTGGCCGAAGGCGAGCCACAGCCGGCCGAGGCGCTCGTGCGTCAACACCACGTCGGCGCCGAGCAGGAGCGTCGAGTCGATGCGCTCGTCGGGCTGTCCGTAGATCGGCTCGCCGTCCTGCCACGTCGGCAGGAAGCCGAGCGAGCCGATCGGCGTGGCCCAGGTCTCGCCGAGCCAGAGGGCGCCCGCCTCCGCCTCGCCCGAACGCAGCGCCGACACGCTCGCGTGCAGCCAGGGCGTCGGGTTCGCGTAGAGCTTCAGCGTGAGCTGGGGCTCGCGGCTCGTGTCCTCTTCGAAGTCCGTCTCGCCGTCGGAGATCGACGCCACGTAGCCGAAGCGGCCGCCCTCGCTCGTGCCGTGGATGCGCACGCCCTCGTCCCACCACCAGGGACCGCCGACGGCGTTCGTGATGAACGGGTTGTCGCGGTAGCCCTTCGAGAAGCGCAGGTAGTTCTCGCCGACCGGGATCTGGAAGCGGCCGACCTGGAGGTTGGCCCAGCGCGATCCGCCGACGCCCTGCAGCTCGACGTAGGTCTCGCCGATCATCGTCGCCCCGTCGCCGGTCTGCACTTCGCCGAGCCGCACCGCGTTCCACTCGAAGGTGAGGCCCGCGTTGCGCGCGATCGGCGTCTCGCCGACGGCGATGTCGCGGCCGAGGTCGGCGTCGAGGAAGAAGCGCGCGTCCCACACCTGGAACGAGGCGTCCTCGAAGAAGGTCTCGTCGCTGCCGCGGTAGTAGCCGGCGTTGGCGCTGCCGCCGAGGCGCACGCGCCGCGTCCAGTCGGCGAGCGGCGCGCCGAGCGTGCGCTCGTCGTCGGCGCGGCTGCGCTCGCGCTCGCGGCGCTCGAGCTCGCCGAGCCGGCGCTCGAGGTCCTCGTTGTGGCGGCGCAGATCGCGATTGTCCTGCAGCAGCGCGTCGACCTGCTGCCGCGACGGCTCCTCGGCGTGCGTCGGCGCGGGCGCGACGAGCAGCGCGAACAGCACCGCGAGCGCGTCACGGCGCACCGCCGGCTCCCTGCGCCGGGCGGTCGACGCGCAGCTCGAGGTCCACGCGCGTGCTGCCGCCCGCGGCGAGCGTCACGGCGCGCGCGGCGGGCGGAAAGCGCGGATGCCAGGCGCGCAGCGTGACGGCGCCCTGCGCGAGATCGGCGAACGCGAAGCGCCCCGCCGCGGACACCACCTGGAACGCGCCGGGCGCCGCGAAGACGTTCGCCTGCTCGCCGGGCGCGTCGAGCAGGAAGAGCGGCCACTCGCCCGCGTCGCGCGCCGCGATCTCGACCGACTCGCCGGGCGCGAGCCGCCGCACGAGGCCCGCGCGCGGGCACGACACGACGTGCGGCGCCGCGCTCGCGTTCGCCACCGTGATCGCGCCGCCCGCGCCGAGCGCGGCGTGCGGCGGGTCGAAGGCGGGGCCGGTCGCGGCGTCGGCGATCGCGACGCGAACGGGCGTCGCCGCGGGCGCCGCGCCCTCCGCGTACACCACCGCGAAGCCCGGCTTCGAGTAGTCCACCAGCGCGGCGTCGGCGACCTCGCGGTCGCCGTAGGAGCGCGATCCGCCGCCCGTCTCCACGCCCTCGCGCGGCACGAGCCGCACGTAGCCCCACGCGCCCGCGCGTCCCGCCACCGGGGCGGGCGCGGATGCGCAAGCGATGAGCAGAGCTGCGGCCAGGAGCGCGCCGACCGGTCGCATCGCGACCTCCCGCGACCCTTGTCGGGGAGTTCGCCGCTGCGCTTTAGCTGCGCACGCGTGAGATCGCCGGCGACCGCCGCGCTAGAACGGCGAGACGATCTCGGCCGCGCCCTCGAGCGCCGACTCGAGGAAGTGCCGGCGCTGCGCCTGCGCCTCGGGCGCGCTCTGCGGGCAGTAGTGGCCCTCCGGCTGCGGGCGGGTGACGCAATACGGCGTCGTCGCGGGGTCGTACTGGAAGTGCCCCGACGTGAGCCCGGCGCCGAGGTTCTGCGAGACCGGAGGATCCACCTGCGCGACCCCCGGGATCGCGCGCACGATCGGACGCACCTGCGGGATGCCGATCTCGATCGCGGCGGCGCGGGTCGCGTTGTTGGGCACGAGCGTGTCGCCGATGCCCTCCGTCCACAGCGTGGACGGCGGCGTCACGTCGCTCGAGCCCGCGAACGGGAGCAGCGGCTCACGGTAGAGGTGCTTCAGGTAGCTGTGGCCGTCCTGCGGGTCGAAGCCGAGCTGGAAGAGCGAGAGCCCGACCCACAGCTCGACGGGCCGCAGGTCCGGCATCAGCGCGCCGACCTGCGCGAGGATGTCGTCGCTCGACTGATGGATCAGCGTCTCGCCGAGACGCGCGCCGCCGACGGTCGGCGTCGCCGCGATCAGCTCGGGCGCGAACGGCAGGAAGCGCTGCGCGTTGTTCCCGCCCTCGCTGATGCCGTGGTAGAGGATGCGCGACGTGTCGATCTCGGGGATGCCGTCGGGGCCGAGCTCCGGCTCGCCGTTCGCGCCGCGCCGCATCAGGTCGAGCGCGCCCATGCCCTCGATCGCGCGCAGGAAGCCGATCATGTCGGCGCCCGTCTGCACCCAGTAGTCGGGGAGCTGCTGCACCTGCACCGAGAAGAACAGGATGACGCTCACCTGGAGCGCGATGTCCTGCCCGATCTCGCGGTTCAGCGTGTCCTGGATGCCGGCGACGGCGAAGCCCGCGTCGTCGAGGTAGCCGGTGCCGCCGTCGCGCGTCGCCTCGAGCGGGCTGCCCGGATTGCCGTGCTGGTACATCACGATCGGCACCGGTCCGTCGAGCGCCTCGATCGGCAGCGTCATCATGAATGGGACGTTGCTGACGCCGGTCTGCAGCGGCTCGCCCGTGATCTCGTCGCGCGCGAAGACGCGCAGGTCGGGATCGCGATAGTTCGGGAGCTGCACGCGGCCGCGGATCTCGAGCGCGCGCGTTCCCACCGTGCGGATGCAGAAGTTGTTCGGATTCGGGCACGGGTTCGAGAGATCGGGCAGCAGCAGCTGTGGCGGCGCCGCGGCGAGCGTGCGCTCCTTGATCGACACGAGATCCGCCGGGCTCGGCTGGGTACGGATCGAGAGGCCGAACACCAGCGCGACGTCCTCCACCGGGATCGGCACGTCGGGCAGCGCGGCGAGCGTCGCGAGCGACGCCTCGATGCGATCGCGCGCGCGCACGACCTCGGGCGCCTCGGCGCCGTCCGGCGCGCTCAGCACCTCCGCGAACATCGGCGACGGCCCGACCGGCCGGCCCGGCTCGCCCGCCGCGAACGCGCGCCGCGTGATCGCGACGGCGTAGCGGCCGTGCTCGCGCAAATCGATCGTCGGAAACAGCAGCGCGACGTGGTCGTAGCTGCCGTCGGGCGCCTCGTCGCTGCGCAGCGACATGCGGTACGGGACGCGCTGCCCGTACGCCGGGCTCGACGGGTCGACGTCCACGAGCGAGACGGGCGCCAGCGGGTCGAGCGAGGCGTGCTCGTCCGACGGCACGCTCGACGGATCGAGCGGGTGCGAGAACGCGACGACGATCGGCGGCATGCGGCTCCAGCCGTCGACGCCGACCGTCTGGCCGATCAGCGCCTGGAAGGCCTGCTGCTGGAACGGCTCGCTGATCTCCGGCACCGGCATGTCGATCGCGAGCCCGCTCGGCTGCGACGCGTCGGGCACCGTCCAGTAGTCGTCGGGGAAGGGCGCGAAGGCGAGCGGGTCGAGGCGGTCGTAGTGCGCGCGCGCCGGCGCGCCGGGCGCGTCGGGCGCGACTGCGAACGCGCTCTCCGCGACGCCGCCGTCGCTCGCGCGCCACACCGCGCGGCAGCTCGCGCCCGCCGGCAGCTCGGGCGAAGGATTGAGCACGAGCGCGCCGTCGCCGAGCGCGTGCGCGCTGCGCTGCACGCGCTTGCCGTCGCACTCGAGCGCGAAGCCGAAGCCGGCGAGCGCGTCCGCCGGCGCGGCCGACGCGAGCTGGAAGCGCAGCCACGCGCTGCGCGGCACGCCGGTGGCGCCCGGCGCGGGCTCGACCGACGCGACGTCGGGCGCCGGCGCCGGCACGTCGAAGAGCCGGCCGTTCGTGATCGGAATCGAGAGCCCGAGCATGCTGCGTTGGCTCGTCACGCCGAGGCGGTGCTCGCCGGGCGCCGGGACGGGGATCGAGCCGACCAGTCCGGGCGGAGCGGGCGCGAACTGCGCGGTGACGTCGACTCCGTCCAGTGTCACGGTGCTCTGCGTCGGATCGACGCCCGCTTGCAGCGTGATCCGGATCGGGAGCGACGGAGACGCCGCGCTCGGGAGCCCGATGGCGACGACCGGCCGCTGTCCGCAGGCGCCGGCGCCCATCGTCAGCAGCGAGAGCAGCAGCAGTGCGCAAGTAGCGGGCCGGAAGGAGCGGAGGAAGCGGGGCATCGGCAGCAGCTCCGGTGGAGGGCCGGCGCAGTATATCAGCGCGAGCCGCCGGGCCGGGTCCTTTCCGCCCGATCGCTCGCCGAGGCGTCCAGCATCTTCGCGAGGAGGGCCGCCATCGGGTTCTCCCATGCGAAGCGCGAGTCGGCCGGCAGGACCTCGAAGTGCTGCATCTGTCCCGCGACGCGCGCCATGATCGCCGCGAAGCGATAAGCGGCGAACAGCTCCCAGAACGCGACGTGCTCGGCGCGCCGCCCGCTGCCCGCTTCCCAGCGCGCGATCGACGCCGCGCGCGCGGGGAAGCCGTCGAGGCGCGGCACGCCGATGCCCTCGCAGTGATGGCGGTCGAGCAGCAGGAACCAGCCGAGATCCATCTCCGCGGGCCCGAGCGTCGCCATCTCCCAGTCGAGCACCGCCGCGACGCGCCCGCCGTCGAAGATCATGTTGCCGATGCGCGCGTCGCCCCAGCACAGCTCGCGGCGCGTCGTCGCGGGCGGCCGGTTCGCGAGCAGCCACGCGCGCGCGGCCTCGAGGATCGGGAAGCGGCGGCCCTCCGCGACCCATTCGACGTAGCGGTCCCAGTGCGCGAGCTGCCACGCGATGGTGTCGTCTCCCGGCCGCGGCGCGTCGAGGAAGTCGATGCCGAGCGCGGCGGGATCGCAGCGATGGATCGCGGCGAGCGCGTCGAGCCCGCTCTCCCACACCGCCGCGCGCTCGGCGGGGGAGCTCTCGGTGAGCCAACCGCCCGCGTGATACGGCGGGTTGTCGCTCGGAATGCGGCCCGCGACGCGCTCCATCACGAAGAAGCGCGAGCCGAGCCGCGCGGGGTCGCGCTCGAGCGCGACCAAGCGCGGCACCGGCACGCCGGTCGCCGCGAGCGCTTCCAGGATGCGGTACTGGCGCGTCACGTCGTAGCTGGGGAAGACGCCGTAGCCCGCCGGCTCGGCGCGGCACACGAGCGCGCGCGCGACGCGCTCGCCGTCCTGCTCGTACGCGAGGTCGAAGAGCAGCGTGTCGCTCGAGAAGCCCGTCGCGGCGGGACCCGAGAGCGGGCCGACCGCGACCTCGCGCGCCGCCGGCAGCCGCGCGCGGAACCACTCCTCCAGGATGCGTCGGGTCTTCTCGAGATCGCGGCGCGGCGGCGGCATGCTCAGCGCTTCACGAAGCGGTTGAACTCGGTCCAGCCGAGCAGCGGCGGACCGTTCGCCCGCGCCGCGCGCACCAGCGCGCGCCGGTACACCGAGCGCTGCGGCGGCACGAAGGTGTGCGTGATGTCGATCTCGACGGCGCTGATCGGCTCGACGTCGAAGGCGAGCCGCGCGCCGTCCTCGGTGGTCACCTCGAGACGGCCTTCGACGGCGCGCGCGAGGTCGTCGTCGGCGTAGCGATAGTCGAAGCGCGCGGCGGTGATCGACTGGCTCTCGGCGCGCGCGACGTAGCCGCCGTGGATCGGCGGCACGTTCGGGATGCGCGCCTCCGCGCACTGCAGGCGCAGGTCGTCGCCGTTCAAGACGGTGAACGTCCACTCGAGGTTCCAGTGGCGCGGGCCCCAAGAGTGATCTCGCTCGCCGCGGCCGCGGAAGTCGAGCTCGGCATCGCCTGCGCACAGCCGGCCCGCGACCGCGATCGGCTGCTCGAAGCGGCTCGCCGGATACTGCTGCGACGCGTGGCCGGGCGCGTTCGAGCGGCCCGTCGAGTGCGCGGCGCCGAGCGCGTCGACGCGCAGGTCCGCCGCGACGGGCAGCACCATGCCGGCGCGCGGTCCGGTGACGACGCGCCCGAAGCCGGCGAAGCGGAAGCGCCCGGCGCGCAGCGGCGACGCCGGCTCCCACGCGAAGGAGAGCCCGAAGCGGTCGTACGCGAAGCACGCGCCGTTCGCGCCGGACGGCCCGCCGGATGCGGCGCGGCAGACGTCGCCGATCGGCAGGCGCGGCTCCTCGACCGCGATCCACTCGCCGCGCGCGGCGTCCCAGTGGAAGTACCAGATCCACGCGCGCTGCTGGTTCGGGTGCAGGCCGAAGCGACAGTGGCCCGCGACGCGGCCGTCGGCGTCGAACCAGTCCCAGAACCACGACTCGTTCCACCACTCGACGGCGGGATCGAACGCGTGCGGCCACTCGTCCGCGAAGCCGACGCCGAACTTGGTCAGCTCGGCGTCGGAGATCGGGTGCGTCATCGCGCGCAGGGTGCGGCAGGGTGGGGCGCGCTGGCAAGCGCGCGGGCGAGCGGTCAGCGCGCGAGCGGCTCCACGCGCGCGACCTCCCAGCCCGCGCCCGTCTCGGTCAGCGCCTTCGCGCGCGCCTGCTCGGGCGTCTCCGCGGTGACCTCGATGGTGCGCGAGCGCGGGCCGTCGCACTGCTGGACGCGCACGCGGAAGCGCGGCAACGACGCGAGCGAGCCGCCGGCCGGCGCGCTCTTCTCCTCGCGCGCCACCTGCGCGCGCAGCGCGCCGCCGCCCTGCAGCGTCGCGATGGCGTCGAGGTATTCCCGGGGCGCACGCCGCAGCGACAGCCCGATGCCGCCGTGCGCCACGGTCGTGAGCTGCGAAGGGACCTGCTTCGCGCGCGCGACGGACGCCTGCAGCACGATCGGCGCATGCCCGCCGTCGATCACGAGGCGGACCTCGACGGGCGAGCCCGGCCGGAGCTGGACGCGCGTCTGCACGAACAGGCCCGTCTCGGACAGATCGAGCACGAACGCGCGCTGGCGTCCTCCGTCGAAGACGAGCTCGCACGGCAGTCGCCATCGGTGGCGTTTGGAGGAGCGGTTCTCGCCCATGGCTACACCCCAGGCTCTCGGCCGCTGTCGGCCGAACCGGAGGCGTTCTTGATGCATCCCGGCGAAGTTGCGCGCTCCAGGACGGGCGTCGCTTGACCGATCCAGGGTGCTGATCTAGAAAGGGACTCGATGTCGATTCGTGGCACGCAGTTCGTTCTCCCGTCGCTCGCCCTTCACCTTCGAAGGGCGGGAGGGGCCTAGCGCGTCGCCACGAAAACGCATCGAGACGCGAAAACCCTCTCCCGCCGAGCCGGCCGGAGAGGGTTTCGCGTTTCAGGCCTCGTCTCTCGTTCCAGAAGCAGTCGACGCGAGCCCGCCCGGTCCGACCCGGCACAGGAGCCCAAGCCGTGAAGCGGATGCCGTCGCACCGATACAAACCCTTCGAGCCCGTCGCGCTGCCCGACCGCAGCTGGCCTTCGCGCACGCTCACGCGCGCCCCGATCTGGTGCAGCGTCGACCTGCGCGACGGCAACCAGGCGCTCGTCGAGCCGATGGGCTCCGAGCGCAAGCTGCGCCTGTGGGACCGGCTCGTCGCGATGGGCTTCCCCGAGATCGAGGTGGGCTTCCCCGCCGCGTCGCAGACCGATTTCGACTTCGTGCGCCTGCTGATCGAGGAGCAGCGCATTCCCGCGGGCGTCACGCTCCAGGTGCTGACGCAGGCGCGCGAGGAGCTGATCGAGCGCACCTTCGAGGCGATCCGCGGCGCGCCGCGCGCGATCGTGCACCTCTACAACTCCACCTCCGAGCTGCAGCGCCGCGTGGTGTTCCGCAGCGACCGGGCCGGCATCGTGGACATCGCGGTGCGCGGCGCGCAGGCGATCGAGGCGCTGCGCGGCTCGCTGCCGGACACCGATCTGCGTCTCCAGTACTCGCCCGAGAGCTTCACCGGCACGGAGCTCGACTTCGCCGTCGAGATCTGCGAGGCGGTGATGGACGTGTGGCGGCCGACGCCCGCGCGCAAGCTGATCCTGAACCTGCCGTCGACGGTCGAGATGGCGACGCCGAACGTCTACGCCGACCAGATCGAGTGGTTCGGCCGCCGCATCTCGCGGCGCGACTCGCTGATCCTGTCCGTGCACCCGCACAACGACCGCGGCACGGCGGTCGCGGCCGCGGAGCTGGCGCAGATGGCGGGCGCCGAACGCGTCGAGGGCACGCTGTTCGGCAACGGCGAGCGCACCGGCAACGTGGACGTCGTGACGCTCGCGCTGAACCTGCACACGCAGGGCGTCGATCCGGGGCTCGACGTCTCGCGCATCGAAGAGCTGGTGCGCGTCGTCGAGTACTGCAACCGGCTGCCGGTGCACCCGCGCCATCCGTACGCGGGCGAGCTCGTCTACACCGCGTTCTCCGGCTCGCACCAGGACGCGATCAAGAAGGGCTTCGGCGCGCTGGCGGAGTCGGCGAGCGGGATCTGGGAGGTGCCGTATCTCCCGATCGATCCCGCCGACGTGGGGCGCACCTACGAGACGGTGATCCGCATCAACTCGCAGTCGGGCAAGGGCGGCGTCGCGTACGTGCTCGAGGCGGACCACGGCATGCGGCTGCCGCGCGGGCTCCAGGTGGAGTTCAGCCGCGCGGTGCAGGCGGTCACCGACTCGAGCGAGGAGGAGCTGTCGTCGAAGGCGCTGCGCGATCTCTTCGAGCGCGAGTACCTCGCGCCCGGCGGGCGCTTCGCGCTGATCGACCACGCCGACTCGCCGCTCGCGGGCGGGCGCCTCGAGGTGCGCGCCAAGCTGCGCGCCGACGACCGCGTGCGCCGGCTGCGCGGCGAGGGCGGCGGCCCGATCGAGGCGTTCGTCGCGTCGCTGCGGCGCGGCCTGCTGCTCGACGTGCACGTCGCCGACTACGCCGAGCACGCCCTCGAGCACGGCGAGGACGCGACGGCGATCGCGTACGTCGAGCTGCGCGACGGCAGCGGGCGCGGGGCGTGGGGCGTCGGCCGCCATCACAGCATCGTCGGCGCGTCGCTCGACGCCGTCGTGTCGGCGGCGAACCGGCTCTACCCCGCGTGAAGGCGAATCGCGTCCTGCCGGGCGGCGTGCGCCGCCCGGCAGCGGCGCGGTGCGCGTGATAGGTTGCGCCGCATGGCCACGCCGCCGCTGCCGCCCGCGACCGACGAAGAAGCAGACGATCTCCCGCCCGGCTTCCCGACGACGAGCGAGCGCAACTGGGCGGTCTTCTGCCACCTCGGCGGCTTCGCGGTCTATCTGCTGCCGTTCGCGTTCGGGCACGTGCTGGCGCCGCTCGTGATCTGGCTCGTGAAGCGGGGCGAGTCGCCCTTCGTCGACGAGAACGGCCGCGAGGCGCTGAACTTCCAGATCTCGGTGACGATTTACACGATCGGCGCCGCGATCCTCGCCTTCGTGCTCGTCGGCTTCGCGCTGCTGCTGGTGCTCGCGGTCTACCAGTTCGTGTTCATGGTGATCGCGTCGGTGCGCGCGAGCCAGGGCGAGGTGTACCGCTACCCGCTGACGTTGCGCCTGATCTGAGCGCCGCGGCGGCGCCCGCGCAGCGCGACCGCGGCGAGCCCCGCGCCGACCAGCGCGAGCGTGCCGGGCTCGGGCACGAACTCCACCGTGAACCGGGTCAGCATCACCATCGGGTGGTCGCTCGACGTGCTCGTGTAGATGTAGGTCGGCGTCACGAGCCCGACGAACCCGCCGGGCTGTGCGGTGCTGCCCGCGGCCGACGCGGGCCCACGGCGCTCGCCCATCACCGTGAGGAAGCCGGTGCCGGCGGTCCCCGTCGTCCACGGCGCGCCGACCACCGTGAGCGGCAGCACGCCGCTCGACAGCACGTGCGTGCCCGGGCGGCCGACGAGGCTCAGCGGCACGCTGAGGTTCGCGGCCGGCGTCACGCAGTTGCCGGTGTCGAACAGACAGATCTTCGCGGTGCCGCGCAGCTCCATCACGCCTCCGAAGGGCGCGCCGCTGAAGCTGCCGGCCGCGTTGGAGGCGTCGATCGCGACGCCGTACACCGGGAACGCCTGCGGATCGCTGTACGGGTAGATGCCCGTCGCCTCGACCGCGTGCGATGCGACGGCGAGCGCGGCGAGCGCGGGTCCGCCGCCGCTTCCGTTCACGGTCGCGACGCCGCTTCCCGTGCCCTCCACGAAGAAGCCGTGCTGCTCGTACGGACTCCCGACCGCGACGAGGAACGCGAGCGTCGACTCGAACGGCAACACCGCCGCGCGGCTCGCTCCCGCGGCGAGAGCCACGCCGGCGATCACCGGCGCCAGCGCGAGCAGCGAGCGAAGCATCCGCGCACCCATTTCGTTCGCCTTCCCGGTCTCCTCGCGACCCCCGCGCCGCACCCTACCATGCGCGCGTGTCGACCCGCGACGAATCCGCGCGCCGCCAGCTCGCGGGCGAGGACGCCATCGCGGCCGCGCTCGCGGCGGGCGAAGCGATCCGCCTCGTGCTCGTGAAGCGCGGCGCGAGCGGCTCGCTCGCGCCGCTGCTCGAGCGGGCGCGCGCGGCCGGCGCCGCGGTGCGCGAGACGAGCGCCAACGACCTGCGGCGCATGAGCGCGACGCCGGCGCCGTGCGAGGCGCTCGCGCTCGTGGGACCCGATCCCGCCGCGCCGCTCGACGCCGTGCTCGCGCGCCCCGGCTGCGCGTGGCTGCTCGCGGGCGTCGCGTATCCCGGCAACGCGGGCTACGCGATCCGAACCGCGGAAGTGTCGGGTGCGGCGGCGATCCTGCTCGACGCGCCGTTCGACGCCGCGGGCCGCCGCCTCGCGCTGCGCACGTCGATGCACGCGGACCGCTTCTTCCCGGTGCGCTGGATCGCGGCCGGCGCGGCGCTCGACGCCGCGCGCGCGGCGGGGCGGCGCGTCGTCGCGATCGAAGACGCCGGCACGCGCGCGCCCTGGGAGGCGGACCTGCGCGGGCCGCTGCTGTTCGTGCTCGGCGGCGAGCGACGGGGCATCGCGCCGCCGCTGCTCGCGCGCTGCGACGAGGTCCTGCGCATCCCGATGCGCGGCTTCGTGCCCGCCTACAACGTGCAGGCCGCGATGGCGATCGCGGCCGGCGAGCGGCTGCGGCAGGAAGGCGCTCCGCCCGCGCATTGATGGCGCGGCGGGCGCGCGGCGTGGCAAGCTGTTCGCGCGGACGCACGCGGGCGAGGAGCGCACGATGGCGGCGGCAGAGGTTTCGGAAGCGGGCGGTGCGGCGATCGCAGGCGAGCGCGGCGTCGTCACGATCTGGCTACGACACCTGCTGGCGTTCTGGTTCCCCGCCAATGCGTGTCTGTTCCTCGCGACCGGCCCGCACCCCTGGTACGTCGCGTGGCTCTTCGTGCTGCCGCTCGCGCTGGCCCACCACTGGGACACCTCGGGCCGCATCGAGCGGCGCCAGCCGCGCGACGACGTCCCGGCCTGGCCGTTCGACGCGATCGTGTACGCGCTCGTCGCGCTCCAGCTCGTGAACGTCGCGCTGCTCGCGCGCCTCTTCTCGGTGCAGGGCTTCTGGAGCCTCGACTTCCTGCTCGCCGTGCTCGTGGTCGGCGCGAGCTCGGGCTACCAGATCATCACGGCGCACGAGCTGATCCACCGCACGCCGCGCTGGGAGCAGATGCTCGGCCGCCTGCTGCTGTGCACCGTGCTCTACGAGCACTTCTACACCGAGCACATCCGCGGCCATCACGTGCGCGTCGGCACGCCCGACGATCCCGCGACGGCGCGCTTCGGCGAGAGCTTCCACCGCTTCTACTTCCGCACCGTTCCGGCGCAGTTCGCGAGCGCGTGGCGGCTCGAGAAGAAGCGGCTCGGCGACGAATCGATGCCGCTCCTCGACCGGCGCATGCTGCGCCACCGCGTGCTGCACGGGCTCGTGGTCGAGTGGGGGCTCGCGTTCGCGATCCTGGCGTTCGCCGGCGCCGTCGCCTTCGCCGCGTTCGTGCTGCAGGCGCTGTTCGCGTCGCGGCTGCTCGAGATCGTGAACTACTTCGAGCACTGGGGACTCGTGCGCGAGGGCAAGCGCGTCGCGCCGATCGATTCCTGGGACACCCACTCGTGGTTCACCTACTACGCGCTGATCGGGCTCTCGCGCCACGCCGACCACCACGCGTGGGCGGCGCGCCCGTACCAGAAGCTGCGCGTGTGGGACGAGGCGCCGATCCTGCCGAGCGGCTACGTCGGCATGATCCCGCTCGTCGTGCTCGCCAACCGGCGCTTCCAAAAGCTCGCGACCGAGGAGCTACGGCGCCGCCGGCTCGGCCCGTTCCGCGACGCCGCGTAGCGGGTCGCGGCGCACGACGGCGACGGTCCACGTCTCGTCGCCGACCGCGAAGTCGCCGTGCGGCGCGACCGGCACCACGCGCTGCACCTCGGCGAGCCGCTCGCGCTCGAACACCAGCACGCGCCCGCCGCCCGCCGCGAACGCCGCGAGCCGCTCGTCGCTGCGGAACGCGTCGACGCGGCGCGCGCCGTAGTACGCGACGGCGTTGGCGAGGTCGGCGGCGCGGTAGAGCCCGACGCGCTCGTGCGGCGCGGCGAGCCGCGCGATCGCCTCGGCTACCGGCCGCGGCGATTGCACGCGATCGAGCGCGGGGACCGCGCCGGCGTACGCGACGAGCTGACCCGCCGCGACGCACGCGGCGACGAGCGCCACGAACGCCTCGGCGCCCGCGCCGCGCCGCGCGAGGGCGCGC
>QEVM01000384.1 GCA_003576805.1 Pseudomonadota bacterium | reverse complement strand
CGGTCTCGCGCGCCTGGCGCGCCGTTGCGGCGTCGCGGACCGCGACGCCGCAGCGCCGGAGCCCGCGGACGCCGCGCCGGCCGCCGACGCCGTTCTGCGTCGCGAGCGCGACGTCTGGCTCGTCGCGCTCGGCGCGCAGAGCGTGCGGCTGCGCGACATGAAGGGCCTGCACTTCCTCGCGACGCTGCTCGCGAGCCCCGGCCGCGAGCTGCACTCGCTCGAGCTGGCGGCCGCCGCCGGCGGCGACGCCGACGCCGCCGCCGATCCCGAGCACCGCGCCGGCTCCGCCGCCGAGCGAGCGCGCGTCAACGTGACCCGCACGGTGCGCGCCGCGATCGAGAAGATCGCGGCGGCGCACCCCGCGCTCGGCGAGCACCTGGCCGCCACCGTGCGCACGGGCCTCTTCTCGTCCTACGCCCCCGACCCCCGCCGCGCGCTGCGCTGGGAGCT
This sequence comes from Pseudomonadota bacterium, assembly GCA_003576805.1. Classification (GTDB taxonomy): domain Bacteria; phylum Myxococcota_A; class UBA9160; order UBA9160; family PR03; genus PR03. Next base: position 1,779 of record QEVM01000384.1, on the reverse strand, counting down.
GTGAGGGCGTCGAGAAGTTCGCTTGCGGAGCCCACGCAGTGTTCGCGCCCAGCTCCCCTCGTACCACCAGTGCAACTCGGCGTGTCCATGCGGACCTTCGGAGAACGGCCAGGACGATTGGTAGCCGAGGGCGAGTGTCCAATCGCTCGCGGCGGGGTTTTGTACGCGTGTCCGTGACTTGGGCATTGCTGGTTTCGCGGAAATGCCGAGACACTCGGGAACGCATCGTGATCAACTTCTCGCGCAACTCGTTGCCAATCATGCGACCGTGATGCGCATCGCGCTCGGCTTGGCTGCTGCCCTATACGTTGCGCGGGTCGCCAACCGGCTGAGGCCATGCCTGCTCGGCTCTTGGTATTGGCTGGTCCGCGCTTTTCTATTCCATCATTCGTGGCAGTGTGTTGGTGGTTCTGGAGGGAGATTGACTCGCGGGTCGTGTCGCCATCGGCGCGATTCAAACGCACCCCAAGCCTGTACGACGCAACGTTTGGAGATTTCTATGCTCGAGAGGTCGATGCGAGAATCGCACCCGGTGCGGGTGCACCGATCCGCTCGGTGACGTTGGTCGGCTTCGCGTAGGATCAGCGTCGCAAGGGTCTCGTCGCTCCGGCTCGTGCGGATGCGGCGTACACGCGGACCCCAGGAACCTCGCTCGGGCCGATCAGCCCGGCCCTCCGCCATCCCACCGACAACAGCCACGTGCGCGCCCGCGAGACGGCCGGCGGATCCGTGGCCGCACGGATCGCGGTGCGCCAGCCTTCGAACCAGCGACCCGACGAGCACGGGTCGAGCACGGCCTCCGCGAAGCGGAGGCCGTGCTTCTTCGCATTCAGCAACACGTACGCCAGCGCGTTCCGCACCTCCCTCGGCGTCTCGAGCGCGCGAGCGTGGTAGCGATCCGCGAGCGCGGAGCCCGCACGCCGGAAGACGCGGTGCACGGTCCGTGCGATCCGCGCGCCGAGCGCCTTCATGCCGCGCGCCAGCGCACGTGCGTCGTTCGCTTCGATCATGAAGTGCGCGTGGTCGGGGAGCAGTGAGTAGGCGACGACTCGGAACTCGCTGCGCGCGCGGAGCTCACGAAACGAGTGCTCGAACGCCCGCACGAAGCGCGGGGACCGCAGCGACGGAAGGCCGCGCCGCGCGCGGATCGTCACGTGGCACGGATGACGAGGCGCGTGCGGCGCGCGCTTTGCGTGCGGAACGCGTTGCGGTCCGCTCCGCTTGCGTCCCGCGCCGGGCCGTCGCCCGCCCCAGGTGCGGATCGGCGGGAGCGCGAACGCAAGTTGCTTCGTCGAACGCCTCATGATCGGACGATCGCACATTGGTGTGGCCGATGCGGTCACGCGCGGACTTGATTCGGCGATGTTGTCGAAGGAGATGCCGCTTCCGTGATTGGTTGGCGTTCAGTGGCGACAATGTCCGTCGATCGTGACTCGCATCGTCCTCGAGCGACTCGATTCACGCTGCTCGTGCTGGCCCGTTCTCACGGCGCCGGCGTCGCGACCGGCTGAACCGCACCGGGTTTGCCGGAGGCTCCATTCCTTGAGAGGATGGAGCGATGGCAGGCAGCAAGAAGTATTCACGGAAATCCGGGAGCGCGCGGTGCGCATGGTCTTCGAGCATGAGGGCCGCCACGGCTCGCGCTGGGAGACGATCCGCTCGATCGCCGGCAAGCTCGGTTGCTCGACGGAGGCGCTTCGCAAGTGGGTGAAGCAGGCCGAGGTCGACAGCGGTCGCGAGGACGGCGTCACGAGCGATGAACGAGCGCGGGTGAAGGAA
>QEVM01000099.1 GCA_003576805.1 Pseudomonadota bacterium | reverse complement strand
ACGAGGCCGCGCGCGCCGCCGAGCAGCGCGCCGAGGCGGCGCGCGAGCCGCGCGTCGATCCCGATGCGCACCGCGGGCTCGCGCACCGCGCCGACGCCGCGGAGGAAGAGGTGCGGCGACTCCAGGGGCAGCTCCGCGAGCTCGAGCGCGAGTCGATGCGCTACCGCCAGCGCGAGCGCACGCACCGGCGCCTCTACATGGTGATCCGCGGCGAGCTCGACGCCGCGAAGGACCGCATCCGCCACCTCACCGGCGCGCCGCCGGGCGAGGCGTTCTCCGAGCCCGAGGTGGGCGACGTCGGCGAGGCAGCGGACGCCGAGGCATGAGCCGGCGCGCATGATCGGATTCCGGCTCTCGAAGGTCCTGACGCAGCTCGCCTATCCGCTGGCCATCGCGATGCTGTTGCTGCTGGTCGCGCTCGCGCTGCTCTCGCGCGGGCGCGCGCGCGCGGCGCGCGGCTGGCTCGCCGCGGGCATCGCGCTGCTGTGGATCGCGTCGCTGCCCGCGGTCGGCTTCCACGTCGTCGACTTCCTCGAGTCGCGCCACGCGCCGGTCGCGCCCGCCGACGCCGAGAGCGCGGGCGCGATCGTGCTGCTCGGCGGCGCGATCTCGCCGCCGTATCCGCCGCTCTACTGGATGGACCTCAACGACGCGGTCGACCGCATCGTGCACGCCGCGCGGCTGCAGCGCGCGGGCAAGGCGCCGATCATCGTGGTCGCCGGCGGCGGCGGACCGTACATCGGCGGCCCGCAGACGCCGGCCGACGCGATGGGCGAGCTGCTCGTCGAGTGGGGGATTCCGCGCGAGGCGCTCGTGCTCGAGCGGCGCAGCCGCAACACCTACGAGAACGCGCTGTACGCGAAGGAGCTGCTCGACGAGCGCGGGATCACGCGCGTGCTGGTCGTGACGTCGGCGTCGCACATGCTGCGCTCGCTCGCGATCTTCCGGAGCCTCGGGCTCGACGCGGTGCCGGCGGCGACCGACTACTCCGCGCTCGGCCGCATCGACTACGGCAATCCCCTCATCTGGATTCCGGACGCGGGAACGCTGCGCGGGACGTCGGCCGCGTTGAAGGAGTATCTGGGGATCGCGGTGTACTGGGCGCGAGGCTGGATCGAGTGGGACGAGATCTGGCGCTGAGCCGCTCGCGCGGACTCAGAGCGCGATCCGCTCGGGCGCCGTGTAGAGGTTGAAGCGGCCGCGGCGCAGGAAGCCGACGAGCGTCATGCCGCTGCGTTCGGCGGTGCGCAGGGCGAGGCTCGACGGGGCGCCGATCGCGGCGACGACCGGAATGCCGGCGCGGGCCGCCTTCTGCACGATCTCGAAGCCGGCGCGGCCGGAGAGCACGAGCACGCCGTCGCGCAGCGGGACGGCGCCGGCGAGGAGGCGCTCGCCGACGACCTTGTCGACGGCGTTGTGGCGGCCGACGTCCTCGCGCAGCACGACGAGCGCGCCGTGCGCATCGAAGAGGGCGGCGGCGTGCAGGCCGCCGGTGCGGGCGAAGTTGCGCTGCGCCTCGCGCATGCGCGCGGGCAGCGACTCGAGCACGGCGCGCGCGATGCGCGGATGGCCGGGCTCGGTGAGCGGCACGCCTTTCGCGAAGATCGACTCGATCGCCGTCTTGCCGCACACGCCGCAGGCGGCGGTCGAGAGGAAGGAGCGCGTCTGGGCGCGCGCGGCGAGGTCGAGCTCGGCGCGCAGCTCGATCTCGGCGGCGTTCTCGCGGCCGCCGGCGTCGGCGGCGCGGATCGCGACGAAGTCGGCGGGCGCGTCGGCGAGCCCTTCGGCGTAGAGGAAGCCGGCGGCCAGCTCGCGGTCGTGGCCCGGCGTGCGCATGGTGACCGCGAGCGGTGTCGAGGCGCCGGCGCGCACGAGGCGCAGCTCGAGCGGCTCCTCGACGGCCACCGGGTCGGGCAGCTCCTGGCGGCGGCCGTCGACGACGACGGCGGTCGGCCACTCCTCGACGCCGCTCACAGCGGCGTCACCTCGACGGCGGCGTTGTAGTCGGGCTCGCCGCAGCGCGGGTCGACGCGGCCGCGGCGGATCAGCGCGTTGCCCTCGGGCCAGTGCACCTGGAGATTGCGCGGCAGGATCGGCGCGATCTTGACGCGCGCCTCCATGGCGCCGGAGTCGGAGACGAGGCGCACGCGCCGGCCTTCGGCGAGGCCGAGCGCGGCGGCGTCCTCGGCGGCCATCAGCACCTCGTCGCGCGCAGCGCCGGTGAGCGGGTCGACGTCGTCCCACACCATGCTGTTGAACTGCTTGCCGCGCCGCGTGGAGACGCGGAAGCGGCGCGCGGAGTGCGCCGCGCCGTCGCCCTCGAAGAGCGACGTATCGAGCGGCACCGGCGCCGCGTGCGCGCGGCCGTCGGGCGTCGCGAAGTGCGGGCGTCCGTCCCGCTCGCACAGGCGCGCGCCGCCCCACTGCACGTGGTCGCCCTTCGCGCGCAGGTGCTGAATGCCGTCGTACGCCGGCACGGCGCGCGCGATCTCGGCGCGGATCTCCGCGGCGTCGGCGAAGCCGAAGACCTCGCCGGCGGCGGGATCGACGCGCGCCACCAGCTCGCACAGCACCTGCCACTCGCTGCGCGCCTCGCCGATGCGGCGGCCGGGGATCTCGGGCGAGTAGACGATGCGGCGCTCGGTCGTCGTCTGGCAGCCGCCGCCCGGCTGCTCGTAGCGCGTCGTCGCGGGCAGCAGCAGCACGGCGCCGTCCGGCGCGGGATCGACCAGCATCGTCGGCGACACCACGAGGTCCTGGTGGACGCGCAGCGGTACGCGCGCGAGCGACGCGCGCACGGAGTCGGGGTCGGGCAGCGTCTCGACGAAGTTGCCGCCGATGCACCAGAGGAGGTCGATCGCGCCCGCGCCGCACGCCTCGACCATCTCGCCCGCGTTCAGGCCGGGCCAGTCGGGCACCGGAAAGCCCCAGAGCGCTTCGAAGCGGCGCGCGCCTTCCGGGCCGACCGGCGTCCAGCCCGGATACGCGTTCGGCACCGCGCCGACCTCGGCGCCGCCCTGCACGCCGCTGTGTCCGCGGATCGGCATCAAGCCGCAGTGCGCGCGGCCGAGGAAGCCGCGCGCGAGCGCGAGGTTCACGATCGCCTGCACGTTGTCGACGCCCTCGGCGTGCTGCGTGATGCCCATGCTCCAGACGAAGATCGCGCTCTTCGCCGACGCGAGCAGCGCGGCGAAGCGCCGCATCTCGGCTTGCGTCGAGCCCGAGCTGCGCTCGAGCGCGGGCCACGCGGCCTGCGCGGCCTGCGCGCGCACGGCGTCGAAGCCGGCGACGTGCGCGCGCACGAACGCCTCGTCCACGCCGCCGATCTCGGCGAGCGCCTTCAACACGCCGGTCGCGAAGGCGCGGTCGCCGCCGGTGTGCACGGCGAAGAAGTCGTCGGCGAGCTTCGTCCCGAAGACCGCGCTCTCGAACACCGACGGGACCCAGTAGCGCTCGAGGCCCGGCTCGCGCAGCGGATTCACGACCGCGATCTTCGTGCCCGCCTGCTTCGCGTAGTACAGGTACTTGGTCGTGACGGGCTGGTTGTTGGGGACGTCGCTGCCGAAGAAGACGACGAGGTCCGAGCCGATCCAGTCGGTGTAGGAGCAGGTGCTGGCGGCCGCGCCGATCGACTGCTTCAGCGCGACCGTGCTCGGCGCGTGGCAGATGCGCGCGGCGTTGTCGACGTGGTTGGTGCCGAGCGCGCGCGCCGCCTTCTGCGCGACGTAGTAGACCTCGTTGGTGATGCCGCGCGAGGTCACGTAGAACGCGAGCCGGCGGCGGTCCATCGGGCGGATCGCGTCCGCGGCCAGCGCGAGCGCCTCGTCCCACGCGATGCGCCGGAAGCCGCGCTCGCCGCCGCGGCGCAGCATCGGATGGGGCAGGCGGCCGAGCTCGCGCAGCGCGCGGTTGTCGCGCGCGGGCAGCGCCGCGACGTCGCCGAGCGCGGCCGGGTCGAGCGCGCCCATCGTGTTCATGCGCAGCAGGTTCAGCCGCACCATGCACAGATGGACGCCGTCCAGCGTCCAGTCGCGCAGGCCGCTCGTGCCGAGCGCGCAGCCGTCGCAGGCGCCGTCGCGCAGGATCCGCCACGCGAACGGCAGCTCGTCGCGGTTGCGCCAGAGCACCCGCAGCATGTCGCCGTAGTGGTTGGGCTTGACCTCGCCCAGCCCGTTCGGAACGAAGCCCGCCCAGGTGCGGGGGGAGAAGCGCTTCATCGTCGCATCCGCCGGCATCGCCGCATGCCAGGTAGGTAACGCAGCCGCCGCGCCGCGGCGCGCCGTGCGTGCGCCGATCAGCGCTCCCCCGCCGGCCGGCGCTCCTCCAGCTCCTCCAGCGTGCGCGGCCAGTCGTCGTGCAGCAGGCGCGAGAGCGCGCGGTCGGCGAGCAGCTTGCCCTCGGTCTGGCAGCGCGCGCAGTAGTTGGCCTCGTTGTCGGCGTAGGCGATGCGCTGCACGGGCGCGCCGCAGACGGGGCACGGCTCGCGGTACTTGCCGTGCACCGCCATCTCGGGCCGGAACGCCGTGACCTTCTTGGGCCACGCGTCGCCCGTCTGCGCGCGCAGCCGCTCCGTCCACTCGGCGAGCACCGTGCGCGTCGCGGCGTGGAGGCGATCGATCTCCGCGTCCGAGAGCTTCTGCGTCTGCTTGAACGGCGACATGCGCGCCGCGTGCAGGATCTCGTCGGAGTAGGCGTTGCCGATGCCGGCGAAGACGTGCGGATCGGTGAGCGCGCGCTTCACCGTGTGATTGCGCGCGCGCAGCCGCTCGGCGAAGGCGCCGCGCGAAGCGGCGAGCGGCTCGAGCCCGCCCGGATCGTGCGCCGCGAGCGCGGCTTCGCCGCGCACGAGGTGCAGCGTCGCGCGCTTGCGCGTTCCCGCTTCCGTGACGCGCAGCGTGCCGTTCTCGAAGACGAGCGCGCCGGGGTCCTTGCTGCGCCCGCGCGCGGGCTTCGCCTCGCCTTCCTGCCATTGCAGGCGTCCCGCGATCATCAGGTGCAGCACGACGAAGAGCTCGCCCTCGAGCTCGATCACGATGCGCTTGCCGAGCCGGCGCACTCCGACGACGCGACGGCCCGCGGCTTCGCCGATCGGCGGGTCCACCGAGCGCAGCCACGACGGACCCTGCACGCGGATCGCGAGCAGCCGCCGGCCGGCGATGCGACGTGCGAGCGCCGACCGGTAGAGCTCGATGTCGGGCAGCTCCGGCATCGGGGCTATGCTACCCCGGCCACGCGACCGGATTCCTCCGACGCACTTCCTCCGGCGGTCCGCAGTCGCGCCCAAGCGAGGAGCCGAATGAGCCACGCGGCATCCGGCGGCGAAGCCGATCCCGACGATCTTCTCGAGACGCCGGGCGAGCCGACCGCGCTCGACACGCGCACCGAGCACGGCACCGCGCAGGGCGGCCGGCCGCTCGGTCCGCGCGCGCTCAAGACGCGCCAGAAGCTGCTCGAGACCACGCAGGAGCTGCTGGCCGAGCGTCCCGTGCGCGACGTCTCGGTGGTCGAGATCGCGCGCCGCGCCGGCACGTCGCCGGCCACCTTCTACCAGTACTTCGCGGACGTCGAGGAGGCGACGCTCGAGCTCGCGAGCGCCGCGGCCGAGCAGGTGCCCGCGATCCTCGAGCCGCTCGCGGCGGACTGGAAGGGCGCGCAGGGGCTCGCGCCGGCGCGCGTGCTGGTCGACGCGTTCGTGCGTCACTGGGACGCCAACCACGCCGCGCTGCTGTTCCGCAACGTCGCCGCCGAGCAGGGCGACGAGCGCTTCCGCAAGGTGCGCACCCGCGCGCTCTGGCCCGTGCTGCGCGCGCTCGGCCGCAAGATCGAGGAGTCGCACCAGCAGGGCGCGGCCGCGGCCGGGCTCCATCCCGTGCCGGCCGCCGCGGCGCTGGCCGCGATCCTCGAGCGCCTCGCCGCCTACCACCAGGAGCTGGAGGTGCTCGGCGTCTCGCGCGAACAGCTCGTCGAGACGTGCGCGCGCATCCTGCACCAGGTGGTGACCGGAGAGACGTCCGCGTGAGGCGGCGCTGCGCGGCGCTCGTCGCGGCCGCGGCGCTCGCTTGCGCCGCGCCCGCCGGCGCGAGCGACGGCGCGGCGCCCGCCGGCGCCGACGCCTGGGTGTCGCGCATCGCGGACTCGCTGCGCATCGCGCACACGATGTCGGCGCACGCGCACGTCGACGTCGACAACCCCGGCCGCAACCAGGATTTCGCTTTCGACATGCACATGCTGCGCGACCGCGAGGGCGGCACGCTGCGCACCGTGATCGAGCTGCGCGAGAAGGGCGACACGCGCAGCATCGTGAACGAGCTGATCGAGAAGCCGGGCGAGCCGCTCACGAGCTGGTACTGGGATCTCCAGAAGCGGCGCTGGGTCAGCGTGCGCGGCGTGCTCGCGACCGACGCCTTCGCCGACACGCTGTTCCGCTACGAAGACCTCTGGCTCGTCGAGCCGACGCCGCGCCGCAAGGGACGGAGCGCGTGGGTCGAGCACGGCGGGCGGCGCTTCGTCGAGATCGAGAGCGAGCCGTACCACTACTACCAGCGCGTGGTGACGCGCATCGACCCGGAGAGCGGCCTGCCGACGAGCGTGCGCTTCATCGACACCACCGGCACGCCCATCCGCGAGCAGCGCTACGAGCAGGTGACGCTGGTGGACGGCCTGCCGTTTCCGACCGTCGTGCGGCTGCGCGACCTCGTCGCCGGCGGCGAGACGACCGTCACCTACGGCGACGTGCGCTTCGGCCGCCGCATCCCGCCCTCGTTCTTCGACCTCTCGGTGATCGACGACCGCATCCGGCGCGGCGTCGACCCCGTGCCCGATCCGCCCGACCTGCCCGATCTCGCGGATCGGCCCCGCGTCGCGCCGCCCGCCGCCGCACCGTGACCTCGCTCGCCGAGATCGAGGCGCGGCTGACGGCGCCGGGCGCGCCGTTCGAGATGGCGGTCGAGAACGTGCTCGGCGCGCCGGCGCGCGTCTTCCGCGAGCGCGCGCCGTCGCTGCGCGCGCTGCTCGAGGGCGCGGCCGCGCACGGCGACGCCGAGTACCTGGTCTGCGACGACGGCCGCCGCATCTCGTACGCGCAGCACCTGCGCGACGTCGCGTCGGTGGCGGCGGCGCTGCGCGAGCGCTTCGGCGTCGGGCCGGGCGACCGCGTCGCCATCCTCGCCGCCAACTGCCCGGAGTGGATCACCACGTTCTGGGCGGCGGTGAGCCTCGGCGCGATCGCGGTCGGCCTGAACGGCTGGTGGGTGCGCGACGAGATCCTCGCCGGCCTCGCCGACTGCGAGCCGAAGCTCCTCGTCGGCGACGCGAAGCGGCTGGCGCGCATCGCCGGCGCGTCGCTTCCGCGTGTCGACGGCGCGCAGATCGCGGTCGTCGAGACGGGAGCGGCGTTCGAGGCGCTGCGCGCGCACGCTGCGGACGCCGCGCTGCCCTCGCAGCCGATCGCCGAGGACGACCCGGCCACGATCCTCTACACGAGCGGCACGACGGGCCGGCCGAAGGGCGCCGTCAACACGCACCGCGCGATCGTCGCGCTGGTGCGGCTGCAGGTCTTCCACGGCGCGCGCATGATGATGCAGGCGGCCGCCGACGCGGCGGCGCGCGGCGAGTCGCTCGCCGCCGCCGCGCCGCGCGCGCGTCCCTGCAATCTCGTCAACACGCCGCTCTTCCACGTCTCGGGCCTCTACACCGGCGCGGTGACGTCGCTCGCGAACGGACTCAAGACCGTGTGGACGACGGGCCGCTTCGATCCCGAGCGCGTGCTCCAGCTCATCGAGGCCGAGCGCGTCACGGCGTGGGGCCCGATGGGCACCATGCTCCACCGCGTGCTCGAGCACCCGGACTTCGACCGCTACGACCTCTCGAGCCTGGTCTCGCTCGGCTCGGGCGGCGCGCCGCTCTCGCCGTCGCTGCTCGCGCGCATGCGCGAGCGCTTCCCGAACGCGCGCCGCTCGCTCGGCTTCGGCTACGGCCTCACCGAGTCGACCGCGGTCGCGACCATCATCTCCGGCGACGAGCTGCACGAGCGCCCGGACTCCGTCGGGCGCCCGCTGCCCGGCGTCGACGTCGAGATCCGCGATCCGGGCGGCCGGCCCGTGCCCGACGGCGAGGAGGGCGAGATCTTCCTGCGCGGCGTGCTCGTCATGCGCGAGTACTGGCGGCGCCCGAAGGAGACCGCCGAGGCGATCGGCCCGGGCCGCTGGCTGCGCACCGGCGACGTCGGCCGCCTCGAGGACGGCTACCTCTACATCAACTCGCGTCGCCGCGATCTCATCCTGCGCGGCGCCGAGAACGTCCACCCCGCCGAGATCGAGCACTGCCTGGAAGCGCACCCCGGCGTGCGCGAAGCCGCCGTCGTCGGCGTCGACCACGCCGAGCTCGGCCAGGAGGTGAAGGCGATCGTCGTCCCGCGCGACCCGCCGCGCGGCGCGGCCGAAGAGAACGCGCTCGTCGCCGCGCTCGTCGCGTGGACCAGCGAACGCCTCGCCTACTACAAGGTCCCCGCCCACTGGGAGCTGCGCGCCGAGCCGCTCCCGCGCAACGCCACCGGCAAGGTGCTGAAGAACGTCCTCACCGCCGGCGCGATGAATCCGTTCGTCGAGGAGTAGCCGTCGCGCTTCGTGCGGTGCGGTACGTCCTCGCGCGCCGGCCGCCAGACGGTCGGCAGGTCCACGCGATCGTACGCATGCATCAGGTAGTTCCGAAGTCCGATGATCCCTCGCCAGTCGATCTCGGGATGCGAGCGGCGCAGATCCGACGACACACGAGTTGCCGCCTCGCCGACGATTCCGAATAGATGGAAGACGGCGAGCTGCAATGTCCGATCGGTCACGAAAGCCCGCGAGCTCCCGATCACGGGTCAGCGCCTCGATCTCGCGCGCATGGGCAGCATGTGACGCAAAGGCAGCGCATCGTCATGACGTGACATACGCGTCCACGGCCTCTGCGAGCACTTCGTCGCGGATTTACGAATCGAGGCCGCCAAAGGTGCAGAGGTCGACTCGGCGTCCGAACAGCTCCGATAGCTCGTCCTGGTAGTGCACGAGCTTGAACAAGCTCGGAACTCGCTCCGGCTCGAACTCGACCAGAACGTCCACGTCGCTCTCCGGCGTGAAGTCGTCCCGGACCACGGAGCCGAAGAACGCGAGGCGCCGGATGCCTCGCTTCCGGCAGAACGAGGCGATCGCTTCGTGCGGAACGTCGATGCGAAGCCGCACGCCGGCGGGACGCTTCGCGTCGTAGGTGGGCCTCGGCTCCTCGACGCGGTGGCACCGCGCCACCAGCGGGTACTCCTCGGGACGCTCGATCGCGCGGAACGACAGGTCCGCGTCGATCGCCGGCCAGTGAAGGTGCTCCGGGCCGGCGAGCTCGACGTCGAAGAGGTCGCTCACCCGCGCATGGCGAAACCAGGGGAACTGATCGAATGCCACGAACAGCTCGCGACCGTCGGCGCGGACCGTGAATCCGGCCTCCGTGATCGACGTCACCTCGGCGCCGCGGGGCTTCGCTGCCATCTGATCCTCACGTGCTTGAAGGTAGGCCCGTCGGCTGCCGTGTGGCGACGGGGTTGACGCGCGTCCTCGAGATCGAAGATCCGCAGCGACTCGATCCCGCGGTCGTCGGCGATCTTCACCGCGACGCGCCGGTGCGCGCCTGCCTCGAACGGCAGCGACGCCGTGCCGCGGTAGGCCTCGCTCTTCTCTTCGTCGATCTCGGCGCGCAGGCTCCGCACGAGGCGCGCCCAGCCTTGGCTCCGCCCCCATCGGGAAAAGAGCTGGTGCGCGAACGGGCCCATGCCGCTCTGCGTGATCGAGGTCACCTCGGCTGTGCCGGACGGCGCTTCATCCCCGGTAGACGTTGTCATTGTGCCAGGAAAGGAACTCGCGCGATGGGTGGCACTCCTGCCGGTGCGGCAGCCGGAGATCCTGCCCATGCAGCGCATGATATTCGCGGCCGTTGTCGAATTCCTCGTGGATCCGCCGACTAACCTCCACGCGGTGACCCGGCGTGACGGTGAGGTAGCCGCGGTCGAAGAGGATGTGCAGGTCGCTTCGCAGCAAGATGCCGTTGTCCACGCGATGCGGGCCCTCGTCGACATACGGCCGAATGTGAGCGGCTTCGAGTACGGGCAAGACCTTCTCGCTGCTGAGCGCGCATTTCCGGTCGTAGGCGTCGGTGACGAGGACGCGGAACGTGCCCTGTCCGAGGCGCGGCCGTACGAGCACTGGCTCGCCGTACCTCTCCCGCGGATCGGCAGGCAGGTCCCGAAGCAACACGGGCCATGACGGTTCGCCGGAGGGCGCAGTCAGCGCATCGCGCACCTGCTCGAAGATGGAAAGACCCGGCTCGGTCGTGAGGTCGTACGTCTTCCCCTGCACGATGTTCGGCTTCCAATCCGGCGGCGCCGGGATCCAGCGTGATCGAGGCAGAAAGAAGGGTTGGACTAGCACGACGCACCCGATCGTGTAATTCGGATCGGACGTTCCTTCGCTCGACCGATAGCGATCAATGAGCCGCTTCATGTCTGCGAGCGACGCGGCGCCGTTCCCGGTCCCGAAGCTCTCCCAGGCGAGGCCGAGTGGAAGCAGTGCGGAGTGCGCGAAGAACCCGCCTCCCGCGATGACGTCGTGCGGTCGGCGCAGCTTGAACAGGAAGAGCTCTCCGGGGCCGATCGTCGTGAACGCCCTCGAACCTCCTGGCTGCCAGAAGTTGACTTCCTCGAGCCGAGGCTGGTTCGCGAGGAACTCGTACCAGCTCCAGTCCGTGACGCCGACCCATGCCTTCACGGTCGCGTGTGCGCCTTCGTGGCCCGGGCGTTCGGCTTCCTACTCCACTTCGAACGGGGCATCGCGCTGCACATCTCCTCGGTGCGCGGCCGCGCGGCGCGGCCGATTGTACACGCGCCGGCAGCGGGTTGGCCGCGATTCCGGCGTCGCTATCGTAGGACCACCACCCGGTCCCGGAGTGACCGCCATGCGAGCGCGTGAATCCGTTCGTGCGATGCTCGATCGCCTTCCCGACGACGTTTCGATCCAGCGAATCCTCTACCACGTGTATGTGATGGCGTGCATCGAGGAGGGGGACCGAGATGTGCGCGAGGGCCGCGTGATCCCGCATGAGCAGGTCATGCAGGAGCTGCAGGACCGGTGGGTCTCGCGCTTCGGACGCGACGCGTCCTCTGGACCCGACTCGCGCGACGGCAGCTAGGCGGGGTCGTCGACTTCATCGCGCTCGAATCGCCGGTCGGCGCGGCGCGCCTGATGCGCAGGGTCGATGAGCGGGCGGCCACTCTTTCCACGCTGTCGAAGCGCGGTCGGCTGCTGCTCGAATCGTCCGGAACGAGCATCCGCGAGGTGTTCGTCGGGCCGTATCGCACGATCTACCGGGTGCGGGATGATGCCGTGGAGATCATCGCGTTCGTCCATGGTGCACGAGACGTGAACCCCGCAGCGAGCGCGGCGGGGGTCGGGTCCGGCGACGAGTAGAGGCGCCCGCCGCGGTCGCGCGAAGCCCAAAGGCAGCCCGCCGCCGCCCAAGCGAGCCGCGCTCGATCCCGATCGAGCCGCGATGCGCGAACGCGGCGAGCGCGAGGAGCGGACCCGACCCCCGACGCGCGGCGCGCGAAGGGATCAGGTCTCCGCCAGCAACCCCTTGCCCGGCACGAAGTTCACTTCGAGGCGGATGCCGTCGGGGTCTTCGAAGAGGACGGAGTAGTAGCCGGGGGCCCAGGCGCCTTCTTCGGGCGCGTGCACGATGCGGGCGCCGAGGTCCTTGGCGAACTGGTACACGCGATCGACGTCGGCGCGCTCGCGGGCGCGGAAGCAGACGTGGTGGAGGCCGACGCGGCGCTGGTTGAAGAGCTCGCCGCGGTGCTCGGGGTCGGCCTGCTGGATGCCGACGGCGGTGCGGCCGCCGACGCAGTAGAGGAAGGTGTCGCTCTTCAGGACGGGCTTCATGCCGAGGTAGCCGAGCAGCTTCTCGTAGAAGGGCAGGGCCGCCTCGATGTTGCCGACCGTGAGGAAGAGGTGCGCGATGCCGTTGATCTCGACCATGCCCGTCGGTCCTTCCCGCGCCTGGCGTGCGCCGCTGCCGCGACGATAGGACGGCGCGACGGCGCGCGCCGCGGTTGACGGCGCGCGCACGGCGGACGACGATCGCGCGATGCGGGGCGCGCTCGTTCGTTGGATCGCACGCGCAAGCCGCGGCGCACGGCGCGGCGCACTGGGCGGCGCGCTCGCGGCCTTCGCGGCGGTGTCGGCGCTGCCGCACGCGGCCGTGGCCGACACGCCGGAGCGCATCGGCCGACTGCGCATCCGCGCGACGCCCGACGGCCTCGTGGTGCAGGCGCCGGGACCGGACCGCATCGCGCGGGTCGTGGTCGGCGTCGGGCTCGCGATCGCCGCGTTCGGCGTGTTGCGCGGCCGCGCGCGCGCGATCTCGCTGCTCGGGCTCGGCGTGGCGGGCGTCGGCGGCGTCGCGCTCGTCTTCGGCGGGACGACGTGGACGGCGGGCGCGGACGGGCTGCGCGAGCGCACGCGCCTCTCGGGCGAGCGGCTCGTGCCGCGCGCCGAGATCGAGCGCCTCGAGATCGCGCGGCGCGCGCCGGTGCCCGACGCCAAGTCGCCGCCGCGCCCGCTGCTCTACGAGGTGCGCGTGTTCGCGCGCGGCGAAGCGGACAGCGCCGCGCGCATCGCGGTCGGGTCGCGCGAAGAGGCCGACGCGCTCGGCCGCGCGCTCGCGGACGCGCTCGGAGCGCCGCTGCGCTGAGGCGCGAGCGGCTCAGTGCGCGTCGTCGTGCGAGTCGGTGACGACGACGGCGCCGAGCGCCTGCACCAGCTCGTTCAGCGACGCGTGCGTCGTGGCCTCGGCGATGCGCTGCTCGAGGAAGCTCGGAACGGGAAAGCCCGACGCGGTCACGACGCGCAGGCTCACGAGCGAGCCGCCGTCCGGGCCCGGAATCACCTGCCAGGTCGTCTGCAAGACGGCGAGGTCGTGCGAACGGTCGGGATCGAGCCGAAGCTCGAGGCGCCGTGTCTTGCGGTGCACCGTCGCGAGCAGCGTGTACTCGATGCGGCGTCCCGCGCGCCGCGCGACCTGCCCGATGCGCGCGCGGCGTCCGCCGAGCCGCTCGACGCGGACCGTGTCGACGCTGCGGAACACGCGATCCCACGACTCGAAGTCGGCGAGCACGGCGAACACGCGCTCGGGCGGCGCCGGCACGTGCGCACGGGCGCGCGCCTCGACCGGCTCGGCGCCCGCTGCCGTCGCGGCGATCCCGATCGCACATGCCAGGATCACCGCGAGTCGCAAGCGGGTTCCCTCCCGGCGGCCCGTATCGACCGCGGGATCGGCCCGCCTGAGGCGTCGCCCGGAGTTGCGCATTCCTGAAGTACACCGCAAGCGGCGTGCCGGGAGCACGCGGGCAGGCGGAGCCGCGCCGGTCGGCGCGCCGCAGTGCTTGCGCATTGTGGGTTCTGCAATGCGCAACACCGAGCCGGGACGCGCGCCGCTGCTCGCGCAGTCGGTCACGAGTAGAACTGCCGGGCCCAGCGACGCAAGAGCGCGATGCCGGCCTCGCCCTCGACCAGGAGCGGCTGCTCCAGGTGGCGCTTGTTCTCCCAGATCGGGACGTCCTGCGCGAACTGCCGCTCGATCTCCGCGATGAAGGCGCGCCCGACGCCCCGCGTCGCGTCCGAATCCGCGAGCTTGCGCACCAGGAACTGCAGGCGCGTGTGGCTGCGCTCGGCGTCGAGCGGCGCGCCGGCGGTCAGCACGAGCAGGTCCGCGACGCCCGTGAAGTGCGTCACGCCGAAGCCGAGGCCGTGCGACTCGATCTCGATGCGGCCGCGCTGCTCGCCGCGCGGGGTCGCGACGCGATTGTGCGACACGACGTGCAGCACGTGGCCGCGCATCTCCGCGCGCTCCGTCTCGGGGATCGCGGCGGTTCCGTGCACGTAGCGGAAGTGCGCCGGGTCGAGCGTGTTCTCCGCCATCTCCTGGGCGGCGCTGCGCACCACCCACTCGCGCCGCTCGGGCGCGGTCCACGCCGCGTCGGCGAGCTCGGGCACGTCGGGGACCTGCCAGGACGGCGGCGCTCCCTCGGCGTGGCGCCACACGAAGACGAGGCCGTTCTTCTCGACGGTCTCCCACGCGACGAGCCGTGCCTTGCGCGGGATGCGCTTCGCGTAGGGGATCTCGACGCACTGCCCGCGGCCGTCGTAGCGCCAGCCGTGGAACGGGCAGCGCACGCCGTCGCCCTCGACCTTGCCGCCGTGTCCGAGGTGCGCGCCGAGGTGCGGGCAGTACGCGTCGAAGACGCGCGCCGCGCCGTCCTCGCCGCGCAGCACGATGAGCTCGCGGTCGAAGTAGCGGACGGCGCGCAGCGCGCCCGCGGGCAGCTCGTCGCTCCAGCCCACGGCGAACCAGCCGTTCGGCATCGGAAACGGGAAGCGTCCCATGGCGCGCGCCGTCCTACGCCTGCGGCACGCCGTCGAAGCGGACGGGCAGCGACTGCGGCGAGCGGAAGATGAGGCCCGTGACGTGCACGTCCCGCGCGTCGGGATCGAGGTGCAGGTTCGGCAGCCGGTCGAAGAGCGTCTCGAGGAGGACGCGCGTCTCCATGCGCGCGAGGTGCATGCCGAGGCAGACGTGCGTTCCAATCGCGAACGCGATGTGCGGCCTCTGCGCGCGGAACACGTCGAAGCGGTCGGGATCGGGCCAGCGCGCGGGATCGCGGTTGGCCGCGCCGAGGTTCAGCGACACGACCGAGCCTTTCGGGATCGGCACGCCGCCGATCTCGGCGTCGCACGTCGCGAGGCGCATGATGCCGAGCAGCGGGCACTCCCAGCGCAGCCCCTCCTCGATCGCCTGCGGGATCAGGCGGCGGTCGCGGCGCACGGCGTCGAGCTGGTCGGGGTGCGTCAGCAGGCCGTAGAGCAGGTTGCTCGACGAGCGGTAGGTCGTCTCGGCGCCGGCCGGCGCGAGCAGGCACAGGAACGCGTAGATCTCCTCGTCGCGCAGGCGCGTCCCGCCGATCTGCGCGTGCGCGAGGACGCTGATGAGGTCGTCCTGCGGCGCGCGCCGCCGCGCGGCGACCACCGGCGCGAACAGCTCGCGCAGCGCGCGCGACGCGCGGATGCCGCACTCCCAGTCGATGCTCACGCTGATCAGCTCGACCGCGAGCCGGTGGAACTCGGCGTGCGTCTCGCGCGGCAGTCCCATCATGCCCGCGATCACGCGCACCGGGAACGGGAACGTGAGCTGGCGCACGAGGTCGGCCTGGCCGGACTCCGCGAAGGCGCCGACGTAGGCTTCGATGGTGGGTCGCACCAGCTCGCGCTCCCAGCGCTCGACCGCGCGGCGCGTGAAGGCGCGCGAGAGCAGCGCGCGGTGGCGCACGTGCTCCTGACCGTCCATCTCGAGGATGGTGTGACCCATCACGGCGCCCATGCTCTCGGCGTAGAACGCCGACGAGAAGCGCGCGGCGTCGCGCAGCACCTCTTCGACCGCGTCGTACGTGACGACCGTGTAGATCCAACGCGCGGCGCGCAGGGAGGGCGGCACGTGCGCGTCGCGCGGCGCCGCGCCGAGGTCGATGCGGTGCACCGGTGCGGCGGCGCGCAGCAGCGCGATGCCGGGGTACGGGTCGCGGATCGAGCCCATCCCCTGCGCGCGGTTGAAGCGCTCGAAGGAATCGGACTCGTCGCGCGCGCTCTCGTAGGCGGCGCGCAACGCGCTGACGTCCTTCTGGAGCATGGTCCCTCCGATCTCAGATGGCGCGCAGCAGCCGGCGTACGGTCGCCTGCATCTCGCGCTTGAAGGCGTCGAGCCGCTCGCCCTCGAACGGATCGAAGCCGAGCCCGGGCAAGAGCGCCGGCATGGCGGCGTTGAAGAAGACCGTCGAGCCCGTGACGACGCTCGCGAGGTGCACGGGGTCGACGGGCGGGTGCTCCGCCAGCGGATCGCCCGCGCTCTGCGCGAGCGCGCGCCCGACCAGCTCGAAGAACGCGCGCGTGTGTCGGACGACGCGCGGCTCCTGACCGCTGCGCCCGTCGGCGACCTCGCGCAGCAGGATGCGCGCGGTGGTCGGGCGCTCCGCCAGGAAGTCGATCCACGTCGAGACGGCCGCGAGCGCGCGGTCGAGCAGCGAGGCGCGCGCCAGCAGGACCGGCTCGAGGCGCGCGCGCAGCGTCTCGAAGACGTCGGCGAGGACGGCGTCGTAGAGGGCGCCCTTGTCCGCGAAGTACGGCGGCCACGTCCTCGAGCCGGGTCTCCGCGAAGCCGCGCTCCGCGAACAGCTCCTCGGCGGCGGCCAGGATCGCGGCGCGCGTCCGCTCCGAGCGGGGCGGGCGCTCGGCTCCTCGTCCCTCCGCTCCGCTCGATCGCGCTGCTGTCTGCTTCATTGCCGTTATCTACCTGCGCGCAGGTAGAAATGGCAAGCGCCAATCTGGGTCCGGTGGGATGGGGATCGTTCCGGCGCGCGCAGGCCGTCCACATCCAGGTGCGGCCTTGCGGGCGAGTGGGTTGGGCGCCGCTCTCGACCGGGGCTTGCGGCCTGCTCGAGGCAGGCGCCTCCACGATTCCCCATCCCACCGTGGCGCTCGCGGCTGGGTCCGATCGGATCTGAGATCCGCACTCGATCTCCCTGGCGCCACGCCCGACCCCACACCGCACCCGCCATCCGGAGCCGCCGACATCCGCCGCGCTGGTGAGAGGGGAATGGGTTGGGTGGAGTCGCGGTTCGTCGCGCCGGTCGCGTGCGGCAAGCCGCCAACATTTCAAAGCCGCCAGACGGAGCCTTTCACACGATGTGTGGTTGGGGATCGTTCGACCCGCGCAGCCGTGCATCCAGGTGGGGTGTTGCTGCGAGTGGTTGGCGCCGCCTTCGACCGGAGCCTTCGGCCTGCTCGAGCAGGCGCCTCCAGATGCCCCATCCCACCGTGGCGTACGCGGCTGGGTGCGACGGGATCCGCATCCGGAACTCGATCCCCCTGGCGCCAGCCAGGGCGTGGCGAGTGAATCTGGAGCCGCTGGTTCGAGGAGCCCGAGAGCACCGGTGGAGAGCGGCGCGCCTTCCCTCGTCCCCACACGACGCGCCTGGATGTGCACGGGCTCCGCGCGGCGGAAGATCACTCGCCACGCCCGACCCCGCACCGCACGAGCAATCCGAGTCCGAGTCCGGCCCGCTCACAAAGCAACACCGAGCGACGTCACGTCAAGTCGGCGAACACCGGCGCGTGATCGGAAGGCGTCAGCCCGTCCTGCTTCTTGCGGAACTCCCGGTCGATCTCGACGAAGCCGCAGCGCGAGAGCGCCGGCGGCGTCGCGAGCAGGAAGTCGATCCGCAGACCTTGGCGCTTGTGGAAGGCTCCGGCGCGATAGTCCCACCAGGAGAACGCCTGCTCCGCCGGCCGCAGCTTGCGGAACACGTCGACGAACCCCATCTGCGCGAAGCGCGCGAAGCGCGCGCGCTCCTCGTCGGTGTGGAAGATGCTGCCGCGCAGCGACGCCTCGTCGTACGAGTCGATCGCCTCGGGCACCAGGTTGAAGTCGCCGCACAGGATCGCGGGCTCGGCGGGATTCGTGGTCGCCGCCATGTGCGCGACGAGCGCGTCGTACCACGCGAGCTTCATCGGGAAGTCGGGATGCCCGACGTACTTCCCGTTGGGGCAGTAGACCGTCGTGAAGTGGAGATCGCCGACGCGCGCGCCGAGCAGCCGCGCGCCCGCCGCCTCCTGTCCCGGCAGCCCCACCTGCGTCGCGACCGCCGGCTCGCGCGAGAGGATCGCGACGCCGTTCCAGCTCTTCTGCCCGTGCACGAGCGCGTGATAGCCGGCGGCGAGCAGCGTCTCGCTCGGGAACTTGCCGTCCTCGAGCTTCAGCTCCTGCAGCCCGACCACGTCGGGCTTGCGATCGCGCAGCCACAACAGCAGGAGGTCGAGGCGCGCGCGCAGACCGTTGATGTTCCACGTCGCGATGCGCATCGACGGGATGCTAGCTTGCGCGCGCGCCGAGGGGATCCCACGCATGCACGCCGCGAGCGACCGAGGCGCCGACGCGCGCCGCCAGGAGCGGCTCGGCCTGCTCTTCGCCGCGTTGTGCGCCGTGAACGGCGCGTTCGTGCCCGCGATCGCGAAGCTGACGACGGCGCGTTCCGACGCGCTCTTCGTCGCGACCGCGACGACCGTGGTCGCCGGCGCGTGCGCGTTCGCGCTGCTCGCGGCGCGCGGCGAGCTGCGCCGCCTCGTCGCGCCGCGCGCGGTCGGACGCCTCGTCGCGATCGGGGTCCTCGGCACCGCGATCACGTTCCTGCTGTTCTTCGAGGGCGCGCGGCGCACGAGCGCGATCGAGACGGCGCTCTGTCTCCAGATCGAGCCGGTCTACTCGCTCTTCCTGGCGCGCCTCTTCCTCGGCCATCCGCTGGCGCCGCGCCGGCTCGCGGCGGTGGCGGCGATCGTCGTCGGCATCGCGTTCGCGATGAACCCGAGCGGCTTCTCGGGCTGGGTCGGCAACGCGCTCCTGCTCGCGACGCCGCTCGGCTGGCAGGTCTCGCACCTGATCGTGCTGCGCGGGCTCGGCAGCGTGGAGCCGAACACGTTGACCGCGGCGCGTTACGTCTATGGCGGGATCGCGCTCGCCGCGGTGTGGATCGCGACGGGCGGCGTCGCGCGGCTGCCGGAGAGCGGCGAGCTCGCCCGCGTGCTGCCGGTGCTGGCGCTGCAGGGCGCGGTGCTCTCGTTCCTCGGCACGCTCGTCTGGTATCAGGCGATCGCGCGTCTCGACCTCGCCCGCTGCACTGCGATCGTGGTGCCGAGCATCCCGCTGCTCTCGCTCGGCGCGAGCTTCCTGCTGCTCGGCGAGGTCGCGTCGCCGCGGCAGTGGCTCGGGCTGCTGCTCACCGTGTGCGGCGTGCTCGCGTTCGCGACGGCGCCCGCCGCGGCGCCGCGCGCCGAGCGCCTCGCGCCCGAGGCGCCGCCGCTCACCGCCGCGGAGCCGTGAGCGCGATCGCCCGGCTTCGCGCGCG
>QEVM01000098.1 GCA_003576805.1 Pseudomonadota bacterium | reverse complement strand
GGCTCGCCGCCCTCGCTCCACGCGCGGATCCGCGCGGCCCAGCGCTCGATCGCGGCGGCGTCGTAGCCGCTCGCGTAGAGCTGCTTCTCGCCGTGCAGCCGCACGTAGACGAAGTCGGCGGTCACGTCCTCGCAGTACGGCCAGCGGCCCGCCGTGTCCGCGACGACGAGCGCGACGCCGTGGCGGCGCAGCAGCGCGACGAACGCGGGATCGGCGAAGCTCGGGTGCCGCACCTCGAGCGCGTGGCGCAGCGGGCGCTTCGCGTCGATCGGGAGCCGCGCGCGGCCGGTCATGCGCGCATCGCGCCGGCGCGCGAGCGCGAGCGCGGCCTCGGTGTCGCGCGGCAGCAGCGCGAGGAAGGCGCCCACGCGCTCGGCGTCGAAGCCGAGGTTCGGCGGAAGCTGCCAGAGCAGCGGGCCGAGCTTCTCGCGCAGCCCGAGCAGTCCGGAGGCGAAGAAGTTCGCGAGCGCGCGCTCCACGCCGCGCAGCTTCAGCATGTGCGTGACGTAGCGGCTGCCCTTCACCGCGAACACGAAGTCGGGCGGCGTCGCGCGGTACCACGCGTCCCAGCTCTCGGGCCGCTGCAGCGAGTAGAACGAGCCGTTGATCTCGATCGTCGCGAGCACGCGCGAGGCGAACTCGAGCTCGCGCCGCTGCGCCAGCCCGCGCGGATAGAAGACGCCGCGCCAGCCCGCGTAGCGCCAGCCCGAGATGCCGATGCGGATCGCCGCCATCGCGCGAGCTTGGCGAGGCCGCCCGGTCGCGGCCAGCGAAAGCGCCGCCGCTGCGAGATGAAAGCTGCACGACACGCCGTCCTCCGCGACTCGCAAAGCGCCGCCACGCGAGCGGGCCGGTGGTCACTTCCTCTTCGGAGGAATCCAAGGATGCGGATTTCGCGGAATTTGCTGCGGCTTCGGTGGTACTTGCGGACGAGCGCGTGGGTGCTCGGCCTCTGCAGCGGGCTCTTGCTCGCGCAGGCCGCCGCCGCGATCAGCTACTCGTTCGATCTTCCCGGCACGGCGCTCGCGTCGCAGGAGCCGCCCTACCCGTCGGTCGCGACGCTGACGCTCACCCAGACGGCCGAGGGCGTGCAGTTCGTGCTCGACGTCAACGAGGGGAGCCCGGGCTTCGGCGACGACTCCTTCGTCGAGCGCCTGGACATCGTCTACGGCGGCGATCCGCTCGGCGCCGACGCCTTCCGCAACGACGCGGGCGTGCCCGGCGAGTTCGAGTTCGAGGACAACCCGAACAACATGGACGCGGGCTACGCAGCGGCGGACGCGCACATCGTGATCGACTTCCCGTCGCGCCAGGACGACCGCTTCGACCCGGACGAGACGAGCACGTGGACCGTCCTCGGCGCCTCGCTCAGCGACTTCACGGGGACCTCCGCGAGCGCGAACGCCAAGCCGAGCCCGATCTTCGGCGTGATCTCGGTGACCGGCTACGCGCTGCCCGGCGTGCAGCCGACGCCGCAGAACTGGGTGGCGCTGGTGCCGGAGCCCGGAACGCTGCTGCTGCTCGGCTTCGGGCTCGCGGGCCTCGCGTGGACGGGGCGCCGCCCGTAGGCGAACGCGTCCGCCGCGCTCAGCGCCAGCCGCTCGACCAGGAGCGCAGCGTCTTGCGGTAGTTCGCGCGCTCGAACGCCTCGGGATCGGCGACGGCCGCCTGCGAGACGCTGCCCTTCATCTGCTCGACGGACTCGTACTCGCGCGCCTCGAGCCAGAGCGCCACGGCCTTCTCCAGCTCGGGCAGGATCGCGGCGCCGCGCTCGAGCAGAGCGGAGGTCATCATCGTCGCGTCCGCGCCGGCGAGCAGCAGCTTCAACACGTCGTCCGCCGTGTGCACGCCCGAGCTCGCGGCGAGCGACGCCGAGAGGCGCCGCCGCAGGATCGCGATCCAGCGCAGCGAGAGCCGCACCTCCTCGCTGCGCGAGAGCACGAGGTTCGGCACGACGTCGAGCGTCTCGAGGTCGAGGTCGGGCTGGTAGAAGCGGTTGAACAGCACGAGCCCCTGCGCGCCCGCCGTGGCGGCGCGCCGCGCGAAGTGCCCGAGCGCCGTGTAGTACGGCGAGAGCTTCACCGCGAGCGGGATCTCGATGCCGGCGCGCACCGTCTCGATCAGCTCGATCTCGCGCGCTTCCAGCGCGGCCGCGTCGTGCGCGGGATCGGCGGCGACCTGGTAGAGGTTCAGCTCGAGCGCGTCCGCGCCGGCCTTCTCGATCAGGCGCGCGTGCTCGACCCAGCCGCCCAGCGTCGTGCCGTTGAGGCTCGCGACGACCGGCACGCCGAGCGACTGCTTGGCGCGGTGCACGAGCTCGAGGTAGCCGTCGGGGCCGGTGTCGTAGTGCGTGAGGTCGGGGTGGTACTCGGTCGCCTCGGCGAAGATGCCGGCGCCCGCATCGAGCGCGTCGTGGATGGCGAGCGCCTCGTGGGTGAGCTGCTCCTCGAACAGCGACGGCAGCACGACCGCCGCGATGCCGGCGTCCTCGAGCCGGCGCAGCCCGTCGAGCGAGCCGGTCATCGGCGACGAGGAGGCCACCAGCGGCGTGCGCAGCGCCAGACCGAGATAGCGGGTGGAGAGATCCATCACTCCTCCTCCTCGACCGTCTTCGCAGCCCCGGGCTCCGGAGCGGGAGCGCCGGGCGGCCGCACCGCGGCGACCACGCTGCGCTCGAGCCCCGCGAGCTGCGTGTAGTGGCGCCAGCGCTCGTCGGCGTCCTGCTGCGCGAGCGCGAGCAGCTCGTCGGCGCGCTGCGGGTCGCTGCGCATCAGCATCGCGAAGCGCGCCTCCTTCTCGGCGAAGGCGCGCAGCGGCATCGACGGCGCGCGCGAGTCGAGGCGGAACGGCTGCTGGTGCGGGTCGCTGCCCGGGTGGTAGCGCCAGAGCGGCCAGAAGCCGCTCTTCGCGGCGTCGCGCTGGTGCGTCATCGACGTCGTCATGTCGATGCCGTGCGCGATGCAGGTGCTGTACGCGATCACCAGCGACGGGCCCGGCCACGCGTCGGCCTCGAGCAGCGCCTTCAGCGTCTGCGCGTCGTCGGCGCCGATCGCGACCTGCGCGACGTAGACGTTGCCGTACGCCGACGCGATCAGGCCGAGGTCCTTGCGGCCCGCCGACTTCCCGCTCGCCGCGAACTTCGCGACCGCGCCGCGCGGCGTCGCCTTCGACGCCTGCCCGCCCGTGTTCGAGTACACCTGGGTGTCGAGCACGATCACGTTGACGTCGCGCCCGGACGCCAGCACGTGGTCGAGGCCTGGGTAGCCGATGTCGTACGCCCAGCCGTCGCCGCCCACGATCCACACGCTCTTGCGCACGAGGTCGTCGGCCAGCGAGAGCAGCCGCGCCGCGGCCGGCTCGGGGTTCGCGGCGAGCGCCGCCTCGAGCGCGGCGACGCGCTCGCGCTGGCGCGCGATCGCGGCGTCGTCGGTCGCGGTCTCGCCGAGGATCTCGCGCGCGAGCGACTCGCCCACCTTCGGCGCCAGCTCGGCGAGCAGGCGGCGCGCCTCGTCGCGCGCGCGCTCGTACGCGAGGCGCATGCCGAGCCCGAACTCGGCGTTGTCCTCGAACAGCGAGTTGGCCCAGGCGGGCCCGCGTCCGTCGCGGTTGCGGCTCCACGGCGTGGTCGGGAGATTGCCGCCGTAGATCGACGAGCAGCCCGTCGCGTTCGCGACCAGCATGCGGTCGCCGAAGAGCTGCGAGAGCAGCTTCAGGTACGGCGTCTCGCCGCAGCCGGCGCAGGCGCCCGAGAACTCGAAGAGCGGCTCGCGCGTCTGCGCGTGCTTGACGATGCCCGGGTCGAGCGCCGCGCGATCGAGCTCGGGGATCGTGAGGAAGTACTCGAAGTTCGGGCGCTCGGCTTCGCGGTTGCCCGGCGCGGGCGCCATGTTGATCGCCTTGTGCTTGACCTCGCTCTTGCTCTTCGCAGGGCAGGTGTCGACGCACACGCCGCAGCCGGTGCAGTCGTCGGGCGCGACCTGGATCGTGAGCGCGAAGCCCGGCAGCTCGCGCGAGCGGAACGGCTTGCTGAGGAATCCCTCCGGCGCGTCGCCGAGCGAGCCCTCCGGATACACCTTCATGCGGATCGCGGCGTGCGGGCACACGAGCGCGCACTTGCCGCAGTCGATGCAGATCGACGGGTCCCAGAGCGGGATCTCGCTGGCGATGGCGCGCTTCTCGAACTGCGCGGTCCCGGTCGGGAAGGTGCCGTCGACCGGCAGCGCCGAGACCGGCAGCAGCTCGCCCTTGCCCGCGAGCAGCATCGCCGTGATGCGCTGCACGAAGTCGGGCGAGTCGGCGGGCACCGGCGCGCGCCGCAGCAGCGGCGAGGTCGCGCCGGCCGGCAGCTCGACGCGGTGCATCTCGCCGGTCGCGCGCTCGACCGCCGCGAGGTTGCGCGCGACGACCGCGGGCCCGCGCTTGGCGTAGGCCTTCTCGATCGAGCGGCGGATCGCCTCGAGCGCGCGCTCGCGCGGCAGCACGCCCGAGAGCGCGAAGAAGCAGGGCTGCATCACGGTGTTGATGCGCTTGCCCATGCCGACCTCGCGCGCGACGCGGTCGGCGTCGATCACCCACAGCTCCATCTTCTTGGCGAGGATCTGCTCCTGCACGTCGCGCGGCAGGTGATCCCACGCCTCGGCCGGCTCGTACGGGCAGTTCACGAGCAGGCGCGCGCCGTCGGCCGCGCGCTCGAGCACGTCCATGCGCGCGAGCAGGTCGAAGTGGTGCACGGCGAGGAAGTCCGCGCGCTCGATCTGGTAGGTCGAGCGGATCGGCTTCGGCCCGAAGCGCACGTGCGAGACCGTGACCGCGCCCGACTTCTTCGAGTCGTAGACGAAGTAGCCTTGCGCGAAGAGCGGCGTCTCGGTCGCGATGATCGAGACCGTGCTCTTCGCGGCGCCGACCGTGCCGTCGCTGCCGAGGCCGAAGAAGAGCGCGCGCACGCCCTCGCCTTCGGTCGAGAAGGCGCGGTCCCACGTGAGGCTCGTGTGCGAGACGTCGTCGGCGATGCCGATCGTGAAGTGGCGCTTCGCGTCCGGCTTGGAGAGCTCGTCCAAGACGCCCTTCGCCATCGCCGGCGTGAACTCCTTGGACGCAAGGCCATAGCGGCCTCCGGTGATGCGCGGCATGGCACGCTCGGATTCCGCGAAGGCGGTGACGACGTCCTGGTAGAGCGGCTCGCCGGTCGCGCCGGGCTCCTTGGTGCGGTCGAGCACCGCGACGGCGCGCGCGCTGCGCGGAATCGCGGCGAGCAGCGCCTCGCTCGGGAACGGGCGGAACAGGCGCACGATCGCGAGCCCGACCTTCTCGCCGCACGCGGCGAGCGCGTCCACGCACTCGCTCGCGGCGCCGGCGCCCGAGCCCATCAGCACGAGCACGCGCTCGGCGTCGGGCGCGCCGACGTAGTCGACGAGCCCGTAGCGGCGGCCCGTGCGCGCGGCGAGCGCGTCGAAGCAGCTCTCGACGACGCCCGGCACCGCGGCGTGGAAGACGTTGGCGGCCTCGCGCGCCTGGAAGAAGACGTCGGGGTTCTGCGCCGTGCCGCGCAGCACCGGCGCGTCGGGCGTGAGGCGCCGCGCGCGGTGCGCGAGGATCGCCGCCTCGTCGACGAGCGCGCGCAGGTCGTCGTCGCCGAGCAGCTCGACGCGGCCCACCTCGTGCGAGGTGCGGAAGCCGTCGAAGAAGTGCAGGAACGGAACGCGCGAGCGCAGCGTCGCCGCGTGCGCGACGAGCGCGAAGTCGTGCGCCTCCTGCACCGAGCTCGCGCACAGCATCGCCATGCCGGTCGTGCGCGCGGCCATCACGTCCGAGTGGTCGCCGAAGATCGAGAGCGCGTGCGTCGCGAGCGTGCGCGCGGCCACGTGCAGCACGAACGGCGTCAGCTCGCCCGCGATCTTGAACAGGTTCGGCAGCATCAGCAGCAGGCCCTGCGACGCGGTGAAGCTCGTCGCGAGCGCGCCCGCCTGCACCGCGCCGTGCAGCACGCCCGCCGCGCCGGCCTCGCTCTGCAGCTCGATCACCTCGGGCACCGTGCCCCACAGGTTGGCCTGCGCCTTGGCGCTCCAGGCGTCGGCGTGCTCGCCCATCGGCGACGCCGGCGTGATCGGATAGATCGCGATCACCTCGGCGAGCCGGTGCGCGATGCGCGCCGCCGCTTCGTTGCCGTCGATGCAGGCGATGTTCGGGAGCGGGCTCAAAAGGAATCTCCTGGGATCGTTCGCGCGCGGGAGCGTGCGGTCGCGACCGCGCGTTCCGGAACGAGTGCAGTCGCCGTGCCAGGCGATAGCGCACACGGCGCGCCGTTGCTGAGGCCAGCCGTCGCAGGCTGCGGCCGGAGATGCAAGCGCTGTGGCGCGGCGTCGCTCGCGCTCAGTCGCGCGGCCACACCAGCGTCGTGACCGAGCGCGCCGGCAGCAACAGCGCGTGATCGCCGAAGCGATCGGTCGCGTCGAGCGGGATCTCCGCGCCGAGCTCGCTCGCGCTGGTGCGCACCACGCGCGGCGGCCCCGGCGGCGCGATGCCGTCGAAGTAGCCCCAGCGCGGCGCGTCCGCGCGGTTGATCGCGACCGCGATCCACTGGCCCGCGGCGTCGTCGCGGAACGCCGAGACGAGCAGGTCGGGATCGCCGCTCGTCGCGCCGATCCGCACCGCGCCCGGCTTCACGAACTTGCTGTACTGGCGCAGCGTCCAGTACTTCGGCGTGATCGTGTAGCCGGGCGTGCCGCGCGTCGTCGGGATCACGATCGCCGCCTCGCCCGGTCCCCCGGGCCGGTACAGGTTCCACATCGCGTAGAGCGACACGCCCGCCTGGAAGGACTCGTGCATCAGCTCGGCCTGCCAGACGCCCTCATCGTGCGTGCCGTAGCCCTGGAACGTCGTGTTCGAGAACTCGGTCATCCACAGCGGCATGCCCGGCGGCGCGGCGGCGGCGACCGGCTCGACGTCGGGCGCGACCGTGGACGAGTCGGGATAGAAGGTGGAGCCGTAGAGGTGGAAGCCGACCGCCTCGAAGCGCGCCGCCGCGCTCGGCTGCGCGAGCAGAGCCGGCAGGAAGATCGGGACGAAGTTCGCGACGGCGTTGTCGGGGCCGTGCAGCGTGGTCGCGTGGCCGTCGGCCGCGAGGCGCTGCGCGACCGCCTCGAGCACGCCCGCCATGCGCGCCGGCGTGTAGGTGTTCGCGTCCCACGGCGACGCCGCCTCGGGCTCGTTCTGGATCGAGAGCGAGTCGACCGGCGTGCCGGCGTCGGCCAGGGCGCCGAGCCACACGCTGAACAGCTCGGCGAGCTCGGCGTCGTAGCCGGGCAGCAGCGTGCCGCCGCAGCACTCCTGGTTCGTCGTCTTCATCCACGCGGGCGGCGTCCACATCGCGGCGATCCGCTTCGGGTCGCCGCGCTGCGCGAGCTCCGCCATCTGCCAGAGCAGGTCGCTCGGCGCGACGAAGCCGGCCGCGTTCACGTGCGCGGGATCGGCGTCGTCGTTCACCGGCTCGATCGCGGGCCGCACCTTGAGCCGCACCACCGACGGCGCGAGATCGCCGAACACGAGGTCGAGCACCTCGCTGCGATCCGGCTCGGGCATGCCGCGCAGCGCGCCCTCGTCGGCGGCCGAGCCGCCGATGCCCTGCATCGTCTGGAAGGTGGCGGCCGGGTCGAGCGTCACGCGCACGGTGGGATGCGCCTCGAACGGCGTCGGCGGGCAGGCGGCGCCCGCGAGCAGCAGCGCACCGGCGAAGCAGAGCGGGAGGAGCGGCAGCGTTCGCATGCCGGCCATTCTATCCGGCGCGCGCCGCCCCGGTACGCGGCCCGCGGCGCTGCGCCGGACTTGCGAGCGAGTTGCCGGCCGGGCGCCGCGCGAGTGCGCGCCCGCGCAGGGATGCGCCGTGCCGCGGTGGTATGCTGGCGCGCTCCGCGCGAGTGCGGAGCGGGAGGCGCGGCGGCCGGCGCCGGCGACGCGAACCGAGCGAGCCGGAACCAGCCCGCCGACGAGCGAGCGAGGAGCGCAGATGAGCGTGGACGAGATCGTCGCGGGACTGAAGCAGCAGTTGGCGGAGCTCTCCGAGGGCAAGATCGAGGCGGGCGCCATCGAGGGGTCGGGGCACCTCTTCGACTACGGCTACGTCGACTCGCTCTCCGCGGTCATGTTCCTCGCGCACATCGAGGAGCGCTTCGGCGTGCACATCGACGACATGGACCTCGTCGAGAAGTACACGACGCTCGACGCCATCGCGCGCCACATCGCCGAGAGCCAGTGATGGCCGACGCCGCGGACTGGAACGACTTCCAGCTCCTCGTCCAGATGCCGCACATGGCGCCGGGCGAGAAGCTCTCCGAAGTCGAGTTCCTGAAGGTGCTCGCCGCGTTCCAGTGGGAGGCGATCGCGCGCGCGCTGCACCGCCGCCCGCCCGAGCTGGTCAACACCCAGAACGAGCGCCTCTACGGCTCCGTGATCGACGTCGAGGTCCACCTCGGCGAGCGCCACAGCATGGAGATTCTCGGCGAGGACGTGAACGTCCGCGTCCGCAACCGCGTGCGCTTCTTCGCCAAGAAGTTCGTCGAGGGCCTGTTCCTCATCGACGACCAGGACATCCCCGAGTCGGCGCTCGCGCAGATCGAGACGCGCAAGGACCTGCGCGCGCTGCGCGGCTCGTGGGCGTGCATGACCAACGCCTTCATCGCGCGCGGCGGCTCGAACGCGAAGCTCAAGGTCTTCAAGCCGGTCGGCGCCGACGACCGCGACGTGCCGGAGATCGGCGAGACGCCGCTCGGCATCGTGGAGCAGGGGCGCGTGCAGCGCAGCGGCGAGATCGATCCGCTGCCGGGCGATCCCGCCGCCGCGCTCCACCTGCCCGCCAAGAGCGACGCGCCGGTCTTCTACCAGATCGTGCCGGAGAGCGATCTCAACGGCGCCGGCCTCGTCTACTTCGCCCGCTACGAGGCGATGATGAACTACGGCGAGCGGCTGTTCCTGTCGCAGCGCCTCGCGCGCCCGTTCTCGGCCGAGCTGATCTCGTACCTCTCGACCGAGCACCGGAAGGCGTACTTCTTCGCCAACGCGCTGCCCAACGACGTGGTCGAGATCCGCGTCGAGGCGCGCGTGCTGCCGCCGGGCACGTTCGCCGACCCGCCCGCGGGTCAGGCCTACCGCACGCCGATCAAGCTGCTCTTCCGCATCGACCTCTACCGCGGCTCCGACAACGTGCTGATGGCGAGCTCGCTGGTGCGCAAGGCGCTGAACGTGCCGGGCAGCGCGAAGGGCGTCCTCGCCGAGGTGGAGCGCTTCCTGCGCACGCTCGCCTGACGGCGCCGGCCCGCCGTTTCTCGCTCCTGAGCGAGTCCTGAGAATCGAAGCGCGTCGCATGGGCGACAATGCGGGCATGCGCACCGCCCGCTCCGCCCGTCCCGCCCTCTGGCTCGCAGCCCTGCTGCTCGCGCACGGCGCCCGCGCCGCGGCGCCGAGCCTGCCCTTCAGCTACGAGAGCGACTCGCAGGACTACCTGATCCGCTTCACGGACCAGGGCGATCACGCGCTCCCGCTCGCGCAGGCGCTGGACGCCGCCGACGCGCTCGACCGCGGCGGCAACGACGTGCCCGGCAATCCGCGCGGCTACCACGACGGCTACGCCGACCTGGGCTTCGCGACGCCGTTCTTCACCGGCGACCGCCTCGTCGACTTCTGGGACTGCAAGGAGGACGACGACACGCCGTGCGACAACGGCCAGGCCGTCCCGTCCCGCATCCGCATGCCCACCTCGAACTACTCCACGCTCCAGAACCCGGGCGGCGTGTCGAGCACCGAGATGTGCCTGCGCATGGTGCTCGGCCACGAGCTCTTCCACCACGTCGAGTTCGCCTACGTGGACGAGGCGGGCGGCTCGGGCTGCGGGCCCTGGCCCGACGCCGCCTGCGAAGGCATGGCGCGCATGATGCAGGACCAGATCTACACCGACGTCGACACCGCTCCGTCGAGCTGCATCTCGGCGCAGGGCGAGTTCGACGGCTACCTCGAGGACACCAACCGCTCGATCTGGGACATCAGCTACGGCGCGGCGCTCTGGTGGAAGTATCTCGCGGAGCAGTACGGAACGGTCGCCGTCGAGCCCGAGCGCGGCGCCGACTTCGTGCGGCGCTGGTGGGAGAACGCGGTCGACGACTTCGACACGCCGGACGTCCTGCAGGTGACGCGCGACACCATCCAGGACTTCGGCGACTGCTGCGTGAACGGCGCCTTCCACGACTTCGTGCTCGCGAACCTGCTGAAGGACTTCGACCTCTCGAACCTCTCGGCGGCGGAGCGCGCGCGCTGGTCGTACGTCGACTCGGGCCAGGGCTTCGGCCAGGCCGACTACGCGGCGGTGGACGTGTTCGGCAACCAGTCGGTGTCGCCGGGACAGCCCGCGGGCTTCTCCGGCTTCGTCTCGGACTACGGCGTGCTCTATCACGGCGCCGACGTCGACCAGTGCCCCAACACGGCGCAGATCCGCGTGACGCTCGATCTCGTCGGCGGCTACCAACCGACCACGGGCTTCGCGGTCGTGCTGCTGCGCGGCGACGAAGTGATCGACGTCGACAAGAAGACGGGCACCGGCTGGAGCTGGACCCGCTACGTCCCGGTCGAGCCCTACACGCGCGTGGTCACGGTGATGGCGGGCTTCACGGGCGCGCTCGCCCTCGACCTCGACGTGCGCTGCCTGACGCAGTCCGGCGGCGTCGACTTCCCGCTGATGATGAACCCGAAGCCGACGCACGGCGGGCCGCCGGGCTCGTTCGCGAACGTGGACTTCGACGTGGACGTGTTCGACGAGCGCGGCTCGCTGCGCGGGCTCGGAAGCGACGCCTTCGAGGTGTGGGTCGGGCCGCCCGCGAGCGCGCTGCAAGCGGACGTGCTCGGCGTCGTCGACACGGCGCTCGGGCAGCGCCTGCGCGTCGCCGTGCCGGCGCAGCTCGGCGCGGGCGCCCACCGCGTCGCGATCCGCGCCGCGGGCGAGGAGATCACCGCGGACGGCGCCTTGCTGCGCGGCGAGCGCCGCCCCGACCAGCTCGTGCTCTTCGACCGCTCGCAGTCGATGGCGACGCCGGCCGGCGGCGCGACGCGCTTCGCGCTCGCGCAGCGCGCGGCGCGCCTGTTCGCGGACGCCGCGCCCGACGCGTCCCAGCTCGGCCTGGTCGCCTTCGCGGGCGACGGCGCCGAGCCGAACGACGACGCCGTCGAGGCGCTCCCGCTCGCCGCGCTCGCACCGGCGCAGCGCAGCGCCTTCGACGCGGCGCTGGGCGCCCTGCCCGCGCCGAGCGGCCCGACGTCGATCGGCGACGCGCTCGCCGCCGCGGCGCGCATCTTCGGCGCGAGCGGCGCGGCGGGCCAGGAGCGCCACGCCGTGCTGCTCAGCGACGGCGCCGAGAGCGAGGCGTCGGCGTGGCCCGCAGTGCGCGGCGCGGTGCTCGCGAGCGGCATGCGCGTGCACGCGATCGCGCTCGGCGCGAACGCGGACCAGGGTCTGCTCGCCGAGATCGCGACCGAGACGCAGGGCTCGTTCGAGTTCGTCGCCGAGACGCCTGCGGAGACGCTGCAGAGCCGGCTCGCCGACGCCTTCCTGCGCGCCGCCGAGCGCGCGAACGCGCGCCAGCGCTTCGTCGAGACGCAGGCCGACCTCGTCGAAGGCGTGCCGGCGTCGATCGCGATCCCCGTGCGCGCGGCGGGCCGCGCGAGCTTCGCCGTGCACTGGGACGATCCCGCCGACGCCGTCGGCGTCGAGCTGCTCGATCCGAGCGGCGCCGCGGTGCCGGGCGCGTCCGTCGTCCGCGACGTCTCGGCGCTGCGCGCCGACGTCGAGCTGGCTCCGCATGCGAGCGGCGCGCCGTACACGCTGCGGCTCACCGCGCAGGCGGGCAGTCCGACGGTCGCGATCGCGGGCGCGGGCGCCGGCGCGGAGTTCGACGGCGCGTACCTCCTCACCTCCGTCGCACACCAAGCCAGCCACGCCGTGCAGCAGGGCGGCGACGCGGGCCGCAGCGGCGGCGTCGCGAGCGCGCTGCCGGTCGCGATCCAGGCGTCGCTCGTGGACGCGGCGGGACCGATCGCCGGCGCGGCGGGCGAAGCGGAGGTCGAGCACCCCGACGGCACGACGCAGCGGCTCGCGCTGCTCGACGACGGCCGCGGCGCCGACGCCGCCGCACACGACGGCGTGTACACCGCGCTCTACCGCCGCACGACGGCGGCCGGGCCGACGGGCCTGCCCGAGACGGCGCCCGGCGCGCGCGGCAGCTATCGCGTGAAGGTGCGCTTCCCGTCGCTGCCGGGCGCGGCGCCCGCGCCGGGCCGCTTCGACGCGCACGCGTTCTGGGTGGGCGCGGGCGATCCGCTCGACGGCGACGGCGACGGCCTGCTCGACCGCTACGAGGCGCTGCACGAGTGCGTCGCCGCGACGGCCGCCGGCGCAGACCCGGACGGCGACCGCGCGAGCAGCGCGCAGGAGCTCGCCGCCGGCACCGATCCCTGCGAGGCCGACGGCGACGGCGGCGGCGAGCACGACGGCTCCGAGCTCGCGCGCGGCGCGAGCCCGCTCGATCCCTCCGACGACGCGCTGCCCGCACCCGGCTGGCTCGGCGTCGTGACGCGCATCAACGAGCTGCACGTGCCGCAGGACGCGCGCTTCGTGCCGCAGCCGAACGCCAACCTGCTGCGCGTGCCGTCCGCGCCGGAGTACGCGCTGCTCGTCGTCGAGCGCCGCGAGCGCGCGGGCGCGACCGCGCTGCCGTGGATGGAGATCGCGCGCGTCGACCCGCGCACGCTCGGCGGCGCGTACCTCGACGACGGTCTCGTCGCGGGCCTCGTCTACGACTACCGGCTGCGCGGCGTCGACGCGGCGGGCAACGAGAGCGCGCCGTCGCAGCCCGTGACGGCGACCGTGAAGCAGGACCCGCTCGCGCCGATCGGCGCGCTGCGCATCGAGCGCCCGCGCACCGACGCGCGCGCGCTCGACGTCGCGGTCGACCTCTACCTCGACGATCCCGCGCAGATCGAGATGCGCGTGGCCGGGCCGCGCGATCGCGCGGCGGCGTTCACGCCGTACGCGGCGCTGCACCGGGTGACGCTGCCGGCGGTCACCGAGCCGACGCCCACGCGGCTGCGCGCGACGCTGCGCGACGCGGCGGGCAACGAGTCGCTGCCGTACGCCGCCTCGATCGTGCAGTACCCGGAAGGCTCGCTCGGATCGATCGAGGGCGTCGTCGAGCCCGCGGCGGGCGGCGTGCTGGTGCGGATCGCGGGCCGCCCGGAGGAGCCGATCGCGGTGACGGGGAGCGACGGCCGCTTCGTGCTGCGCGATCTGCTGCCCGGCAGCTACACGATCGAGGCGATCGCGGGCGACGCGCGCGGCTTCGCCGGCGGCGTGTCCGTCGCGGCCGGCGACGTCACCGACGCGGGCGTCGTGCCGGTGCCCGAGCCCGGCGCGATCGCGGGCGCGCTCGCCGCGCTCGCCGCGCTCAGGCGTCTCGCGGCGGCTCGCGCAGCAGCAGCGGATCGAAGTCGCGCTTCTCGCCGGCGAGCGTGAGGTCGACGTCGCCGATCGTGCGCGCGAAGCCGGCGACCGCCTCCTCGGCGTCCTTCGGCTCGAAGAGCGCGCGCTCGCGCGGCCCCGCCGCCGTGGCGCGCGCGCACGACTCGGCGAAACGCTGCGCCGCCCACTCCGCCGTGCGCGCGGCCTGCGCCGTGTTCGAGCGCTCCGCGTCCTGCGCCGCGACGCCCGCCGCGATCGCCCACATCGCGGCCCAGCCCGCCA
This sequence comes from Pseudomonadota bacterium, assembly GCA_003576805.1. Classification (GTDB taxonomy): domain Bacteria; phylum Myxococcota_A; class UBA9160; order UBA9160; family PR03; genus PR03. The sequence continues at coordinate 2,697 of QEVM01000098.1, read as the reverse complement.
GCGCCACCTGCCAGGTGCGCAGCGACGCGCCCTCGCGCTTGCGCATGGCCGCCACCGCGGCGTCGAGTCGATCCGCGACGGTGTCGGCGCCGAGCGGACCGCGCAGGGAGTCCGCGAGATCGGAGCGCGCCGCGAGCGCCTGCGAGCCGAGGTACGCGACGAGCGCCTCGCTGGTGCCCTCGAAGATGCGGCCGACGCGCGCGTCGCGCAGGAGCTGCGGCGCGCCGTTGCTCTCGTCGTAGCCGCGCGAGCCGAGCACCTGCACCAGGCGGTCGGCCGCGAGCCACGCGAACTCCGTCGCCATCAGCTTCGACGCCGCCCACAGCTCGAGCGAGACGCCTTCGCCGGCGTCCAGGATCGCTGCGATGCGCTGCAGGAAGCCGTCCGAGACGGCGGCCTGCGCCGCCGTCTCGCCGAGATACGAGCGCGCGACCGGGTGCTCGATCAGCCGGCCGGTCGCGATCTGGCGCCGCGTGCCGAAGCGCAGCATGAGCTGCGCCGCGCGCTTGGTCGCGCCGATCGACGTCGCGGAGATCGCGAAACGGCTCCAGCTCATCGAGTCGACCGCGACGTCCATGCCCTTGCCGCGCTCGCCGAGCAGCGCCTCGGGTGCGACGCGGACGTCGCGGAAGTGGAGCTCGCCCTGCACCATGCCGCGCATGCCGAGCGAGAGCAGCTCGCGGCCGATGACGACGCCGTCCTGCTCCGGCCGCACCGCGAGGCCGATCAAGCCCTTCTTCTTGCCGGCGGCGTCGACCTCCTGCGCGATCACCGTGACGAGGCCCGCCCACGACGAGTTGCCGATCCAGATCTTGTCGCCCGTGAGGCGCCAGCCGCCGCCCGGCTGCGCGACCGCCGTCGCCGCCATGCCCGCGAAGTTCGTGCCCGCGCCCGGCTCGGTCTGACCGAAGCCCGCGTACAGACTGCCCGACGCGAGCAGCGGCAGCGCCTCCTGCTTCAGCGCGTCCTGCGCGAAGGTCGCGATCGGGCGCACGCCGGGATACAGGCACACCAGGATCCAGGTGCCGAGCGCGAGGTCGATCGCCGCGGCCTGCTCGAGGATGCGCGCGATCTCGCGGCTGCGCAGCGCGAGCCCGCCGTAGCGCGTCTCCACCTGCACGCCGAAGACGCCCTGGCGCGCGAGGTCGTTGGCGACGTAGGGCGGCACCGTGCGGCGCTCGTCGATGAGCCGCGAGTTGACGCGCTTGCCCGCGTACTCGCGCAGCCACGCGACGACCCGCTCCCCCGCCGTCCGACTCTCCGCATCCCCGATCGCCTCGTACCGGCACGCCACCTTCATCCCGCACACCTCCAACAAACCAAACCAAACCCAGAACGCCGCAGCATACGAACAACCGCGCGCCCACGTCCAGCTTCCGAAAGCGCAAACGCCCCTGGCGAAGCCAGGGCGTGGGGAGTGAATCCTGAGCGGCCTGGTTCGAGCATGCCGAAGACGACGGTCGAGAGCGGCGCGCACTCACTCGACGGCAGACGAAGCGCCTGGATGTGCACGGCATGCGCGCCGCGAAGGATCAGCTCCCCACGCCCGACCCCGCACCGCACAGCAATCCGACGACTACCTACGCCTGGGCGGAAGCGGCACGAGCAAGCTCACGCGCTCCCGGCGCTCCGCATACCCCGGCCGCCGCTCGAGCATGCGCCGCTCCTTCATCGGAATCGACACGCCGACGAACATCGCGATCATCGCTGCGGCGCCGACCCAAGCCCACCAGACGAACCCCGCCGCCGCGAGCGAGAACAGCGCGAGCCCGATCCAGAAGAGCATCTCGCCGAGATAGTTCGGATGCCGCGACCACGCCCACAGGCCCGACTCGAGGATCGCGCCGGGCGGCGGGTCCGAGAGCCGGAAGCGGCGCAGCGCGTCGTCGGCGAGGAGCTCGAGCGCGACGCCGGAAAGCGTCACGAGCGCGGCGGCCGCGTCGAGCCAGCCGAGCGGCCGCGTGCCCGTCGCGAGCGCCGGCCAGAGCGGCAGCAGGCCGAGGAAGACGATCGCGGTCGGGAAGAAGTGGATGCCGGTGAAGCTCACGAGCCAATAGAGGCGCCCGGACTTGCGCTGCAGGTCGACGTAGCGCCAGTCCTCGTGATCGAGCCCGGTCCAGCCGCGCGCCCAGTTCGCCGTGAGCCGCACGGCCCAGAGCAGGACCAGCGCGATCACCAGGATCTCGCGCGCGACCACGCCTGCGCCGCCCGGCGCGAGCGCGAACCAGAGCGCGATCGCCGGCGGCGCGACGCTCCAGTAGGCGTCGTAGAAGCTCGAGTTCCGGAACGCGAAGCTGAACGCGAAGATCGTCGCGGTCGCGGCGACGTCCGCGGCGAGCGCCGTCTCGATCGGGTGTCGGCCGCCGAAGGCGATGCCCGCGACGAGGCCCACCGCGAGCGCGGCGAGATACGCCACCGCGATCCACAGGAAGGCGCGCGTGCGCTCCTCGCTCGCGGCGGGCGGTGTCGCGTCGCTCATCGCGCCTCCGGCGCGCGCTCGCGGGCGCCGCGCAAGTGGGCCTCGATCGCCGCGTTCACCGCGTCGGGCGCCTCGAGCGCGACCGCGTGGCCCGCGCCGGGCACGACGACGAGCCGCGCGCTCGGGATCGCGTCCGCGAGCGCCGCGGCGTCGGGCGTCAGCAGGTCGTCGGCGCCCGCGACGACGAGCGTGGGAGCGCCGATCGCGGCGAGCGAGCG
>QEVM01000097.1 GCA_003576805.1 Pseudomonadota bacterium | reverse complement strand
GCTGGCGCGGGAAGAGCTGCGCCGCGGCCGCCTCGGCGCGCCGCCGCAGCGGCGCCGCGGCCGGGATCGCGACCAGCAGCGCCGCCGCGAACAGCGTCGCCGCGGTCCAGCCGGTCGCGCCGCCCGCGAGCCGGTCCGCCACGAGCAGCGTCACCAGGTACGCGACCGCCGCGCCGACGCCCTGGATCGCGAGCACCAACACGCGGCGCACCATGGCATCGATCGCGAACAGGTCGAGACGCACGATGGCGTAGCCGAGCGTCGCCATCGTCACCCAGATCGGCAGCAGGAAGAGCAGCGGCGGGATGCTCCACTGCGTGAAGACCCACGTGTTCAGGAACAGCAGCGCGCCCATCACGATCCCGATCGCGGGACCGGAGAGCACGACGCGCGACGCGCGCCGCAGGCCGGCGTCGGGCGCGGCGAGCGCGGCGCGCGCGATGTTCACGACGAGCAGCATCATGCCCACCGTGAAGGTCGCCACCGTGACGTGCGCCAGCAGCGTGGTGAGGCGCGGCGCGTCGTAGTACGCGATCCGGTACACCGCGGTGTGCAGCAGCATCCAGCCGTACAGGAAGACGGGGACCGCGCGCGGCCAGCGGCTCAGCGGCCAGCGCCGGTCGGGCCAGAGCAAGGCCAGGTGGAAGATCGACGCCTTGGTGACGGCGAGGCCGACGAGCTGCGGCTCGGGCCCGAGCCGGTAGCCGAGGAAGCCGTCCACCATCAGCACGCCGAGGCCGGTGCCCATCGCGGCGCCGAGCGTGAAGAGGACGCGGGCGCGCTCGTCGCCCGGCCGGAGCGCCACGACGAGGCCGGTCAGCGCGACGAGCAGGAAGCCGCCGATCAGGAACGGGCCGAAGAGCCGGAGCGCGTCGCTCCACGCGAACGGGACGGTCGGGATCACGGCGTCGAAGCGCTCGCGGCCGCCGCGCTCGAAGGTGTACCGGACGGGCGTCCCGACCGGCCGCGCCGCGATGCGCGCGAGCGCGACGTTGCCGTGCGCGACCGGCTCGCCGTCGACCGCGACGAGGCGGTCCTGCGGCCGCAGCCTTCCGACCTCGGGCGACACGCTGGCGGAGGTCAGGACGCGCGGGCCGACGTCGCCGTTGTTGCGGAACACGAAGCCCGCGAACGGGCGGCCGACCACTTCGGAGAGCTCGACCCCGCTCAGCAGCAGCGCGCCGAGCGTCGCGAGCACCACCGAGCCGACGATTCCCCGCACGATCCGCTCCATGCGGACCTCCCGCTCGGAAGGTACTCGCAAACGGGTACTCCCAAACGGGCCGGGTCCGTCCCTGAACCGCACGGGCCTTCCGCAAGCGGGGTGCCGTCTCGCGGAGACCGAGGCGCCCCCGAGAACGGCCCGCACCGGTCGCGGACCGCGACCGCCCGTAGCGAACCGTTACCACGGCAACGTTCGGTTCCCGCGCGGCGCCCCTGCGACGCCAGATTCGGCTGAGAAACCGCGGAGTTCTCGTCACCGGCCGGTGGCACGTCCGTTGCTCTTGGGCTCGTCCGACCGCGCCGCCGGGCGCACCACGTCAGACGGGAGCCAGCATGTCCTCGAAGCGAGCGATCCTCGGATGCGTACTGATCGGCGCCCTCGCCATGATGGGCGCGAACTGCGACGAGCCCCGCCTCCCGCGGCCCGACGCCCGCGTCGAGTCGACCCTTCCCGGGAGCTGCGACGGCTTCCTCGACTACGGCGACGAGCTGCGCGCGAGCGGCGTCCGCCTCGGCTGGGTGCGCCCGAGCGGGATCGGGCGCGTCGAGGCCGAGTTCCATCTACTGCTCGAGAACACCGGCGGCGCGCGCTTCCGCTCGGCCAGCGCGGTCGCCGACGTCACGGCCGCGCCCCAGCTCTCCGCGACGACCGGCCCCGAGCCGGTGCCCGCGGACTTCGGCCCGATCGGACCCTTCGGCGCGGCGTGGAGCACGGCGCCGCTCCTGATCGACGTGCCGGCGGTGCACTTCGCCGAGCTCGTCGCGCTGCTCGGCGACGGGACGATCCCGCTGGTGGTGTCGGCCGACGAGGAGAACGTCCTCGCGCCCGGCGTCCGCGTGCTCGAGTGGAGCGCGACCGAGGACCGCATGTACGCCCTCGCCGGGCAGCCGAGCGGCGGCTACGGCGGCCCGCCGAACCCCGACCCCGGCTCGGGCCCGTTCGCGCCCGGCGAGCAGTTCGGAGTCTCGTTCGTCGAGTTCTCCGACGACACCAGCACCGTGTTCGACCACTTCGCCCCCGGCGAGACGCTCTACCTCGTCGAGAACCCGGACTCCCCGCTCGGCGGCGAGAACGACAACATCCCGGACGCCTACGACCAGGTGCGCGTGGTGGACGCCGTCCGCCAGGACGACGAGGACGACGGCTACACGCTGTGGAACGTGACCCTCGCCCGCACCGACGCCGAGTCGCTGCCCGACATCTTCTCGACCGCGAGCTTCTGCACGGGCACCAGCACGCACGTCGATCCGCCGGTCCAGGCGAGCCGCCTCTTCTCGCTCGACGGCGACGTGGTCCCCGACGCGGAGCGCGAAGCCAATGGCCAGCCGCTGCGCGCGAACCGCCTCACCTTCACGCGCGGCGCCGTCACCTTCTCCGGCCAGATCGCGGGCCACGTGCTGAAGCCGAGCCTCTCGCTGCGCCTGCGCGACGGCCACGTCGAGGCCGGCGCCGACTTCGACACCGACATCTCGTTCACCGCCGAGCTGCGCGCCGAGGACGAGGTCGAGATCGAGCCCGAGACGCAGACCCTCTGGGAGCACTGCTTCCCGATGCCGTCGCTGCCGGCCGGTCCGGTGACGATCCCGATGAGCCTGCAGCTACTGCACGACGTCGGCATCGAGGGCCGCATCGGCGCGGGCGTCGTGGTCGGCTTCCAGAAGCGCTTCGAGAGCGGCTTCTCGGTGCTCTGCGAGGGCGGGCCGGGCGTCCCCGAGCAGTGTACGTCCGCCGGACGCCGCGCGCCGACGCCCATCCAGCTCACGCCGCCGCAGCTCACCGACGCGACCGGCTTCGAGATGCGCACCGAGACGACGCTGCACGCGCTGCTGCGGCTCGGCTCGGCGCACCCCGAGTGCGAGACCGGGCCGGGCCTCTCGCTCGACACGACGGCATACGCCAAGGCGATGGTCGCGCCCACGCAGGATCCCTGGTGGGAGTCGGCGTACGGCCTCGAGGTGACCGCGGCGCTCGATCTCGACCTGCTCGGCCTCGACGTCGCGCGCTACGACACCGAGGTGTTCTCGACCGAGGACGGCGCGTCGAGCAGCGACGCGTTCCCGACCTCGCCCGAGCCGCCCGGCGCGCGCACCAGCGGCGCCGACCAGCGCTGGGCGGTCGCGATCGACGACACCGCGGTGCCGAACGGCGTCGACACGACCGACGTCGTCGCGCTGCCCGACGGCTCGTCGCTCGCGATCGCGACCGAGGCGATCGGCGGCCGCAATCCGCTCGTGAAGCTCGACCGCTTCGGCTCGATGCTCTGGGCGAAGCGCTTCGACAAGAAGGTGCTGCGGCTGCGCGCGCTGCCCGACGGCACGGCCGTCGCGCTCGGCGCCAACGCCTGGATCGCGCGCGTCGACGCCGACGGCGACCTGCTCTGGAGCTTCGACGCCGAGATCTCGCGGCAGGACCTCGCGTTCGCGCGCTGCGTGCTCGCGGACGTCGTCCCGATCGAGACCGCGCCCGGCGTCTACGACTACGTCGGCGTCGGCCGGATGGGGTCGTCGATCGTGACGCAGGTGGACGCTTGCGCCTTCCGCGTGAACGCCGACGGCACGCTCGCATGGAGCCGCATCTACGTGGGCGAGCGCGGCCAGCGCTTCGACGCCGCCGTCGGAACGCGCGACGGCCACGTCGTCGCCGTCGGCTCCGACCACTGGAGCTACGTCGGCAACCGCAGCATCCCGCTGCTCGTGAAGCTCGATCCCGCGACCGGCGACGTGGCCTGGTGGAAAGGCCTGCCGATGACGCGCATCGCCTCGCTGCACGGCGTGGCCGAGGCCGACGACGGCACCCTCTACGCCGTCGGCAACGCGCAGGGCGTGATCTACTCGACCGGCGCCGCGATCGTGGCGCGCATCGCGCCCGACGGCAGCGACGCGCGGCACGCCCTGCTCTTCCAGGACGAGGACTGGGAGACGCTGCAGGACGACGGCTGGAACGGCGTGCTCGACTTCGAACCGTGGGTGGACACGGCGGGCGGCGACACCGCCTACGACACGCTCTTCGACATCGCGCCGAGCGGCGGCGGCTTCGTGGTGGTCGGCAACACCGGCCTCGGCACGGCGACCGCGGCGCGCGCCGCGAAGCTCAACGCCAATCTCGGAGTCGAGTGGATCACGACGTTCGACGGCGCGTCCACCGACGGCCTGCACGGCGTCGCGGCCATGGACGACGCCTTGCTGGTGTCGGGTCACAGCGCCTCCCTGCCCGAGGCGGACGGCGGCAGCGGCGAGAACCAGCTCTGGGTGATGAAGCTGCCCTTCACGGGAGCGCTCGAGCTGCTGCCCGCGGCGGGCGTGACGGTGCGCTTCGTCTCGCCGGGCGTCCGGTACGCGAGCGCCGACCCCGGCGTGAACCCGCTCGCGGACGCGGCGATCGACGGCGCGTGGACCGAGGAGGCCGCGGTGCTGGTGTCGAGCGGGCCGAACCCCGCCCTGCTGACCACGACCTCGACGTACTGCGCCGAGCTGCTCACCGCGACCGGCCACACGACGACGACGGACGCCTGCCCCGATCCCTGAGCCCGCTCGCTCGAGCGAGCGAAGGATCGCCGCGCGCACGTCGCGCGCGGCGCCGGGAGATCTGCGCCCCCGAGCGGGCGCACCGAAGGAGACTCGCCATGATCCGCTCCGGACTCGCCCTCTTCCCCTGTGTCGTCCTGCTGTTCGCGAGCGCACCCGCCGAAGCCGGCCGCCCGCGCGGCGCCCAGGTGCTCGACCGCGATGCGGTCGCGCTGATGCCGGAAGAGCCAATCTGGTACTTCACGTTGCTGCGCGGCGCGGACGGCGGCGCGCTGCTGCTCGACCAGAGCGACGCCACGCCGCTGCGCGCGACACCGCTCGGCTTCACGCCGGCGTCCGGCGCGCACGAGGCCATCGCGATCCTGATCGGGCTCGTGGTGCGCCCCACGCCCGCGCTGTTCGTGGACTGCTTCCAGGGAGGCCGCTCGCGCGGCGGCGTGTGGGCGTGGAACGGCGCGTCGTTCGAGCCCGCGCGCTTCGACGACGGCGCGTGGAGCTGGGCGGACGCGCGCTGAGGCGCGCGCGCCCGGCGCGGCCGCGGCGCGCCGCTGCCGTATCCTCGGCGCGTGCCGCTGCGAGCGCCGACGCCTGCCTGGCCCTCGACCGCCGCGACCGAGGAGCGCGCGGTCGCGGGCCTGCGGCTGCTGCTCGCGGCCGCGGCGCTGCTGGTCGTCTACATCGACCCGACCTATCCCGAGCGCAACGTCGCGGCGACGTACGCGGTGCTCTCGTCTTACGCGGCGGCGAGCCTGCTGCTCTACGCGCGCTCCCTGCGCAGCGGAGCGCGCCGCCGCCGCTGGCTCGACGCGGCGCACTGGGCCGACATCGCCTGCTACCTGCTGCTGCTCGCGCTGACCGGGGGCGCGAGCAGCCTGTTCTTCGTGCTCTTCTTCTTCCCCATCCTGGTGGCGTCGTTCCGCGCCGGCTTCACGGCCGGCATGACGGCGACGGTCGTGTCGGCGGCGGGAGCGACCATCGTCGGGCTGCTCGAGGCGCGCGGCCCGGGCGAGGTCGAGCTCAACCGGCTCGTGATGCGCGCCGTCTCGCTGCTCGTGATCGGGTTCGTGATCAGCTCGCGCGGCGGCTTCGAGACGCTGCTGCGCCGCCGGCTCGCGCTGCTGAAGGAGATCGGCCGCCTCTCGAATCCGCGGCTCGGCACCGACCGCACGATCGCCGCGAGCCTCGAGCGCCTGCGCGAGTTCTGCGACGCGGACGACTGCCTGCTCGTCGCGACGGACGCGGCGACGGGCGCGGCGCGCGTGCGGCGCGCTGCCCGCGGCGATCCCGAGCGCGCCCGCCACGAACATCCGCTGCCGCCCGAGCTGGCGCGCCAGCTCCTCGCGCTCGCGCCCGACCACGCGCTCGTCTACCGCGCGAGCGGCCGCATCTCGGGCCTGCGCCGGCGCGTGCAGCAGTACGACGTCGCGCGCGGCGCCCCGGTGCCGGTCGATGCGGCGGCGTGCAGCGCGATCGCCGACTGGTTCGCGCCGGCCTCGTTCATCACCGTGCCGGTGCTCGGCCGCGGCGGCTCGATCGGACGGCTCTATCTGGCGTCGTCCGGGGGCCGGCTGCGCGCCGACGACGTCGAGTTTCTGCTGCACGTCGTGGATTGCCTGCTGCCGCTCCTCGAGAACATCCGCCTCGTCGACCGGCTCGCGGCCGGCGCCGCCGCGGAGGAGCGCCAGAAGATCGCGCGCGACGTGCACGACAGCGTGATCCAGCCTTACATCGGCCTCGAGCTCGGGCTGGCGGCGCTGCTGCGCCAGGCCGAGGCGGCCGGCGAGACGCGCGACGAGGACGAGCGCGCCGAGATCCTGACCAGCCTCCACGCGCGCCTGCGCCGCTTGCTGGAGCTGACGCACGGAGGTGTCGGCGAGCTGCGCGGCTTTCTCTCGCGGCTGCGCGCCGGCGAGAACCGGGCGGGCAGCTTCGAGAGCATCGTGTCGAGCTACACGCGGCGCTTCACGGAGCTGACCGGGATCACGGTGCAGGTGGAGGTCTCGGCCGCGCCCGAGCTCGACGCGAACGACCGGCTCTCCGCCGAGATCTTCCAGCTCATCGCCGAGGCGCTGAGCAACGTGCGGCGCCACTCGGACGGCAAGCTCGCGACGGTCCGCGTCTCGCAGTCGCAGGGCGCGCTGCACGTGGCGATCGAGAACGACGGCCGGCCGGGACACGGCGCGGCGCAGTGGACGCCGCGCTCGATCGCGGACCGCGCGCGTTCGCTACAAGGTTGGACGACCGTGACCGAGCGACCCGAAGGAGGCTGCCTGGTGGCCGTGGAGATTCCGCTGTGACGCCTGCGACCGACGCCGCGCCGTCCGGCGGCGCGCCGATCCGCATCCTGCTGGTGGACGACCACCCGCTCGTGCGCGAGGGCGTCCGCATGCTGGTCGAGGCGCAGCCGGACATGGATTTGCGCGCCGAGAGCGCGGACCGCGTGAGCGCGCTGGCGGCGCTGCGCCGCGAGCGGCCGGACCTGATCCTGCTCGACCTCGATCTCGGCGCCGACGACGGGCTGGATCTGCTGCGCGAGCTGCTGCGGCTCGATCCCGACCTGCGCGTGCTCGTGTTCACCGGGCTGCGCGACCGCGAGCTGCACCAGCGCGCCGTCGAGCTCGGCGCGCTGGGCGTCGTTCCGAAGGAGCAGGCCACCTCGGTCCTGCTCGCCGCGATCCGCAAGGTCCATGCCGGCGAGGCCTGGATCGACCGCAAGGTGGTGGCGTCGTTGCTGCAGCAGGCGCGCCGCGCGCCGCAGCAGAGCGACCCCGAGCAGCGCAAGATCGCGGCGCTGACCGCCCGCGAGCGCGAGCTGGTGGCGCTCGTCGCGCAGGGCAACGGCACGCGGCGGCTCTCCGAGCGGCTCGGCATCACCGACAAGACGATCCGAAACCATCTAGTGTCGATCTACGCGAAGCTCGGCGTGTCCGACCGGCTCGAGCTCGCCGTCTACGCCGGGCGCCACGGGCTGGCGGCCCCGCCCGAGTCGACCGCCGGGCACTGAACGCGGGACGTTCGTCCCGATTCGCCCGGGACGCGCTTCCCATGCGCCGCGCGTTCCGAGCGGGTTCACTCGGGGACGTCGCGCCCGCTGCTCGCGCGCGAATCGCGCTTCGATCCCTTCTCGTTCGACGCGGCGCGCGCAACCGTCCGCTCCTGCCTAGCGGATGCGCGCCGCAGCCACGGCTTCGCCGGCGGAACCAGGTCCGCCGGCGAGGCCGTCGGCCTAGCGGAGAGACACCGCCGCGCCGAGCTGCGCGACCGCTTCGCACCACGCCGCGCGCGACGGCGCGGGCAGCGTGAACGCGAGCCACGTGACGCCCGCCTCGGCGTAGCGCGGGATGTCGTCGGCGAGGCGTGCGAGGTCGTCCGCGCGCGCGCCGAGCGAGAAGCCGAACGGCACGAGGCAGACGTCGAGCGGGCGCGTGCGGCCCGCGCGCGCGGCCTCTTCCCGCAACAGCGCGATGCCGGCGCGCACGTCGCCCAGCGATTCCAGCGCCGCCGTGCGCGTGTGGCCGGCGAGCGACTTCGGCGCCGGAAACGGCATCCAGCCGTCGCCGCGCAGCGCCGCGCGGCGGATCGCGCGCCGCGCGTTGCCGCCGATCCAGATCGGCGGACCTTGCGGCTGCGCGGGACGCGGGAGCTGCGCCGTGCCCTTCGCGACGAAGCCGCGCCCGATGCGGTCGACCGGCTCGCCGCGCCACGCGGCGCGCAGCACGTCGATCGCGTCGTCCGTGACCTCGTTGCGCACCTCGAAGTCGGCCCCGAGCGCCGCGAACTCGGATGCCAGGTAGCCGGCCGCGACGCCGAGCACGAGCCGGCCGCCCGAGAGCACGTCGAGCGTCGCCGCCGCCTTCGCCGTCACGAACGGGTTGCGGTACGGCAGCACGACCACCTGCGTGAGCAGCTTCACGCGCCGCGTCGCCGCCGCCGCGAATGCGAGCGCGACGAAGGGATCGAGCGAGTGGTGTCCGCCCGCCGCGACCCAGCGCGCCGGCGGCGCGGGATGGTCGGTGACGGCGACGGCGTCGAAGCCGGCGTCCTCGGCCGCGCGCGCCATCGCCGCGACCGCCTCGCCCGAGACCAGCTCGGCGCCGGCCTCGACGGCATCGGTCGGAAGCTGAACCGAGAAGCGCATCGGGGCGGCATGGTAGCCGCGCGCCGCGTGCGGGTATCGTCGCGGCATGACGCCGCTCCCCGATCACCTGCCCATCCTCGACCGCCCCGGCGCGCGCCGCGTGCGCGGCGCCTACGAAGAGCGCGAGATCACGGCGCCCGTCGACCTGTGCGACGCGCGCGGCCGGCTGAACCCGGCGGCGGTCGGCTTCGCGCGCCGGCCGCTGTTTCGCGCGAACCTCGCGGGCCACTGGCCGCGCAAGAAGAAGTGGAACTTCTGGAACTGGATCGCGCCCGACTTCGTGTTCTCGGTGACGCTCGCCGAGATCGACTACGCGTCGTTCTGCGCGTTCACGCTGACCGACTTCCGCGACGGCGCGCACTGGGCGGGAGCGTCGTACGGACGGCCCGGCCGCATCGCGCTGCCCGAGCAGGTCGAGGCGAGCGTCGGCTTCCATCGCGACGGCATCGAGTACGACAACCGCATCGAAGGCGGCGATCTCGCCGTGCGCTTCCGCGGCCGCGCGGGCGATCGCACCGAGATCGCGGCCGACTTCGCCGTGCGCCGTCCGCCCGCTTCCGAGAGCCTCAACGTCGTGGTTCCGTGGAGCGCGACGCGCTTCCAGTGCAACTCGAAGCACGCGGCGCTGCCGTGCGAGGGCAGCGTGCGCGCCGGCGAGCGCCGCTACGTCTTCGATCCGCGCACCGGCTTCGCCGTCCAGGACTGGGGCCGCGGCGTCTGGCCGTATCGCTCGTTCTGGAACTGGGGCGTCGCGACCGGCTGGGCGGACGACGTGCTGCTCGGCGTCAACTTCGGCGCGAAGTGGACGACCGGCACCGGCGCGAACGAGAACGGGATCCTCTGGAACGGCAAGCTGCACAAGGTGATGGAGGACCTGCGCTGGGAGTACGACGCGCGCGAATGGCGCAAGCCGTGGCGCGTCGTCGCGGAGCGCACGGGCGCGCTCGACCTCGTGCTCGAGCCCGTCGCCGCGCACACGCCGCGCATGGACCTCGGCGTGCTCGCGACGGGCGGCGTGTGCGCGTTCGGCCGCTGGCGCGGCGTCGTGCGCGCGGAGGGCCGCGAGCTCGCGGTGGACGGCCTCGTGGGATGGGCGGAGGAGTTCGCGCACCGCTGGTAGACGCGGAGGGCGCCGACGCTCGCGCGCGTATGCAGCCCGTCGCCGTCGGGCTCTGCAGCGCACGTGCTTGTAGAAACGCAGCTGCGTCGGCCGCGGCCTCGTGCACGAGCCCCGAGGACGGCGCTCACGTGCTCGCGCGCTCCGGGCCGTCGCAGGCGAGGGTCGCCGTCGAGTCGCGCGGGCTGCCGCGCGAGCTCGGCCCGGCGGCCAGCGACGAGGCGATGTTCGGCGCCATCCGCCGCGCCCGACACCATGTCCATCTCGAGACCTACATCCTGGCGAGCGACGAGATGGGCACGCGGCTCGCGGATCTCCTCGTCGAGCGACGCGCGCGCGGTGTCGAGATCCGCTGCGGAGCCTCGCGTTCTGGAAGGCCCATCGCCGAGACCATCGCATGATCCTGATCGTCGACGGGCGCGTGGCGTTCACGGGCGGGATGAACGTCACTCGGAGCTACGCCGGGAGCTCGCTCGGAGCATGCGCTCCGACCCGGACCCGAACGAGAACGTGCGCGACACCCAGCTCCAGATCACTCCCGCGGCTTCCTCCACAACGACGAGGTGAACGCCGTGGTGATCAGCCGCGCGCTGGGCCGCGCGAGGCGCGCCGGACGAGGGGTGCGCGCCGGAGCCCGCACGATTACGATCCGCCCTGTCTCGAAATCACGAGCGAGGCGAAGCCGCTTGGATCTCCGCTATTCCGCCGCCGACGAACGCTTCCGCGCCGAGCTGCGCGCCTGGCTCGCGGACGAGGTGCCGAAGCACGGGCCGCCGCCGCCCGCGCACGACTGGCCGGCGCGCGTCGCGTACGACACCGGCTGGCAGCGCAAGCTCTTCGACGCCGGCTACGCGGGCATCAACTGGCCGAAGGCATACGGCGGGCGCGAGCTGTCGGCGACGGAGCAGCTCGTCTACTACGAGGAAACGGCGCGCGCGGCGGCGCCGTACGTGGGCGTCAACTTCGTCGGCCTGCTGCACGGCGGCCCGACGATCGTCGCGGAAGGCAGCGACGAGCAGAAGGCGAAGCACCTGCCGCGCATCCTGCGCGGCGAGGAGGTCTGGTGCCAGGGCTTCTCGGAGCCGGGCGCCGGCAGCGACCTCGCGTCGCTGAAGACGCGCGCAGTGCGCGTCGGCGACGAGTACGTGGTCACCGGGCACAAGATCTGGTGCTCGTTCGCGCACGTCGGCGAGTTCTGCGAGCTGCTCGTGCGCACCGATCCCGACGCGCCCAAGCACCGCGGCATCTCGTGGCTGATCTGCCCGATGCACCTGCCGGGCATCGAGATCCGCCCGCTGCCGACGCTCGCCGGCGAGGGCGAGTTCTCGGAGGTGTTCTTCAACGACGTGCGCGTGCCGGTGTCGGCGCGCGTCGGCGCCGAGAACGACGGCTGGCGCATCACCAACGTGACGCTGCGCTTCGAGCGCGGCACCGCGTTCGCGAGCGAGATGATCAATCTGCAGCGCGTGCTCGGCGAGATCGCCGCGCTCGCGAAGCGCGTCACGCGCCACGACGCCACCGCCTGGGACGACGCCGGCCTGCGCCGCGAGTGCGGCCACCTGCTCGCCGAGCTCGACGCGCTCTGGGCGATGGTGAAGCGCTCGGTGTCGGAGGCCGCGCAGAGCGGCATGCCGGGGCTCGAGGGCTCGGCGATCAAGCTCTACTACACCGAGCTGTTCCAGCGCGTGTCGGAGCTGGGCGTGCGCGTGCTCGGGCGCGCCGGCCTCGCGCGCGACGACGTCGCCGGCCTGCCGAGCCGGCAGCTCATCCACCGGCACCTGAACTCGCTCTCGCTCACGATCGCGGCGGGCTCGTCGCAGATCCAGCGCAACATCGTCGGCGAGCGCATCCTCGGACTCCCGAAGGACCGCTGATGGACTTCCGGCTCACCGAAGACCAGAGCGCGCTGCAGAGCGGGATCCGCGCGTGGTGCGACGGCCAGCTCCCGCACGAGCGGCTCGCCGAGCTCGCGAAGGGCGATCCCTTCGACGCGAAGCTCTGGAGCGGGCTCGCGGAGATGGGCGTCTTCGGCCTGCGCGCGCCCGAGTCCGAGGGCGGCGTCGGGCTCGGGCTGGCGGACGCGGCGCTGGTGTTCGCGGAGCTCGGGCGGCGGCTCGTGCCCGGCCCCGTCGCGTGGACGCACCTCGCGGCGGGACTCGTCCCGGGCGCGGCGAGCGGCGAGACCGTCGTCGGCGGCCTCGACCTCGCGGGCGCGCTCGGCGAGCCGCACCTCGTCGAGCACTTCGGCGCGCTCGATGTCCTGCTCGTGCTGCGCGCGGACTCGGTGGAGCGCGTCGATGCGAAGGCGCTCGCCGCGGAGCCGGTCGCGACGCCGCTCGATCCGCTGACGCCGGTCGCGCACGTGCGCTCGCTGCCGAGCGGCGAGCGCGTCGGCGGCGCCGACCTCGCCGCGCGCCTGCGCCTCGAAGGCGCGGCGCTCGTGGCCGCGCTCTCGCTCGGCATCGCCGAGATGGCGCAGGAGCTCGCCACCGCGTACGCCAAGGAGCGCGAGCAGTTCGGGCGGGCGATCGGCGGCTTCCAGTCGATCAAGCACATGCTCGCCGACATGTTCGTGCGTCAGGAGATGGCGCGCGCCGCGGTCTGGGCGGCGGGCGCCACCTACGACCAGGACGGCGTCGGCGACCGCGCGCGCGCGATCGCGTCGGCGCGCGTCGTCGCGGGCGACGCCGCGATGAAGAACGCGCGCGCCTGCATCCAGATTTACGGCGGCATGGGATACACCTGGGAAATGCCGCCGCACTACTACTTGAAGCGCGCCTGGGTGCTCTCGACCTGCTTCGGCACGAGCGAGGAGCACGAGGCGCGGCTGGCGGAGATGCTCGGCGCCTGAGCGATCGCCGCCGCTTTCGCTGCCCCCGGCCGATCGCGTAGGGTTGCGGCTTCCCCGCTCCGGAGTCGTCCCATGCCCGCGCGCCGCACCGCGATCCTCGGCAACCTGCTGCTCGCCGGCTTCGCGGTCGTGTTCGTCGCGCTCGCGCTCGAGGCCGCGTTCCGCTGGGTCCCGGCGCTGCTGCCGGCGGGCGCCTACGGGGCGGGGCGCCGCGATCCCGAGCTGCGCATGAACGTCCACGGCACGCGCATCCTCTACAACAAGGCGGACTACCTGGTCCGCACGCCCAACCGCGACGGCTTCATGGACGTCGACCACGCGCGCGCGAAGCCGCCCGGCGTGGTGCGCGTCGGCTTCTTCGGCGACTCGTACGTCGAGTCGGTGCAGGTGCCGCTGGAGGACGTGTTCTTCCGCCGGCTCGCCGAGCGCGGCGGGCCCGCGCTCGAGACCTTCGGCTTCGGCATCTCGGGCTGGGGCACGCTGCACGCCTTCGAGGCGTGGAAGGTGCTGGCGCCGCGCTACGACCTCGACGCCGCCTACTACGTGTTCGTCGAGAACGACCTCGGCGACAACGCGCTCGAGATCGGCGGCCGGCGCGGGCCGAGCGACTCCAAGCCCTTCGCCGAGCTCGCGGACGCGCCGCCCGGCTACCGCGTCGAGTGGGCGCGCCCGCCGGGCGACGCGCCTTGGTGGCGCGGGATCGCGAAGTGGCTGCAGCACCACTCGCTGCTGGCGCACGTGGTCTACGAGCGCGCGGCGCAGCTGCGCGCGTACGGCGTGTCGATGCGCAAGTCGCGCGCGAACGCCGACATGACGAGCGCCGCGGGCGCCGTGCCCGACGCGAACGACCTCGCCTCGACCTGGCCGCGTCCCTACGCCGAGCGCGCGCAGCAGCTCGGCGAGCGCATGCTCGCCGACTGGAAGCGCGCCGCGGACGCGCGCGGCACGCCGCTCGCCGTGCTCTACGTCCCGCGCGCCGAGGATCAGCTCACCGGCGCGCTGCCCGCCGGCGACACCTGGCTGCCGTGGCTGCGCGCGACCTGCGCGAAGCTGGGTCTTCCGCTCGTCGACCCGAGCGGCGCGCTGCTCGCGCGCGTGCGCGAAGGCGAGCGCGTCTACCTCGACCACTGGACGCCGAGCGGACACGAAGCGATCGCGCAGGCGCTCGCCGATCATCTCGCGACGTGGCGCGCCGACGTCGCGGCGCTGCGCGCGCAGGACCGCTGATTCGCGGAGTCATCGCTCACCCCACGCGCCCCGCTCACCGGCTTCCCCTGCGACGCCGTTCGATGTAAGCTGCGGCCCGCTCTCGGAGCAGCAGACGGAGGACTCGTGGAGCCGGTCAACGACGAGATCAGCCATGGCACCCCGCTGACGCAGCAGGACGTATCGTCCTACACCATCGCCCCGATGCTGGTCTTCCAGATCGACAAGTGGCGCCGCGCTCACGGGGGGGGGGGGCGCTCGCTACGCGTGCTCGACTATGGCTGCGGCCGCGGCCGCACGCTCTTTCGACTCCGCGAGCTCGGCTACGAGGCGTATGGCGTCGACGTAGATCCGAGCCCGATCGAAAACGGCCGCGTTCTCGCGCGCATGCTTGGTCTCGATGCGCAGCGCGTGCTCACCCCGCTCGATGCAAACGGCCGCACCGCCTACGAGGATGATTTCTTCGACCTGACCTCGTCTTTCCAGGTGTTCGAGCACGTTCAGGACATCGACGCCGCTGCGCGCGAGTTGGCCCGCATCACGCGGCCCGGCGGCGCCGGCATCCATGTGTTCCCGCCGCGCTGGTACCCGATCGAAGGGCATCTTGCGATGCCGTTCGTGCACTGGCTCCCGAAGAACCGCTCGCGCTACGCGCTGATCCGCGCTTGGGTCGCACTCGGAGTCGAGGCGAAGCTGCGTGCATACGAGGGCCTGGACGCCAAGCAGCGCGCCGAGAAGTTCCATCGCTTTTTGAACGAAGAAACGGCGTACCGATCGTGTGGCGACGTCGTGCGCGCATTCCGCGCAGCGGGTCTGCGCGTTCGCGTCGTCTCCATCGAGAGCCCGAACGTGGTCCGGCGCCTAGGTAGAGTGCTCGACGTGCCCGGCGTGCGGACGGCGTTGAACTGGCTCCTATCGCGTTGCGCATCAATCCACCTGCTGTACGAGAAGCCGAGCGCGGTCGCGCGGATCGGGCGTGCAGAGGACGATGACTGCCTGGTGGCGGAAGCGCGTCCTCTTTGACGGCCCCCGGCATTTTCTATACGGTCCGTCTCGAAATTCGCTTGGTGACCTCGCCACTCTGCCTGCGGCTCGCTACGCGGGAACCGCCCGTCCGGGCGCCGAGCGGGGCACGAGCGAGTTCAAGTGAGGATCCGCATGGGAGTTCTCGACGGGCGCGGGGCCGTTGTCACGGGCGGCGGGCGCGGGATCGGGCGCGGGCACTGCCTCGCGCTCGCGCGCGAGGGCGCGGGCGTCGTCGTCAACGACATCGACGGCGCCGAGGCGCAGAAGGTGGTGGACGAGATCGCGGCGGCGGGCGGCAAGGCGGTCGCCAGCACCGACGACATCGGCACGCGCGAGGGCGCCCGCGCGCTGATCCAGAGCTGCGTCGACGCCTTCGGCAACGTGCGCGCGCTCGTCAACAACGCCGGCAACGTGAAGGACCGCTCCTTCCTCAAGATGAGCGACGACGAGTTCATGGACGTCGTCCGCGTGCACGTGCACGGCACCTTCATGTGCTCGCAGGAAGCGGCCTTCCGCATGCGCGACCTGGGGACCGGCGGCTCGATCGTGAACACCGTCTCCGCCGCGCACTTCGGCAACTTCGGCCAGACCAACTACGCGGGCTCGAAGGGCGCGATCGCGTCGATGACCTACACCTGGGCGCTCGAGCTCGCGCGCAGCGGCATCCGCGTGAACGCGATCTCGCCCTCGGGCACGACGCGCATGTCGGCGACCGCGAAGATCGGCGGCAAGGTCGTCGACCTGCCCTTCGTCGACCCCGCGCTGAACGGGCCGTTCGTCGCGTGGCTGTGCAGCGACGACGCCGCCTGGGTGACCGGCCAGATCTTCGGCACCGGCGGCGATCGCGTGCTGATCGTCGAGCAGCCGCGCTACGGCACCGGCATGTTCAAGCCCGGCGGCTGGTCGGTGGCCGACCTCCAGCAGCACATGAAGGGCGTGTTCGGCGCCAAGCTCGAGCCCTTCGGCCTGATGAAGCCGCCCTACCCGTTCTACGAGAATCCCGTGAAGCCGGAGCCGCCGAAGGCGGAGTAGCCCATGGCAGGAATCGTCTCCTACGGCGCGTACGTTCCGCCGACGCGACTCGCCTTCTCGACCATCGCCGGCAGGCCGCCCAAGGCGGGCGAGATCGCGCCCGAGCGCAGCGTCGCGTGGAACGACGAGGACGCGGTCACAATGGCGGTGGCCGCCGCCGCGAACGCGCTCGCCGGCTTCGAGCGCGCGAGCGTCGACGCCGTCTTCTTCGCGAGCACCACCTACGCCTTCCGCGAGAAGCAGGCGGCGGCGCTCGTCGCGAAGGCGCTCGACCTGCGCCGCGACGTCGCGACCGCCGACCACGCCGGCTCGCTGCGCGCGGGCACCGCGGCGCTGCGCGCGGCGTTCGACGCCGTCGCCGCGGGCTCGGCGCGGCGCG
>QEVM01000096.1 GCA_003576805.1 Pseudomonadota bacterium | reverse complement strand
GCGGCGACCAGCGCCGCGGCGTGCGCGTCGCCCGAGGCGTCGCCCGCGGACACCAGCACCGCCGTCACGCCAGCTCGTCCAGCGGCGGTAGCGCCGCGACGACGCGCAGCGCGGTGCGCAGCGCGCGCAGCGCCGCGGCGGTGCCGCCGTCGCCGACGCGGCGCGTGCGGATCGCCTCGAGGAAGTCGCGGAGCTGGGCGTCGAGCGCGTCGGCGGGATCGAAGCGCATCGGCTCGATGTCGATCCGCGGCGGCGCGTCGCCTTCCACCTGGCGGCGCAGGATCACCGCCGACTGCGCCAGGAAGTCGATCGAGAAGTACCCGTCCGCCTGGAAGAAACGCATCTTGCGCATCGGCGTCGGCGACACCCGGCTCGCGGTGAAGTTGGCGACGCAGCCGCCCGGAAAGCGCAGGCGCGCGTTGGCGATGTCCACCTCGTGCGAGAGCACGGGCACGCCGATGCCCTCGACCGCCTCCGGCTCCTCGCCGACCAGGCGCTGCACGATGTCGATGTCGTGGATCATCAGGTCGCGCACGATGTCGACGTCCGTGGCGCGGCCGGGATACGGACCCATGCGGTGCACCTCGACGAAGCGCGGGCGGCGCACGCGGCCGCGCATCGCGACGAGCGCCGCGTTGAACCACTCGAGGTGCCCGACCTGGAGCACGCGGCCGCCGGCGGCTGCGCGCGCGAGCAGCGCCTCGGCCTGCTCCATCGAGGCCGCGATCGGCTTCTCGACGAGCACGTCGAGCCCGGCCGCGAGCACGGCGTCCACGACCTCGAAGTGCGCGACGGTCGGCACCGCGACGATCGCGGCGTCCGCGTCCGCCAGCAGCTCGCGGAACGCGAGCACGGAGCGCGCGCCGAAGTCGCGGCCCGCGCGCGCCGCGCGCTCGGCGTCGATGTCGGCGACGCCCGCCAGCGTCACCGCGCCCTCGGCGTCGCGCAGCGCCGCGATCTTGGCCGCGTGCAGGCGCCCCATGTGTCCGGCGCCGATCACCGCGATGCGCAGCGCCGTCACGGCGCGTCCTCCGCGTCCGCGACGCCGAGCAGCGCGATGCCGGCGGCGTCGGCGGCGCGCACCAGCGCCTCGCGCGCGAGCACCAGCGTGCGGCCCGCCTCGACCGCGAGCAGCGCGGCGCCCGCGTCGACGAGCGCCGCGAGCGTGTCGGGGCCGACCGTCGGATAGTCGAAGCGCGGGTCCTGCTCCGGCTTCCAGATCTTGATCACGACGACGCCGCCGCGGCCGAGCGCGCCGCCGCGGCGGATCGCGGCGTCGGTGCCCTCGATCGCCTCGACCGCGAGCACCGCGCGGTCCTTCACGACCAGCGTCTGCCCGATGTCGAGCCGTCCGACCGCCTTCGCGATCGGCCACGCCCACGCGACGTCGGCGCGCTGCGCCTCGCTCGGCGCGACCGCGCCGAGCACGCCGGCGGGCGCCAGCAGCGCGCCCGCGTAGGCCGCCTGCGACACGACGCGCAGTCCCTCGCCCTCGAGCGCGTCCGCGAGCGCGCGCAGGATGCGGTCGTCGCTCTGGTCGCGCAGCGCGCCGAGGAAGGCGGCGCCGCGCGCGTCGAGGCGCACGAGCCCGGGCTCGGCGAAGAGCTGCTGCTTGGGCGCGTTGCCGGCGAGCAGCACCTCGCGCGCGCCCGCCTCGCGCAGCGCGTCGAAGAGCGCGCCGAGCTCGCCGAGCCGGATCCACGCGATCGCGTCCACCTCGCCCGCGAGCGCCGGGTCCGCGAAGCCGGTGAACGCGACCGCCGCGACGCGGCGCCCCGCTCCGCGCGCGCCGCGCGCCAACTCGAACGGCAGCCGGCCCGCGCCCGCGACGAGCCCGATCGTCCCGCCGCCGGCCATGGTCAGCGGCAGACGCCGCGCTGCGAGCTCGCCAGGAAGTCGAGGAGCCGCGCCACCTCGGGCGTCGCGCCGACCTCGTCGCGCACGCGCACGACCGCGTCCGCGAGCCGCAGCTTCGAGGCGAAGAGCAGGTGGAAGGCGTGCTTCAAGTCGGCCATCGCCTGCTCGGAGAAGCCGCGGCGCTCGATGCCGATCCGGTTCAGGCCGACCACGCGCGCGTGGTCGCCGGCGACCAGCGAGAACGGCGGCGCGTCCTTCGAGAGCTTGGCGTTGGCCGCCGTCATCACGCTCTCGCCGACGCGCGCGAACTGGTGCACGCCGGTGTAGGCGCCGAGCACGGCCCAGTCGCCGATCTCGACGTGCCCGGCGAGGCCGCTGAAGCTCGCGATCACGACGTGCGAGCCGATCTGGCAGTCGTGCGCGACGTGCGTGCCGTTCATCAGCATGACGTCGTCGCCGATGCGCGTCGCGCCGCCGCCCTGCGGCGTCCCGCGGTGGACGGTGACGCCCTCGTGGATGCGCGCGTCGGCGCCGATCTCGAGGCGCGTCGGCTCGCCGGCGTACTTCTTGTCCTGCGGGTCGCCGCCCACCGCCGCGAAGGGATGGATGCGGCCGCGCGGCCCGATCCGCGTCGCGCCGGTGACGCTCGCGTGGTTCGAGACCACGACGCCGGCGTCGAGCTCGACGCCGGCGCCGACGAAGGCGAACGCGCCCACCACGACGTCGTCGGCGAGCTTGGCGCCGCGATCGACGACGGCGGCGGGATGGATGCGCGGCAGGAGCTATCCCTTCTTGTTGAAGCGCTGCACCACCTGGTCGGTGATGTCGAGCGTCTCCTTGGCGTAGATCAGGCCCGGCGTGCCGCGCTCGAGCACCATCGAGTAGCCCTGCTCCTTGCCGACCTCGGTGACGATCTGCAGCAGCTTCTGGCGCAGCGGCCCGACGATGCGCTCGTAGTCGACCTTGAACTGGCCCTCGAGCTCGGCGCCCTTGGCGCGCAGGTCGCTCTGGATCTCGGCGAGATCGAGCTGCTTCTGGCGGAGCGCCTCCTCGGAGAGCGCGAAGCGCTTGTTCTGGATCTCCTCGGCGAGCGACTTGCCCTTCTCGTAGAGCGGCTTGAGCTGCGCCTCGGCGGCCTTCTGCTTCTGCTGGATCTCCTCGCGGGCCTTCTTGCCCTGGTCGGTGGAGTTGATCGCCTGGTCGAGGTCGACGACCGCGACCCGCATGTCCTGCGCCTGCGCGGCGCCGGCCCAGAAGGCGAAGCCCACAATGAGAAGAAGCGATCGGAGCATGGCGTTGCGCATCGTGTCCTCCGCGGCGCCGGAGCGCCCGCGCGTGTTGGGAGAGGGAGCTAGAGAGACTGGCCGCCGACCGAGAACTCGAAGACGATGGCGTCGTCCACCTCCGAGATGCGGTCGAGCGGGACGCCGATGAAGCCCTGGAGCGGCCCGAACGGCGAGAACCACAGCGCGCCGAAGCCCGTGCCGGCGCGCCAGTCGGTCACGTCGAAGAGGAAGTCCTCCTCGTCGAACGCGTTGCCGGTGTCGAAGAACAGGATGCCGACCAACCCGAGCGCCTCGGAGATCGGGAAGCGGTACTCGGCCGACAGCGAGATGAACTGGCTGCCGCCGATCACGTCCGTCTCGTCGAGATCCTCGAAGTCGTCGATGTCGCGGTCGTCGAGGTCGTTGCACTCGCCGTCGCCGTTGCCCTGCGTGTTGGGGAACGAGTCGTCCTCGTCGAAGCAGACCGACTGCCCGTCCACGTTGATGCGCCCGACCGGCGTGAAGACGCCCTCGCGGCCCGCGCTGAACGCGTTGGTGACGTCGTACAGCACGGGGCGGCGCGGGCCGACCGTGCGCGCCTTGAAGCCGCGCAGCTGGTAGGCGCCGATGCCGCCGAGGAAGTAGCGCTCGGAGAGCGGCAGCGTGAAGTCGTCGTCGATCAGGTCGAGCGGGCAGGTCTGGTCGTTGCCGCAGTTGTCGCGCGTGCCGATGTCGAAGTCGTCGATGTCGTTGAAGGGCAGCGCGTAGCCCATGCGCGCCGAGACGTTGAACGACGAGCGCTCGCGCAGCGGCACCGGCAGCCACTCCGGGATGCCGTGGTACCAGGCGCCGCGCGCCTCGAAGCGCAGGAAGCGCGCGAAGCCGCCGAGCCCAGCGCCCTCCAGGTTGAGCCCGTACTCATAGCCGGCCGTCGGCAGCACGCGGTCGTTGCGCGTGTCGACGCGGAACGAAGCGCCGGCGAGGCTCGTGATCGCGTTGTCCTGGAAGAACTCGCGGAAGATCAGGCCCGCCGCGGTGATGTCGGAGTCGGCCTCGATGTCGCGGTCCGAGAAGCTGTAGCGGAGGAAGCCGCGGTAGCGGTTCGCCTCGTCGAAGGAGCGGCCGAGCGAGACGTCGCCGCCGAGCGTCGTCTCCTCGAAGTCCTCGTACTGGAGGCTCGTGCGGTAGGCGCTCGCCTGCAGGCTGTACTCGCTGTCGAAGAGCCGCCGGTTCGTGAAGGTGGCGTAGAAGCGGTTGCGGCGGCCGCCGATGTCGGCGGCGACGCGCAGGCCGTAGCCGCGCCCGAAGAAGTTGTTCTGCGCGACGCTGCCCGAGAGCACGAACTTGTCCTGCGACGAGTAGCCGGCGCCGAACGAGAGCGAGCCGGTCGGCTTCTCGACCACGCCGACGTCGAGGTCGACCTGGTCGGCGGACTCGGTGCGCCGGGTGTCGAGGTTCACCTCCTCGAAGAAGCCGAGCGAGTCGAGCCGCGACTTGGTGGCCGCGATCGAACGCGCCGAGTAGAGCTCGCCTTCGACGAGCTGCACCTCGCGGCGGACCACGCGGTCCACGGTGCGCGTGTTGCCCGAGACGTCCACGTGGCGGATGAACTGCAGCGGCCCGCGGTTCACGTCGAAGGTGACGTCGACCGTCTTGTCCATCTCGTTGGTGCGCGTGCGCGGGTCGACCTGGGCCTGCGCGAAGCCGCGGTCGGAGTAGCGGCGCGTCACGATCTCGGTGTCCCGAGTCAGGTGCGTGCGGTTGAACCACTCGTCCTTCGAGAGCGCCAGATCGGGGCGCACCTCCTCGGGGTCGAGCGTCGAGTCGCCGGCGAAGTCCAGCTTGCCGACCTTGAAGCGATCGCCCTCGGTGATCGGCACGGTGACGACGATGCCGTCGCCCTCGGTGGAGACCGCCGGCTCGCCGATGTCGGCGCGCAGGTAGCCCGCCTCGCCGTACTTCTTCTCCACGCCCTGCAGGTCCTGCATGAAGACCGGCTCGGCGTAGGTGCCCGACTTGTCGAGGTAGCGGGTGACCCACGACCAGAAGCGCCACGGCTTGGTGCGCATGCCGCTGCGCAGCTCGCGGTCCGTCAGGTTCTCGTTGCCCTCGAACTCGATGGCGCGCAGCTTCAGCTTGCGCCCCTCGTTGACGTCGAAGTTCACCGCGACGGCGTCGTTGGGCAGGTCCTTGATCTCGTACTTGACCGACGCCTGGTAGTAGCCCTCGGCGCGGTACAGGGCCTCGATGCGGTCGCGGTTCTCGTAGAGCAGCGGCAGGTCGAGCGTGGCGCCGGTCGTGAGCGTGAGCTGGTCGCGGATGCGATCGGAGTCGACGGCGTCGTTGCCCGCAATCGTCACCTGGCGCACGACGGGATTCTCGGCGATCACGAAGGTGAGGATGCGGCCGCCCGGCGCGGGCTCCGAGCGCACCTGCACGTCCTTGAAGAAGCCGAGCGCGTGGATCTGGCGGATGTCGTCGGCGACCTGCGACGCGCTGTAGCGATCGCCGGGGCGCGTCGTGATGCGCGCGCGGATCGCGTCGGCCTCGATGCGGCGGTTGCCCGCGATGCGGATCTCGACGACGCGCTCGCCGCCGCCCGCGCCCGCCTCCGGCACGACCGCCGCCACCGGCTCCGCGGGCGTCGTCTGGAACACCACCGCGACGCCGTCGGGACGCCGCTCGGTGCGCGCCGTGACGCCGCCCACGCCCGGCAGGCGGCGCAGGCTCGCGAGATCGTCCTCGAGCGCGGCGCCCTCGTAGGGCTTGCCGGGCTGCGTGCGCAGCGCGCCGCGCACGCGCGTCTCGTCGAGCGGCGCGCCGCCCTCGAAACGCACTTCGGCGACGCGTCCCGTCGGCGCGGTCTCCTCACCCGCGACGATCCCGACGACGCGGTCCGACAGCTCGGTCACGCGCTCGAGCAGCTCGGCGTCGCCGTTGGCGGTGAACACCATGGTGCGCGTCGGGATGCGCTCTCCCGCGGGCGCGACGCGCACGTCGAGGCTGTAGCTCCCGGCCAGCTCCGTGACGCTGCCCTGCACCACCCAGTCGGCGCCGACCTCGCGCGCGAGCCGGCGCAGCACGTCGTCGGTGCGCTCGCCGGCCACGTGCGCGATCAACGCCTCGCGCACCACGACGGCGTCCACGACGGTGACCTTGCCGCTCGCCTCGAGCTGCTTGGTCAGCTCGTCCGCGATCGACGTCTCGAGATGCGCGAGCGGGCGCGCGCTGTTCACCTGGAAGGGCAGCACCGCGACGAGCACCCGGATCGGCTCCGTCTCCTGCGCGGCGGCGGGACGCGCACCGGCGAGCGCGAGCAGCACGAGCGCACACCCTGCGAGGGTGACCACCGTGCGGGACCGCCCACACGGCGCGTAGGGGTCATGAGCGCGCAAACGCTTCCTCCGGTCGGCAGTCACGACGCTCCGCCGCTCACGATGGTTGGCAATCCCGATGGTCTTCATCCCGATGGTTGGCAATCCACAACAGATCACTGCGTCGGCTCACCAGTGTCAGATCGGGCCATCAGTCGATGTCGGGGTTCGCGGGAGGAGGATCGGCGGCGGATGTTAGGCGGCGCGATTTGCGCGAGCAACCCCGAACGCGCGGCGATTCAGCCGTTTCGACGGGGAGTTACCGCTCGCCTTCAGCGCGCCTCGCGAGATTCCGCGACGAGCGCGCCGGCCTGCATCGTGAGCGTTCGACCGATCCGCTCCGCGAGCCGCTCGCTGTGCGTCACCACGACCAGCGCGGTGCCGCGCGTGCGGTTCATCTCGAGCAGCAGGCTCCCGATGCGCTCGCCGGTCGCGGGATCGAGGTTCCCGGTCGGCTCGTCCGCGAGCACGAGCGGCGGATCCAGCACCAGCGCGCGCGCCAGCGCGACGCGCTGGCGCTCGCCGCCCGACAGCTTCCCGACGCGGTGGTCGAGGCGGTCGCCCAGCTCGACCTCGCGCAGGATCTCGGCCGCGCGCGCGCGCATCTCGCCGAAGCCGAGTCCGCGCAAGAGGCCGGGCATCATCACGTTCTCGATCGCGCTGAACTCGGGCAGCAGGTGGTGGAACTGAAAGACGAAACCGAGCTGGGCGTTGCGGAACGCGGCCAGCTCGTCCGGCGTCTTGGCGAACAGGTCCTCGCCGCGGAAGTGCACCGATCCCGCGCTCGGCACGTCGAGCCCGCCGAGCACGTGCAGCAGGGTGCTCTTGCCGATGCCCGACTGCCCCACGATCGCGACGCGCTCGCCCGCCTCGAGCACGAAGTCGACGCCGCGCAGCACCTCGATCGTGCGCTCGCCCGTCTGGAAGCGCTTCCACAGGCCCTTCACCTCGACGAGCGGCACGCGCCCCGCGCCGGCCCTCCGGGTCGCCGGATCCGCCGCGGCGGCCTCACTCATACCGGAGCGCCTCCACCGGATCGAGACGCGCGCCCTGCCTGGACGGGATCCAGGTGCCGCCGAGCGCGAGCGCCATGGCGATGCCGACGACCGCGGCGATCTGCACGGCGTCGAGCTGGGCGGGCAGCTCGGACACGCCCTGGTAGACGTTGGCGGGCAGCGCGTCGATGCCGAACAGGTCCTCGACGCGGTGCTGGATCCAGTCGAGCCGCGTCGTCACGGCGATCCCGGACAGCACGCCGAGCAGCGTCCCGACCAGCCCGATCAGCGCGCCCTCGATCGCGAAGATGCGCTCGATCGCGGCGTCGCGCGCGCCCATCGCCTTCAGGATCGCGATGTCGCTCGCCTTCTCCATGATCATCATGATCAGCGTCACGACGATCGCGAAGGCCGCGACCACCATGATCATCGTGAGCAGCACGAACATCATCACGCGCTCGGTCTTGAGCGCCTGGAAGAAGGCGGGGAAGAACTCCTTCCAGTCGCGCGTGTAGAACGGGAAGCCGAGCTCCGCCTGGACGCGCTCGGCGATGCGCGCCGACCGGTAGTAATCCTCGGTGCGCGCCTCGATGCCGTCGACGACGTCGCCGCTGCGCTTGAACTCCTGCGCGGCGGCGAGGCTCGTGTAGGTGATCACGTCCTCGCCCTGGAACAGGCTCGAGCGGAAGATGCCGGCGACGCGGAAGCGCATCAGGCGCGGCGACGCGCCGAGCGGCGTCGGCGGACCGCCGAAGGGCGACACGAGCAGCAGCGGCTGCCCCACCTGGAGCCCGAGCCCCGCGGCGAGCTCGTCGCCGATCACGATGCCGTGCGCGGGCGCGTCGGGGTCGACGTCGCCCTGCGGCGGCGCCGCGAGCGCGTCGAGCGAGCCGGCGACCAGCTCGTCGCGCAGCTTGGTGACGTCGCCGATGCGCGCCGGGTCGATGCCCTGTAGCCGCACGCCGACGATCTCGCCGCCCTCGCCGCGCACCATGCCCTCGGCCTGCACGAACGGCGAGGCCGCGACGACGCCCGGCGCGCCGACCACCTGCTCGAGCACCGCGGCGTAGTCGGCGAACGGCCCGAGCCCGCTCTGCACGGTGAAGTGCGCGCGGTTGCCGATGATCTCCTCGCGCCAGGTGCGCTCGAAGCCGTTCATCACCGAGAGCACCGTGATGATCAGCCACACGCCGGCGGCGACGCCCGCGATGCAGATGCCGGTGATCACGGAGATGAAGGTCTGGCGCCGCTTGGCGACGAGGTAGCGCACCGCGATGAACCACTCGGCGCTGCCGCGCAGGTCGAGGAAGCCCGCGAGCCCGAGCGGCGCGAGGCCGAGCACGACGAGCGCGACGAGCAGCGCGAGCAGCGCGGTCCCGAGCGCCGCGGCGACGCTGCGCGCCTCGAACCCCAGCCAGCCGAGCGGCGGCGCCGGCAGCACGAGCCAGACGCCGAGCACGAGGGCGACGAGCGCGGCGCGCGCCAGCGTGCGGCGCGTCAGCACGCGCAGCGCGAGCCGCACGGCGAGCGTCGCGACGAGCACGAGCGCGAGGCCGCCGGCGACGGCGAGCGGCAGCGCGCGCGCGAGCGCGTCGCCGCGCTCGAGCACGCCCGGCACCTCGGTCTGCAGCGCAACGAGCGCGACGCCGATCGCGACGAAGCCGCCCGTCAGCGCGACCGAGCGCCAGCCCCGCGCCTGGCGCGCGAAGCGCTCGAGCACCACGACGGCCGCGCCGACGAACATCGCGGCCAGCGCGACCAAGCCCACCGCGAGCGCGACGATGAAGGCGAGCGCGATCGCGCCGCCGGTCGCTCCGAGCACTTCCCAGACGCGCGCCGCGAGGTCGGGCATCGCCGCTAGCTCTCGGGTCTCATGTACGGGAAGAGCAGGACCTCGCGGATGTGCTGCGCGTCGGTCAGCACGATCACGAGCCGGTCGATGCCGACGCCGAGCCCGCCGGTCGGCGGCATGCCGTGCTCCATCGCGAGCAGGAAGTCCTCGTCGAGCGGATGCGCCTCGGCGTCGCCCGCCGCGTGCATCGCGCGCTGCTCCTCGAAGCGCGCGCGCTGGTCGGCGGGGTCGTTCAGCTCGCTGAACGCGTTGCCGAGCTCCATGCCGGCCACGAACGGCTCGAAGCGCTCGACGAGCCGCGGATCCTCGCTCGACCGCTTCGCGAGCGGCGAGAGCTCGACGGGATGGTTCGTCACGAGCGTCGGCTGGATCAGCGTCGGCTCGACGTGCTCGCTGAAGAGGTGGTCGACGAGCTGGCCCCAGGTCGGCGCGTCGCCGGGGTCGAGGCCCTTCTCGAGGACGCGCGCGTAGAGCGACTCGAAGTCGGGCGCGGCGAGCACGTCGATGCCGATGCGGTCGCGCAGCGCGTCGCAGATCGCGATGCGCGGCCACTCGCCGCCGAACTCGATCTCGTGCTCGCGGAACGTGACGCGCGTGCCGCCGGTGACCGACACGACGACGTGCTGGAACATCGACTGCACCAGCTCCATCATGTCGCGGTAGTCGGCGAAGGCCTGGTAGCACTCCATCATCGTGAACTCGGGATTGTGCTTGCGCGACACGCCCTCGTTGCGGAAGTTGTGGCCGATCTCGTAGACGCGGTCGAGGCCGCCGATCACCAGCCGCTTCAGGTACAGCTCGTCGGAGATGCGCAGGAACACGTCCTGGTCGTAGGCCTCGTAGTGCGTCGAGAACGGGCGCGCGTGGGCGCCGCCGTAGAGCGGCTGCAGCACCGGCGTCTCGACCTCGAGGAAGCCGCGCCCGTCGAGGAAGGCGCGCATCGCGGTGATGACGCGCGAGCGCGTCACGGCGATCCTGCGCGCCTCCTCGTTGACGAGGAGGTCGAGGTAGCGCTGGCGGTAGCGCGCCTCGACGTCCACGAGTCCGTGCCACTTCTCGGGCATCGGGTGCAGGCTCTTCGAGACGACGCGCAGCGACGTCGCGCCGACGGTGAGCTCCCCGGTGCGCGTGCGCCACACGACGCCCTCGGCGCGCACGAAGTCGCCGACGTCGACGAGGCCCAGCGTCTCCAGCGCTGCGGGCGCGAGCTCCGGCTTGCGGAAGCTCACCTGGAGGCTCGCGCCGTCCTCGCGCAGCGTCATGAACACGAGCTTCCCGAACGAGCGGATCGCCATCACGCGGCCCGCGACGGCGATCGCGGGCGGCGGGTCCGCCTCCAGCGCGGCGGCGTCGAGCGCGTCCCAGCGCGCGCGCACGTCGGCGAGCCGCACCAGCGGGCCGACGCTCGCGGGATACGGGTCCGCGCCCGTCGCGCGCAGCGCCGCGAGCCGCTCCGCGCGCGCCTTCCGTTCCGCCTCGCTCACGCCGGAGCCCCCTTCGCCTTCTCCATCAGGAACGCGCGCATGAAGCGGTCGAGGTCGCCGTCGAGGACGCCCTGCGCGTTGCCGACCTCGACGTCCGTGCGGTGATCCTTCACGCGCTGCGACGGGTGCAGCGTGTAGGAGCGGATCTGCGAGCCGAAGCCGATGTCCTTCTTCTCGCCGGCCAGCGCCGCCATCTTCTGCTCCTGCTCGATCCGCGCGCGCTCCCACAGGCGCGCGCGCAGCACCTTCATCGCGGCCGAGCGGTTCTTCAGCTGCGAGCGCTCGTTCTGACACTGCACGACGATGCCGCTCGGCACGTGGGTGATGCGCACGGCGGACTCGGTCTTGTTGACGTGCTGGCCGCCCTTGCCGCCGGCGCGGAAGGTGTCGATGCGCAGGTCCTTCTCGTCGATGTCGACCACGACCTCGTCGTCGAGCTCGGGCAGCACCGAGACGGCCGCGAACGCCGTCTGGCGCCGCGCGTTGGCGTCGAAGGGCGAGATGCGCACGAGCCGGTGCACGCCCTCCTCCGTCTTCAGATAGCCGTAGGCGTACTCGCCGGAGACGAGCAGCGTCGTGCTGCGGATGCCGGCCTCCTCCCCGTCCTGGCGGTCGAGCTCCTCGACGCCGAAGCCGTGCGCCTCCGCCCAGCGCAGGTACATGCGCACCAGCATCTCCGCCCAGTCGCAGGCGTCGGTGCCGCCCGCGCCGGCGTTGATCGAGAGGATCGCGTTGCCGCGGTCGTGCTCGCCGCCGAGCAGCAGGCGCAGCTCCGCGGCGCCGAGCTCGTCGTCGACCGCGTCGAGCTTCTCGCCGACCTCCGCGAGCGTCGCGGCGTCGTCCTCCTCCTGTCCGAGCTCGAGCAGCACGCCGGCGTCGTCGAGCTGCGCGAGCGCGGCGTCGAAGGTGGCGAGCTGGCGCTCGACGCCGCCCTTCTCGCGCAGGATGCGCTCGGCGCGCTCGCGATCGTCCCACAGGTCGGGCGCGGCGCTGTCCGCCTCGAGCTCCGCTAGCCGCGCGCGCAGGCCGGCGACGTCAAAGACGCCCCCGGAGCTCGTCGACGCGCGCGCGCAGCCCGCGCAGGCGCTCGGCGAGCTCGCCGGGCAGGAACGGGGTCGCGTGCGGCTGCTCGCTCATGCGCGCGCTCCGCGCCGCCAGCGCGCCGCGATCGCGAGACCGCCGAGCGCGATCCAGCAGGCGCCCGGCAGCCAGTCGCCGTGGCGCGCGTAGAACGAGCCGCCCACCGGCGCCGGGCGGCGCGGGATGTCGGCGACCAGAAGGTCCTGTACGAAGAGATCGGTCTGCATCCGCACGCGGCCGCGATCGTCGATCATCGCCGAGACGCCGGTGTTCGCGGCCCGCGCCGTCCAGACGCGGTTCTCGGCGGATCGCATCGCCGTCATGACGAGGAACTGGTAGGGAGCACCGGTGCGCCCGTACCAGGCGTCGTTCGTGATCGCGAGGAGCAGCTCCGCGCCATCCTTCGTGAAGCGACGCACCCCGTCCGGGAAGAGCAGTTCATAGCAGATCGGTACGCCGGCGGTGAGCGCGCTGCCGTCGGGCAACGGGATCGCGAGCGCGCGCGGCACCGCGCCGGGCGACACGTCGGTGGTCGCCGCGCCGCGCGCGATCGCAGAGACGAAGCGGCCGAGGAAGTCGCGGAACGGCACGTACTCGCCGAACGGCACGAGGTGCGTCTTGTCGTAGCGGTCGGCGAAGACGCCGTCGGGCGACACCACGAAGGCGCTGTCGTAGTAGCGCACGCCGCCTTCGCGCACGGGCTCGACGCCGACCGCGCCGACGACGAGCGCTGCGTTCGTCTCGCGCGCGAGCGCGGCGAGCCGGTCGGCGAGCACGGCGTCGTGGTCGGGCGATCCCGGCACGGCGGTCTCGGGCCAGACGATCACGGCGGCGCCCGCCTCGCCCGCGCGCCGCGACAGCGCCTCGTAGCCCGCGAGCGTGCGCTCGGCCCACTCCGGGCTCCACTTCACGTCCTGGTCGACGTTGCCCTGCAGCACGGCGACGCGCACCGTCTCGGCGGGCTGCGCGCCGTCGCGCGCGAGGTCGAGCGCGCCGGCGCCGATCGCCGCCGCCACGCTCGCGATCGCGAGCAGCGCGCCTCGCGCGCCGCGTCCGCTGGTGCGCGCCTCCCAGAGCGCGGCGAGCGCGGCGCTCCCGAGCGCGACCGCGAAGCCCGGTGCCCACACGCCGGCGAGCGGCGCCCACGCGAGCAGCGCGGTGTTGTCGTGCTGCGCGTACCCGAGGAGGCCCCACGGAAAGCCGGTGGCGAAGACCGTGCGGGCGTGCTCGAGCGCGAGCCAGAGCGCCGCCAGCGCGAAGGGGGAGGCCAGCCGCGTCCGCCGCAGCGCGCTCGCGCCCGCACCGAACGCCGCGAAGAACGCGGCCGGGTACAGCGCCAGCGCGATCGCCGCGCCGACGCCGACGGGTGTCGGCGCGTGGCCGTAGGAGACGGTCGCGACGTAGATCCAGTGGTAGAGCGCGGCGTGCGCCGCGAGCCCGGCCGCGAACGCGGCGCCGGCGGCGGGCCGCGGCGCGAGCCCGCGCAGCCCGAGGAGCAGCAGCGCGGGCGCGAGCCACGACGCGAACAGCCCGAGGTCGAGGACGCGCCCGCCGATCGGGTGCGGGAACGACAGGAAGAAGACCAGCGCGAAGCCCGCGAGCCATGCGGCCCGGCGCGCGCGGCTCATGCGACGAGCGCCCGCCAGAGCCGGCGCTCCTCGGCGCGCATCGCGCGCGCCTCCGCGTCGATCTCGTGGTCGCGCCCGAGCAAGTGCAGCACGCCGTGGATCAAGAGCTTCGCCATCTCGTCGTCGAGCGTGCGGCGCGCGCGCCGCGCCTGGCGGGCGGCCTGCTCGACGTCGATCACGACGTCGCCGAGCAGGCGGCTGCGGAAGCCCGCGTGCGGTCCCTCGAGCAGCGAGAACGAGAGCACGTCCGTCGGCCCGCTCTTGCCGCGGTGCGCCTGGTTCAGCGACGCCATCTCCGCGTCGTCCACGAGCGCGAGCGAGAGCTCCGAGCGCGACTCGCCGAGCGCGCGCAGCAGGCCGCGCGCGCGGCGCGCGAGGAGCGCGCGGTCGAAGCGGGGCAGCGGCTTCGATCGCGGCGGACCGCAGATCCGCAGCGTCATCGCGCTTCGGAGGACTCGCCGTCGCGGGCGCCGGGTTTCGGCTCCGCGTCGCTGCTCGATCGACTGCGCTCGCCGGCGCCTCCCTGCGCGGCGCCTTCGTAGGCGCGGATGATGCTCTGCACCAGCGGGTGTCGGACGACGTCGGCGTCGGTGAAGCGCTGGAAGCCGATGCCGGGCACGCCGTCGAGGATGCGCGCCGCCTCGACGAGCCCGCTCTGCTTGTCCGACGGCAGGTCGATCTGCGTGGTGTCGCCCGTCACGACGGCCTTCGAGTCGAAGCCGAGGCGCGTCAGGAACATCTTCATCTGCTCGCTCGTGGTGTTCTGCGCCTCGTCGAGGATCACGAACGAGTCGTTCAGCGTGCGGCCGCGCATGAAGGCGAGCGGCGCCACCTCGATCACGCCGCGCTCGACGAGCCGGTCGGCCTTGTCGAACGCGACCATGTCGTGCAGCGCGTCGTAGAGCGGCCGCAGGTACGGGTTCACCTTCTCGGCCATCGTGCCGGGCAGGAAGCCGAGCCGCTCGCCCGCTTCGACCGCGGGGCGCGTCAGGATCACGCGCGCCACCTCGCGCCGGTTGAGCGCCGCGATCGCGCACGCCATCGCGAGGTAGGTCTTGCCGGTGCCGGCCGGCCCGAGCGCGAACACGAGGTCGTGGTCGCGGATCAGCTCGACGTAGCGGCGCTGCGAGAGGTTCTTCGCGATCACGCGGCGGCGCGCGCCGACCGAGCCGAGCACGTCCTCGTAGACGTCCTGGAGCTGCACTTCGGGGCGGCCCGCGGCGATGCGCGCGGCGGAGCTGACGTCGCGCGGGCCGACGGACTGGCCGGCGCGCAGCCAGCCGTACAGCTCCTCGAGCACCTTCTTGCCGGCCGTCACGGCGGCGGGCTCGCCGACGAGCCGCACCTCGTTGCCGCGCGCGCGCACGTCGATGCCGAGCTCCTGCTCGAGGATGCGCAGCGTGCGCTCTCCCTCGCCGTAGAGCTCGGCGGCCATGCGGTTGTCGTCGAAAACCAGGGTCTGTCGGGTGCTGGCGTCGGCGAGGGGCTTCGGGTCGGGCAGAGAGGTCTCCCGCGGATTGCGGCCGCCCGTCTCGAGATTCGGAAGTCCGGCTTCAGAGGTCCGATCGGGACGAAGCGGGATCGGAGCTCGGATCCGGCGCCAGGACGACGGGGCCTTCGGCGCGTCGTCCGACATGGTAGGCGCCGCGTTCCGAGCGCGTCAACGCGGGGCTCGGCGCGCCGGCCCACTGCGCCACCTCGTCGAGGCCGCCGGCCCAGCGTCCGGTCGCGAGCCGATGCGCGAGCAGCAGCGACCGCCAACGCGTCGTCTCCATGCGCGTGCGCGCCTGCTCGAGCGCGCTCGCGCGGATCGCGAGCGGCTCGGGCTCGTGCGCGCCGCGGCTCCACGCGAGCGCGGCGAGCACGACGAGCAGCGCGAAGGGCGCGGCGAGCGCGGCGCGCCGGCGCGTCTCGGACGCGAGGACGGCCGCGCTGCCGCGTCCCGTCGCGTCGCGCGACGCGCGCACCGGCTCGATCCAGCCCGCGCGCGCGAGGTGCACCAGCGTGCGCATCGCGCCGAAGGTGCCGAGCCGCGAGAGGTCGATCACGCGCCGCACGTTCGAGCGGCCGTCGATCAGCATGAACACGCGCTCCGCGTCCGCAGCCGACGGCGCCGCGCGCCCGGCCGCCGACAGGCGGTACTCCTCGAGGCTCCCGCGCCGCCGGAACACGACGTGCTCGGCGGGCAGGTCGGCGGCGAAGGCGTGCCACTCGTCGACCATGCGCAGGCCGTCCATCAGCACCTGCTCGGCGCCGAGCAGCCGCTCGGGCGGGCGATGGTGCTCGATCGGCTGCGACACGAAGCGGAACGATCCGTCCTGCCAGCGCAGCAGGTCGAAGATCGTCTCGCGCGTGAGCAGGTCTTCGACTTCGCGCAGCGCCTCGGTGTCGAGCAGGCCCGCCGCGACGATGCGCGCGACGAGCGACGTCTCGCCCTCCGCGCCGCGCTCGAGCTCCGCGAGGCGGTCGCGCGGCACGACGCCGCAGCGCGCGATCATCTCGACGAGCGCCGCGTCGGGCCGCTCGGCGGAGGGCGCGGCGGACACGACGCCGCCCGCGTCGAAGCGCAGCTCCACGTCGCCCTGCTCGCCGCGCACCTCGAGCACGCCGGTCTTGCGCTGCTGGCCGATCAGCTGGAAGACCTCGCCCATTCCGAAGTCGCGCAGGTTGCCGTGCAGCGCGATCGTCACGAGCGGCTCCGGCGCTCGCGCACGCCGTGGAGCGCGGCCAGCAGCAGATGGAACACGACCAGCGCAGCCGCGAGACCCGCGAACGCGATGCGGCCCGCGCCGCCGACGCTGCCCGGATCCGGAACCACCGCGTCGCCTGCGACGAGCAGCACGCACGAACTGGCGAGCGCGATCGCGGCGGGCAGCCCCGCCGCCGTGCGACGGCCGCTCCAGCCCGCCAGCCCCGGCAGCAGCCAGCGGCCGGCGCGCCGCGCGCGCTCCGCGAGCGAGCCGCCGCCCGTG
>QEVM01000383.1 GCA_003576805.1 Pseudomonadota bacterium | reverse complement strand
TCCACCGGCACGCCGATCTGCTCGCAGAGCTGCGCGAGGTCGATGCCGAAGCGCTCGCGGCGCAGCACGCCGCCGGCGACGTCGAAGATCGCGGTGAACGGGATCTCCGCCGTCTTGCCCGTGGGCGCGAGCGCGCCGAACGCCCCCGCGAACGTGAGCTGCGCGCGGCCCCAGCCCGCGACGTGCGCGCCGTCGCCGGTGATGCCCTCGTACGCGACGCGGTAGTCGGGGAACACCGTGAAGAACGCGGCGAGCTGCGCGGCGGTCTCGGCGCGGCCGCGCGACGCCGTGCCGAACGCGGGCGTCTCGAGCGCGAAGTCGTCGGCGCAGACGGCGAGCGCGGCGCCCGCGTCGCGAACGCTCTTCGCGGCCGCGTAGCAGCGCGCCAGCGAGCGCGCGACGCCGGCATCGAGCTCGCGCTGGTCGCGCGGATCGGGGATCGGCGCGAACGCCGAGCCCGGCGCGCGCAGCGCGGCGCCGTGCTCGCGCAGGAACGCGTCGACGCGCTCGCCCGCGCCCGGCTCCAGCGTCTCCTCGAGCAGGCGGATGCGGCCGTCCGCGTACACCGCGAGGTGATCGCCCTCGAAGCGCAGCTCGGGCAGGCCCGCGCGCCGCATGCCGACCGCGAAGCGCATCCACACGCCCTCGGGCCGCAGCTCGGGGCCGGCGACGATCTCGACGAGGCGCGCGTCGAAGCGGCGGTCGAGCGCGTTCACCGCGGCGCGCAGGCCCGCGACGACGGCGTCCTGGCCGCGGTCGTCGGCGCCGAGCAGCGCGCCGCCGTTCGCCACGACGTGGCGCGCGTCGGGCGAGAAGGCGTCGGCGACGCCGCTCCAGACGTCGGCGAGGTACGCGACCTCGAAGCCGCGCACGTAGCCGTAGAAGCGTTCGAGATCGCTGGGCGGGGTCATGGCGTCCTCCTGCGCGCCCAGCCAGCCTGCCCGGATCATTGGCTCCGGGGAAGATCCGCTCCGCGCAATCGCTGTGGTACCAATCGCCCGATGCACCTCGCGCTCGACGGCGACGGCCCGCTGCACGCGCAGACCTACCGCGCGCTGCGCGCGGCGATCCTCGCGGGACGGCTGCGCGCGGGCGACCGGCTCGCGCCGACGCGCGTCCTCGCCGCCGACCTCGGCGTCTCGCGCAACACCGTATTGCGTGCCTACGAGCAGCTCCTCGCCGAGGGCTATCTCGTCTCGCGCGTCGGCTCGGGCACGCGCGTCGCGGACGCGCTGCCGGCGCGGGCGCTGCGCCGCGGCGAGGGCGGCGAACGCGCGGCGCGCGAGGGCTTCGCGACGCCGCGTCTCTCGGCGGTGGGCAGCCGCGTCGCCAAGTCGATGCCGCCCGACCGCGTCTCGTGGGCGATCCCGCGCGCGCCGCTGGCCTACGACTTCCGCTACGGCGAGCCCGCCTACGCCGATCTTCCGCTCGCGACGTGGACGCGGCTGCTCGGGCGGCGCGCGCGGCTCGCCTCGGTGCGGCAGCTCGCGTACCAGCCGCCCGGCGGCGCGGCCGAGCTGCGCGAGGCGCTCGCCGAGTACCTGGCCCGGGCGCGCGGCGTCGCGTGCGCGCCCGAGCAGGTGGTGATCGTGCACGGCTCGCAGCAGGCGATCGACCTCGCGCTGCGCGCGCTCGTCGACCCGGGCGAGCGCGTCGCCGTCGAGGAGCCGCACTACACGGGCTTCTCGCTGGCGGCGGCGGCGCACGGCGCAGACGTCGTGGCGGTGCGCGCCGACGCCGGCGGCATCGACGTCGCGGCGCTCGCCGGCGCGCGCGACGTGCGGCTCGCGTTCGTGACGCCGTCGCACCAGTTCCCGGCCGGCGGCGTGCTGACGCTCGCGCGGCGCGTGGCGCTGCTCGAGTGGGCGCGCGCGCAGGACGCGTGGATCTTCGAGGACGACTACGACGGCGAGTACCGCTTCGCCGGCCGCCCGCTCGAGTGCCTGCAGGCGCTCGACCGCGACGGCCGCGTGCTCTACGCGGGCACCGCGTCGAAGCTGCTCTTCCCGGCGCTGCGGCTCGGCTGGCTCGTCGTGCCCGCGTCGCTCGTCGCGACGGTGCGCGCGCTGAAGGCGATCGCCGACACCGGCAGCGCGACGCTCGAGCAGCTCGCCTTCGCCGACTTCGTGCGCGGCGGCCACCTCGAGCGCCACGTGCGGCGTTCGCGCGCGCGCCACGCGGCGCGCCGCGCCGCGCTGCTCGCGGCGCTCGCGCGCGAGCTCGAAGGCCGCGCCGAGCCGGTCGGCAGCGACGCCGGCCTGCACGTGC
>QEVM01000382.1 GCA_003576805.1 Pseudomonadota bacterium | reverse complement strand
GCGCGTCTCGGCCGCGGCGATCGCAAGCGCGTCCGCGAGACCGAGCGCCCGCTGCCGTCGCAGCGAACGGCCGGCGCGCGCCAGCGCGAGCTCCGCCTGCGCCGCGGACTCGAGCCCGAAGCCCGGCAGCGGCAGCGCCTCGCCCCAGCCGCGCACGCCCGCGTCGTCCTCGATCGCGACGAGCCAGCCGTCGCGCACGGCGATCGCGCCGTGCGCGGTCGCGAGCGGCGACACCAGCGGGAGTCGCAGCGGCGCGATCCGGAGCGACGCGATCCTCACGCCGCGATCCCCGCCGCGAAGAGCGCGCAGAAGCCGAGCTCGAGGCGCGCGGTCGCGCCGAGCAGCGGATTGAGCGCGGCGCCGTCGCTGCGCGCGACGCGGCGCGCGAGCGCGAGCGCGAGCGGCGCCGTCGCGAGCGGCGCGAGCGCCCACGCCGAGAGCGCGCCCGCTGCGACGAGCAGCGGCGGCACCGCGTACGCGACCCCGAGCAGCGCCGCGTACTCGCCGCGTGCGGCGCGCGCGCCGAGCCGCACCGCGAGCGTGCGCTTGCCGGCGGCGCGGTCCGTCTCGACGTCGCGCAGGTTGTTGACGACGAGGATCGCGCTCGCGAGCGCGCCGGGCGGGATCGCCGCGGCGAGCGCGAGCGGCGTCAGCGTCCCCGCCTGCACGAACCACGTGCCCGCGACGGCGACGAGCCCGAAGAAGGCGAACACCGCGACCTCGCCGAGCCCGGCGTAGCCGAGCGGCAGCGGCCCGCCCGTGTAGGCGAGCGCCGCCGCGATCGCGAGGGCGCCCGCCACGGCGAGCGGCCAGCCGCCCTGCGCGACCAGCCACAGTCCGGGCGGCAGCGCCGCGCCGAGCGCCAGCGCGACCGCCCACCGCATGCTCCCCGCCGCGATCCAGCCGCGCTGCACCGCGCGCGCCGGGCCGAGTCGCGCGTCGGTGTCGGCGCCGCGCTCGAAGTCGAAGACGTCGTTGGCGAAGTTGGCCGCCACCTGCAGCGCGAGCGCGACCGCGATCGCCGCGACGGCGACGTCGAGACGGAACACGCCCGCGTGCGCGCCGAGCGCCGCGCCGACGAGCACCGGCGCGACCGCCGCGGGCAGCGTGCGCGGCCGCGCCGCGAGCGCGAACGCAGTCAGCGCGGACGGCCGCGGCGGATCCGGGGCTACGGTCGCCACGGGAACTTCGAGAAGTCGGGCGCGCGCTTCTCGAGGTAGGCGTCGCGGCCTTCCTGCGCCTCCTCGCTCATGTAGAAGAGCAGCGTCGCGTTGCCCGCGAGCTCCTGGATGCCGGCCTGGCCGTCGCAGTCGGCGTTGAAGGCGGCCTTGAGGCAGCGGATCGCGAGCGGCGAGTGCGCGAGGATGCGGCGCGCCCACGCGACGCCGGCCGCCTCGAGCTCCGCGAGCGGCACGACCTTGTTGACGAGCCCCATCGCGAGCGCGTCCTCGGCGCCGTACTGCTCGCACAGGTACCAGATCTCGCGCGCCTTCTTCTGGCCGACGACGCGCGCGAGGTACGACGCGCCGAAGCCGGCGTCGAAGCTGCCCACGCGCGGGCCGGTCTGGCCGAAGCGCGCGTTGTCGGCGGCGATCGTGAGGTCGCAGATCAGGTGGAGCACGTGGCCGCCGCCGATCGCGTAGCCGGCGACGAGCGCGATCACGGGCTTGGGCAGCGAGCGGATCACGCGCTGCAGGTCGAGCGCGTTGAGGCGCGGCACGCCGTCGTCGCCGACGTAGCCGGCGTCGCCGCGCACGCGCTGGTCGCCGCCCGAGCAGAACGCCTCGTCGCCTTCGCCGGTGAAGAGGATCACGCCGACGCTCGGCTCCTCGCGCGCCCACGCGAAGGCGTCGATCAGCTCGAAGAGCGTGCGCGGGCGGAACGCGTTGCGCACCTCGGGCCGGCAGATCGTGATCTTCGCGATGCCGTCGTCGCTGCGTTCGAGGCGGATGTCTTCGTAGCCCTTGACGATCTTCCAGTCGGCGGCGCTCATGCGCGCATCTCCTCTGCGTGGGGTGGGTGGAACGGCGCGCGGCCCGCGTCCGCGCGCGCGAGGAAGTCGCGCAGCAGCGCCGTGAAGGCGCGGGGTTTCTCGAGGTGCACGGCGTGGCCGGCGTCCGGCACGAGCGCGGCGCGCGCGTTCGGGATCGCCGCCGCCAGCTCGCGCGCGATCGCGGCGAAGCGCGCGTCCTCGGCGCCCGCGACGAGCAGCACCGGCGCGGCGACGTCGGCGAGGCGGCCGTGCAGCGGCGTCTGCGCACCGGCGCCCAT
>QEVM01000381.1 GCA_003576805.1 Pseudomonadota bacterium | reverse complement strand
CCCGCCGCGAGCGCCCGCGCCGCCGCAGCCTGCGCGCGGTCGCGCTCGCGCACGAGCGCGTCCGCGCGCGCGAGCGCGGCGGCGTACCCATGTCGGCTCTGTTCGAGCGCGGCGACGCAGCGGCGCAGCTCGAAGCGGCGCACGCCGAGCAGCGCATCGAGGCGGAAGCGGAACTTCACGGCGCGCCTGCCTTGCCGGCGTCGAGCACGGCGGCCAGCGACGCCACGCTGGCGGCGAGGTCCGCGCGCTGGTGCGCGGGCTGCCGGAGCAGCTTGCGCAGCGGCGGCTCGACGCGGCGCGCCCACTCGATCTGCGGATCGCTGCCGCTCTGATACGCGCCGGTCGCGATCAAGTCCTCGGCGGCGCGATGCGTCGCGAGCGCCTCGCGCGCGCGTTGCGCGAGCCCGCGGTGCGCGTCGCTCGTCACGTCGGGCATCACGCGCGAGACGCTCTGGAGCACGTCGATCGGCGGAAAGTGGCCGCGCTCGGAGAGCTCGCGCGTCAGCACGACGTGGCCGTCGAGCAGCGAACGCGCGGCGTCGGCGACCGGCTCGAGCTGGTCGTCGCCCTCCACCAGCACGGTGTAGATGCCGGTGATGCTGCCGCCGCTCGGCGCGGTGCCGGCGCGCTCCACCAGCGCCGGCAGCGCGCTCCACATCGACGGCGGATAGCCGCGCGTGGCGGGCGGCTCGCCGGCCGCGAGGCCGATCTCGCGCAGCGCCATGCAAAAGCGCGTCAGCGAGTCCATGAGCAGCAGCACGTGCTTGCCCGCATCGCGGAAGCTCTCGGCGATCGCGGTCGCGGCGTGCGCGGCGCGCACGCGCAGCGCGGCGCTCTCGTCGCTCGTCGCGACCACCACCGCCGAGCGCTCGAGGCCGGCTCCCAGGTCGCGCTCCAGGAACTCGCGCACCTCGCGGCCGCGCTCGCCGATCAGCGCGATCACCGCGACGTCGCACGCCGTGAAGCGCGCGATCTGTCCGAGCAGCGTGCTCTTGCCGACGCCCGATCCCGCGAAGATGCCGAGGCGCGCGCCGCGGCCCGCGGTCGTGAAGGCGTTGAGCGCGCGCACGCCGAGGTCGAGCGGCTCGGCGATGCGCGGGCGCGTCAGGGCGGGCTCGGGCGCGCGGTGCAGCGGCGCGATCTCGGCGTCCGTGAGCGGCGCTCCGCCGTCGATCGGGCGGCCGAGCCCGTCGAGCACGCGGCCGAGTGCGCAGGTGCCCGCGGGCACCACGGCGCGCGACGTTTGCGGCGCGACGCGCCAGCCGGGCGCGACGCCGTGGCGGGCCTCGAGCGGCATCAGCCAGGTGCGGCCGTCGCGGAAGCCGACGATCTCGGCGGCGAAGCCCGCGCGCCCGTCGCCCGGCTCGACCGTGCACAGCGCACCGACGCGCGCGTCGGCGAGCCCTTCCACCTCGACCGCCGATCCGATCACCGAGCGCACGCGCCCCTGGCGCACGACGCGCGCCAGGTGCGGCAGGCGCTCCGCGCACGCGGCGGCGAAGGCCGTGTCCGCGAACGCGCTCACGACGGCGCGTCCTCGGCCGCGTCGCTCGCCGGCTCGGGTGCGCCGAGGGCTTCCTCGAGGCCCGCGCGCACCTGCGCGAGCGCGAGGGCGAGACTCGTGCGGACGGCGCCCGTGCGCGTCTCGACGCGCACCTCGCCGGCGGCGAGCGAGGCGTCGGCTTCGAAGCGGAGCGCCGGCTCGCCCTCGCGCGGTGCGCGCGCGAGGACGTCGAGGTCGGCGGGCGCCACGCGCACGAGGGCCGGCGCGGCGTCCTCGCTCGCCGCCGCCAGGGCGGCGCCGAGCAGCGAAGCGAGCGCGTCGCGTCGCAGCGCGAGCGAGCGCCCGACGACGTGCTCGGCGATCGCGCACGCGAGCTCGACGAGCGCATGGCGGTTCGCGACCAGATAGCCGCGGCGCATGCCCTCGAGGCGGCGGCCCGCGGCGTCGAGCGCGGCCAGCGCGCGCTGCAAGGCGGCTGCATCCTGCCACGGAAGTGCGTCGCGCCCGTCCGCGACGCCGCGCTCGTACGCCTCGCGCCGGATCGCATCGAGGTCGGGCGGAGGCGGGGCGACCGCGGCGGCCGTCGGCGCGGGCGACGGCGGCT
The DNA here is from genome assembly GCA_003576805.1 of Pseudomonadota bacterium. Classification (GTDB taxonomy): domain Bacteria; phylum Myxococcota_A; class UBA9160; order UBA9160; family PR03; genus PR03. The sequence goes on along the minus strand of QEVM01000381.1, from coordinate 174 downwards.
CGAAGCCCGTCCGCGGCGCCGCGACGAAGCGATCGCCGAGGAGCGGCGCCGGCGCGAACGCGTGCGCGGCGGCGGCGCCCGGCGTCGCGACCGGCTCGAAGCGGGCGTGCGTGCGCGCGGCGTCGGTCATTTCTGCGCGAGCCAGCCGCGGATCGCGCGCACCGTGTCCTCGCT
>QEVM01000380.1 GCA_003576805.1 Pseudomonadota bacterium | reverse complement strand
GCCCTCGCGCGCGAGGCCGGCGGCGCGCGCGCGCAAACGCGCGGCGGACGCGTCGTCGCGCGCGACGCGCAGCACCCCGCAGAGCGAGAGGCGCGGATCGACCCCGCCGCGCTCGGCGAGCTCGCGCGCCACGTCGGGAAAGTGCGCCAGGCTCGCCGCGCCGAGCGGCACGGCCGCGTCCTCGCCGTGCGCCTCCGCGAACGGCGCGAGCATGCCCGCCGCGACGCTCGACGCGTGCGCCGCGACCGAATCGCGCTCGAGCACCGCGACCGCGACGCCCTCGCGCGCGAGCGCCCATGCGACCGCACAGCCGATCACGCCGCCGCCCACGACGACCACGTCCGCGCGGTCGTTCATGAACGCGGCGCCAGCCGCTCGATGTCGCGCAGGAGCTCCTTCGGGTCGTGGCCTTCGAGGCCGAGGTAGCGCCGCTCGATCTGGCCGTCCGGCGCGATCAGGAACGTCGCGACGACGTGCTCGACCTGGCCGTCGGGCATCTTCGCGCTGCCGACGCCGTAGCGCCGCAGCACGTCGTCCACCTGCTCCGGCGCGCCGGTCAGGAACGACCAGTTCGAGAGGTCGGCGCCGCGCTTGGTCGCGTACTCGCGCATCACGGCGGGCGTGTCGCGCACCGGATCGAGCGAGATCGAGACGAGCTGCGTCTTCGCGCGTAGCGCCGGCGGCAGCCGCCGCTGCAGGTCGACGTGCAGCCCGGTGAGGATCGGACACGGGCCCGGGCAGCGCGTCCAGATGAAGTCGAGCACGACGACCTTGCCGCGGAAGTCCTCGAGCGAGCGCGCATTGCCGTCCTGGTCGGTGAGCTGGAAGGGCGGCGCCGGATCGTCCTCGGGCGCGATCGCGCCGAGCTGTCCGCCCGCGCCCTGCGTGGCGCCGGTCCCGACCACCGTCGCCTTCGTCACGATGTACGCCTTGCCCGTGAACTCCACCTCGAACTCGATCGCGTCGCCGTGCGAGAGCGTCTCGAGCAGCGTCCGGTCCGCGACGTCGAAGTTCATCGTCATCGCGGGCATCAGGCCCGGGATGTCCTCGTGCGCGATCAGGATCTGGCCCGTCTCGGCCTGCACGTCCTCCACCACGCCGCGCGCGTGGTAGTGGCGGTCGCGCGAGCACGCGGAGAGCGCGAGCGCGGCGGCGGCGAGCGCCGCCGCGATGCGGCTAGCCCATCGGATGTCGGATCTCCCGCGAGATCTTGTCGACCTCGAGCAGTGCGTCGGGCGGCAGCTTCGCGCCCGCGGCGGCGATCACGTCGTCGAGCTGGTCGGGGTGGGTCGCGCCGATCAGCGTCGAGCCGAGGAAGTCGCGCGTCAGCGTCCACGCGATCGCGAAGGTCACGATCGACATCCCGCAGTCCGCCGCCACCTTGCGGTAGCGCTCGGTCGCGGCCAGCGTGCGCTCGTTCACGAAGCGCTGCGTCATCACCTGCGTGCGCGGCGAGAAGTCCTTGTACCAGGTGAAGCGCGCGCCCTTCGGCCAGTTGCCGCCCTGGTACTTGCCCGACAGCACGCCGCCCGCGAGCGGGCTGTAGGCGAGCAGGCTCACCTGCTCGCGCCGGCACACCTCGGCGAGCTCGTCCTCGAAGCGCCGGTTCAGCAGGCTGAAGTTGTTCTGGATCGTCTCGTGGCGCGCGAAGCCGTGCTTGTCCGAGATCCACAGACTCTTCATCAGGCCGTAGGCGCTCTCGTTGCTGCAGCCGACGGCGCGCACCTTGCCCTCCTCCACCAGGCGCGTGAGTCCCTCCATCGTCTCCTCGTACGGGAGGCCGGGGTCGGGCCAATGCGTCTGGTAGAGGTCGATGTAGTCGGTGCCGAGGCGGCGCAGGCTCTCGTCGCACGCGCGCGCGATCGAGTGGCGGTCGAGCGCCGTGTTGCCGTCGCGCACGGGCGCCTGGAACCAGCCGCCGCTCGGGCCGGCGATCTTGGTGGCGAGGATCAGCGCGTCGCGGCGCCGGCCCTGCATCCACTTGCCGACGATCTGCTCGGTGCGCGTGGCCCACTCGGGATTGGGCGGCACCGGATACACCTCGGCGAGGTCGAGGAAGAACAGGCCCGCGTCGAGGCCCTTGTCGAGGATCGCGAGGCTGGTCGCCTCGTCGGCCATCGAGCCGAACGTCATGGTGCCGAAGCCGATCTCGGGCACGCGCAGGCCCGTGCGGCCGAGGCGTCGCTGGTTCATGCTGCGTCCTCGCGATGGCGGTCCGGGGGAAACGCGATTCTATCGCCCAGCGCGCGCGCCGGCTGCGGCAGGGCGTCGCGCTGGCGACTGCGCTGGTCGCCGCG
>QEVM01000095.1 GCA_003576805.1 Pseudomonadota bacterium | reverse complement strand
GCTCACCGCGCTCGCCGCGCGCGCGACGGTGCTGGTCGCCGATCCCGAGCGGCGCGGCTCGCCGCTGCCCGAGTCCGCGCTCGTGCGCCTCGCGCGCGTGGCGGCGCGCACGGTGCCGGACGTCGGCGAAGCGACGCACGGCAGCGCCATCGCGCGCGTGCGCCGTCGCGCGGGCGGGCTGGGCTAGGCTGGCTCTCGATGGCGGAAGCGACGATCGGCCGCGTGCTGGTGACGGGCGCCAACGGCAGCCTGGGCCGCGCGCTGATCGCGCGGCTCGCGGCGTCGGGCATCGCGTCGCGCGCGCTGGTGCGCTCCGAGCGCGCTGCCGCCGCGGTGCGCTCGCTGCCCGAAGCGCCCGAGATCGCGATCGTGGACTGGTCCGACGGCGAGGGGCTCGCGCGCGCGCTGGCCGGCTGCGACGCCGCCGTGCACCTGGTCGGCGTGCTGAAGGAGACGCCGACGCAGCGCTACGCCGACGCGCACGAGGGCACCGCGCGCGCGCTCGCCGACGCCGCGAAGCGCAGCGGGCTCCGCCGCGTGGTGTACCTCAGCATCCTCGGCGCGAGCCCGCTCGCGCGCAACGCTTGCCTCGCGTCGAAGGCGCGCGCGGAGGCGATTCTGCTCGAGCCGCCGCTCGAGACGACGGTGCTGCGCCTGCCGATGGTGCTCGGCGGCGACGATCCCGCGACCTGGGCGCTGCGCGCGCGCGCGCGCGACGGCGTGGTTCCGCTCGTGCGCGGCGGCGCGTCGTTCGAGCAGCCGATCGACGTGCGCGACGTGGTCGCGGCGATCGTCGGCGCGCTGCGCCGCCCCGAGCTGGCGGGCCGCGTGCTCGACGTCGCGGGCCCCGAGTCGCTGCCGCGCAGCGAGCTGATCCGCCGCGCCGCCGCGCTCGCCGGCAAGCGGCCGCGCTTCGTGCCGGTCCCGTACTTCGCGGTGCGCGCGTTCGCGGCGATCGCCGAGCGCGCGAGCGCTGCGCCGCCGCTCACCACCCCCATGCTCGAGGTGCTCGAGCACGACGACGCCGTCGACCCGCGGCCCGCGTGCGCCGCGCTCGGCATCGAGCTGACCCGCCTCGACGACACGCTGCGGCGCGTCGTCGCGCGACCCGGCGCCCCGGAGAGCTGACACGTGGCCGAAGCGACGACCGCCGTCCCCGTCCGCAAGAAGCCGCACCCCGCGGCGCGCATCCTGCCGTGGCTGATCACGATCGGCTGCTTCGCGTTCCTGTGGACGCGGATCGACGGCGCGGCGCGGCGCCAGGGATCGTCCGCGATCCCGTACCTCGCGAGCGTGTTCGAGAAGGTGGACTGGTGGAGCTGGCTCGCGCTGATGGTCCCCTACTCGCTGTTCTTCTTCCTGGTGGACTCCGCGGTCGTGTGGCGCGTGGTCAACTGGTTCAACGCGCGCGTGCCGTACACGGACGTCCTGCCGGTGCGCGCGAGCACCTACATCCTCTCGATCCTGAACGAGCAGATCGGCAAGGGCGTGATGGCCTACTACCTGAACCGGCGCGACGGCGTGCCGGGCTGGCAGGTGGGCTCGAGCATGCTGTTCGTGATGTTCTGCGAGTTCTACTACCTGCTGACGTGGGCGTGTGTCGGCGCCGCGCTGCGCTGGGAGCGCATCCCCGAGGCGTTCCGCGTGCTGCCGTGGGTGGCGCTCGTCGCGCTCGCCTTCTTCGCGCTCTGGGTCGCTTACTTCCGCGGCGCGATCGCGCCCGGCTCGCAGCTCCGCGAGCGCCAGATCCTGCACGCCTTCCGCCAGGCGCGCTGGTGGCAGTATCCGGCGATCATCGCGCTGCGCTCGCCGGCGCTGATCAGCGCCGCCTTCGTCTACGCGGCGGCGCTGCGCCTGTTCGGCATCGAGTCGAGCGCGCTCGAGATGCTGGGCGTGCTGCCGCTCGTCTTCTTCGGCGCCGCGACGCCCGGCCCGATGCGCGCCGTCGCGATCTCGATGTGGGTGCTGCTGTTCCCCGACCACCCGGCCGAGATGGCCGCGTTCGGGCTCGTCATGCACAACTTCTTCATCTTCTTCAACGCGGCGATCGGGCTGGTGTTCCTGCGCCGCGCCAACCGCGAGCTGTTCGGCGGCGCCTGACGCGCGCCTCAGCGCTTGCGCTGCAAGCCGAACGCCCGCTGCACAGCCGGCTTCCCGCCGAAGCGCAGGGCGCGTCCGAGCTCTTCGAGAGCGCGCTCGCCGCCGAGCGCACGCAGCGGCCGGGCACGGCGGCCGAGCTCGCCGAGCGGCTGCACAAGACGCTCGAAGCTTGCAGCTAGTCGCGCCGCCGCCGCGCCGCGAGCCGGTCGAGCATCGACGCGACGGTCGAGAGCGCGAGCGCGGCGCCGAGCCACCAGACGAGGCGCGCGCCCGGCCAGCTCCAGCCGAGCGTGTCGCGCACGATCGGCACGGCGATCAGCACGTAGTACGCGACGCCGTTCCAGCGGCCGAGCTGGCTCGCGACGAGCGGGCGGCCGCGGTGCGTGTTCGAGTCGAGCGCGTACTGCGCGAAGGCGAGCGCCACGAGCGGCGCGAACGCCCACGGCACGGCGCCGGTGCTCGCGAGCGCGGCGAGCCCGAGCACGCAGAGCGTCGCGTCGACGGCGTGGTCGAGGACGCCGCCGAGCGGCGACGTCTCGCCGTAGCGGCGCGCGACGGGGCCGTCGGCGAGGTCGGTCGCGACGGCGGCGAAGTAGATCGCGGTCGCGAGCGGGGCGCGTCCCGTCGCGATCGCGGCGGCGAGCGCCGGCGCCATCGCCAGGCGTGCGAGCGTCAGCGCGTTGGCGCGCGTGATCCACACGGAGCGCGACTCCAGCTCGGGCTGCACTTCGGGGTGCGACACGAGTGCGCACGATACCATCGCCGCACGGGGTGGAGGTTCGATGCGGGTTCTGGTCACGGGCGGTGCGGGCTACATCGGCAGCGTGGTGGCGGAGGTGCTGGTCGCCGAGGGGCACGGCGTCGTCGTCTACGACAACCTCGCCAAGGGCCATCGCGACGCGGTGCCGCCGGGCGCGGAGTTCGTGCACGCCGACCTCGGCGACGCCACGGCGCTGCGCCAGACGCTCGAGCGCCAGCGCGTCGAGGCGGTCGTGCACATGGCGGCGGACTCGCTGGTCGGCGAGTCGGTGACGGAGCCCGCCAAGTACTACGCCAACAACGTCGGCAACGGGCTCGCGCTGCTCGACGCGATGCGCGCGGCCGGCGTGGCGCGCCTCGTGTTCTCCTCGACCGTCGCGGTGCACGGCGAGCCGACCAAGCTCCCGATCGAGGAGGACGATCCCACCGCCCCCGTGAATCCGTACGGCGAGACGAAGCTCGCCTTCGAGCGCGCGCTGCGCTGGTACGGCGAAGCCTATGGGCTGCACTCGGTGAGCCTGCGCTACTTCAACGCCGCGGGCGCGACGGAGCTGTGCGGCGAGCGCCACGACCCCGAGACGCACCTGGTGCCGATCGTGCTCGACGTCGCGGCGGGCGATCGCGACGAGGTCACCGTGTTCGGCGACGACTACCCGACGCGCGACGGCACCTGCATCCGCGACTACATCCACGTGCGCGACCTCGCGCGCGCCCACGTGCTCGCGATCGCGGCGTGCGACGCGGGCGCCGCGGTGTACAACCTCGGCGTCGGCGGCGAGGGCACGACCGTGCTCGAGGTGCTCGACGCCGCGCGCGCCGTGACGGGCCACCCGATCCCCGCGCGCGTCGGCCCGCGCCGGCCCGGCGATCCCGCGCGGCTCGTCGCGAGCAGCGCGCGCATCGAGCGCGCGCTCGGCTGGCGGCCGGAGATCCCCGACATCCGCACGATCGTCGAGTCCGCGTGGCGCTTCCGCGCGAGGCGCGCCGCCGCGCGCGACGCCCGCAGGGCTCCCGGCTAAGCTCGGCGCCCTTTCGAGGCGAGGAGCGCATGCGCGGGAGACGGGGCTTCGGTGTGGCGGCGATCGCCGCGGCGGCAATGGCGCTCGCGTGCTCGGAGAGCGGCGGCGGCGGACCGCCGCTCAGCGACGCCGCGCAGCGCGGCAAGTTCGTCTACGGCGGCGTGTGCATCGCCTGCCACAACCCGAACCCCGCGCTCGACGGCACGCTGGGTCCCGCCAACGCGGGCGCCTCGCGCGAGCTGCTCGAAGCCAAGATCCTGCGCGCCGAGTACCCGCCCGGCTACACGCCCAAGCGCGACTCGAAGGCGATGCCGGCGATGCCGCACCTCGCCGACAAGATCGACGACCTGACGGCATACCTCTCGGAGTGTTGCCCGGCCCAATAGCGCCGCCGCGAACGGCGATCAGTTCACGATCACGCCGATCAGATAGAGCAGCAGCGTCAGGCCGAGGCCCGCGTGGATCGTGCCCGACACGGTTCCGAGGAACTTCTGGCGCGCCTGGCCGGCGCCGACCAGCATGTTCAGCTCGAACAGCGCGATGAGGACGAGCGCGATCACCCAGTAGACCAGGTCGTTGTCGTCGTTGTGCAGCGTGTTCAGGTGCGACGCCGATCCCATGAAGAAGAGCATCGGGATCGAGAACAGCGTGTTGGTGCGCGACGCGAGACCCGCGCGCGCGCCGCGCGCCGCGGCCTCGGGCAGCGCGGTGCCGCCGCCGGCCACCGTCTCGGCCGAGCGGATCACGACCTGCTGCGCGGGCCAGATCACGAACCACACGTTCGCCCACATCAACGTGCCGAGGACGCCGCCGGTCAGGATCTTGGTCATGTACGGATCGCCGAGCCCGACGCCCTGGTGCAGCCGCCACAGCACGATCGCCCAGCCCGTGAGGAAGGTGAACATCGCGCCCCAGCGGAACCACCAGAGGGCGTTCGGCACGAGGCCGCGCACCATCGGGCTGCGCGCCTGGCCGCCGAGATCCGTCCCGAAGAACGGCGTCTGCACGAAGTTGAAGTAGTAGAGGATGCCGATCCACGTGATGCCGGCGAGGAAGTGGAACCAGCGCAGCAGGAACTGCCAGCCTTCCGCGGTGGTGACGATCTCCATGATTACCCCTCTCTCTTCTCGGTGGGCGAATACGGAGATCGATGTTAGCCGGATACGCCCGCGTGTGGAGCGGATTTCGCGGCGAGCGCTGCGATCCGCTGCGCGATGCCCTTCCATCCGAGCCGCTCGCACAGCGCCTGCGCGCGCGCCGCGTCGGGTCCGCGCCACGCGAGCGCGGCGAGCGCGGGCGCCGCGCCCGGCACGTCGTGTCGCACCGTCGCGAGCTCGCGCACGCGCAGCGCGAGGTCGCGCGACATTTCGAAACGCGCGGCGAGCGCGTCGGCCCCGCGCACGCCGGCGCGCCGCCACGCCGCCGCGTCGGTCGGGATCGCGTCGAGCCGGCCGAACGCGGCGAGCAGCTGCGCCGCGCTCTTGGGGCCGATTCCCGGCACGCCCGGCAGGTTGTCGACCGCGTCCCCGACGAGGGCGAGGTAGTCCGGGATCTGCGCGGGCGAGACGCCGAAGCGCGCGCGCACGGCGGCGGCGTCGAGCGACGTCTGCTTCGCGAAGTCGAGGAGCCGCGTGCGGCCGTCCTCGCGCACGAGCTGCGCGAGGTCCTTGTCGCCGGTCACGACGACGACCGACGCGCCCTGCGCGAGCGCCGCGTCGGCGGCGGTCGCGATCACGTCGTCGGCCTCGAAGTCCGGCGCCGACAGCACCGCCGCGCCGAGCGCGCGCGCCGCCTCCTCGCACAGGTCGAACTGCGGCTCGAGGTCGGCCGGCGCCTCGGTGCGGCCGAGCTTGTAAGTGGGCAGCAGCGCGTTGCGGAAGCTCGTCATGGCGTGGTCGAAGACGCACGCGAAGTGCGTCGGGGCGAGCTCCGCCAGCATGCGCACCAGCGTCGACGCGAAGCCGTACGCCGCGTGCGACGGCGTTCCGTCGGGCGCGCGCATCGCGGGCAGCGCGTGGTACGAGCGGAACACGTAGAGGTGCGCGTCCACCAGGTACACCAGCGGCCCGCCGGCCGGCGCCGGTGCGGCGGCGCGCGGCGCGTCCAGTGCTACGCGCCTTCGCTGAAGAGCATCTTCGCGATCGTGTCGAGCTGCACGAACGACGTGCCCTCGTAGATCTTCCCGATCTTGGCGTCGCGCAGGTACTTCTCCGCCGGACACTCGGTGGTGAAGCCGATGCCGCCGTAGAGCTCGAGACACTCGGAGGCGACGCGCTCGGCGACGTCGCTCGCGAACCACTTCGCCATCGCCGCCTGGCGCAGGAAGGGCTGGCCGGCGTCGTGCAGGCGCGCCGCGTTGTAGGAGAGCAGCCGCGCCGCCTCGATGTCGATCGCGGCGCGCGCGAGGCGGTGCCGCACCGCCTGGAACTCGCCGATCTTCTGGCCGAACTGCTCGCGCTGCTGCACGTAGGCGAGCGCGCCCTCGAAGGCGCCCTGCGCGAGGCCGACCATCTGCGCGGCGATCCCGATGCGGCCTTCGTTCAGCGTCTCGATCGCCACCTTGTAGCCGCGCCCGACGTCGCCGAGCACGTTGGCGCGCGGCACGACGACGTCCTCGAACACCAGCTCGCAGGTGCTCGACGCGCGGATCCCGAGCTTGTCCTCCTTGCGCGGGATCGTGAAGCCGTCCGCTCCGCGCTCGACCACGAAGCAGGTGATGCCCTTGTAGCCCGCCGCCGGGTCGACGGTCGCGAACACCAGGAACAGGCCCGCCTCGCCGCCGTTGGTGATCCACAGCTTGCGGCCGCGCAGCACGAAGTCGTCGCCCTGGGGCGTCGCGCGGCAGGCGAGCGCGAAGGCGTCGCTGCCCGAGCCCGCCTCGGAGAGCGCGTAGGCGCCGACGGCGCCGCTCGCGAGCTTGCCCAGCATGCGCTCGTGCTGCGCCGGCGAGCCGAACTTCTTGATCGCGTTGATGACGAGCGTGTTCTGCACGTCGCACACGACCGCGACCGACGCGTCCACGCGCGCCAGCTCCTCGATCGCGAGGATGCTCATGAAGAAAGACGCGCCCGCGCCGCCGAGCGACTCGGGGATCTCGATGCCCATGAGGCCCAGCTCGAAGAGCGCCGGGATCACCTCGGGCCGCAGCTTGCTCTCCTTGTCCATCGGACCGGCGAGCGGCCGCAGCTTCTCCTCCGCGAACGCGCGCACCGCGTCGCGAAAGACGCGCTCCTCCTCGGCGAGATCGGTGAGGGCGGGGCGATCCATCTAGCGTCGTTCCTCCAGCACGGCCTCGGCGACCGTCTCGGCGGCGCGGTCGATCGGCAGCTCCTTCGTCTGCCCGTCGCGGCGCCGCTTCCACTCGACCTTCTTCTCGGCGAGCCCGCGCGGCCCGACCACGATCCGGTACGGGATGCCGACGAGGTCGGCGTCCTTGAACTTGACGCCGGGGCGCTCGTCGCGGAGGTCGAGCAGCACGTCGATGCCCATGCCGCGCAGCGCGTCGTAGAGCCGCTCGCCGGCCTCCTGCGGCTCGACCTCGTTCGGGTTCAGCACCGACACGACCACCTCGAACGGCGCGACCGACATCGGCCAGATGATCCCGTTCGCGTCGTGCGACGCCTCGACGATCGACGCCATCACGCGCCCGACGCCGATCCCGTACGAGCCCATCACGATCGGGCGCTCGCGGCCTTCGGCGTCGGTGACGAGCGCGCCCATCGCCTCGCTGTAGCGCGTGCCGAGCTTGAAGATGTGGCCGATCTCGATCGTCTTGGCGACGCCGAGCGCGCCGCCGCAGGCGGGACACGCCTCGCCCGCGCGCACCTCGCGCAGATCGAGCCAGGCGTCGACGCGAATGTCGCGCGCGACGTCGACGCCGCGCAGGTGGTGCTCGTCGCGGTTGGCGCCGGTCGTCATGTCGCGGCGGCCCTGCAGCGCGGCGTCGGCGTAGATCTTGATGCCGGTGACGCCCACGGCGCCGAGGCTGCCCGCCGACGCGCCGAGCGCCGCGCGGATCTCGTCGGCCTGCGCGGGCCGCGCGGCGCGCGCGCCGGTGCCGTCGAGCAGCTTCTGCTCGCTGAGCGCGTGATCGCCGCGCAGCAGCACGAGGGCGTTTTCGCCGTCGATCACGTACACGAGCGTCTTGATCTGGCGGTCGGCAGGCGCGCCGCCGGCGAACGTCGTGAGGTCTTCGATCGTGCGCACGCCCGGCGTCGGGAACGCCTCGGGCTGCGCGAGGCCGGGGGCGTCGTCGATCTCGGCGAGCTGCGACGTCGCCTTCTCGAGGTTGGCCGCGTAGCCGCACGCGCCGCACGACGCGATCCAGTCCTCGCCCGCGTCCGAGACCGCCATGAACTCGATCGACTCGCTGCCGCCCATCGAGCCGCTCGACGCCTCGACCGCGAGCGGCGTGAGCCCGCAGCGCTCGAAGATGCGGCGATACGCGTCGAAGTGGAGCTGGAAGGCGCGGTCGAGCCCGTCCTGGTCGAGGTCGAGCGAGTACGAGTCCTTCATCACGAACTCGCGCACGCGCAGCAGGCCCGACTTGGGACGCGGCTCGTCGCGGAACTTGTTCTGGAGCTGGTACCAGATCTGCGGCAGCGCGCGGTACGTGCGCACCTCGGACGCGATCGCCGCGAACACCTCCTCGTGCGTCATGCCGAGGCACAGGTCCGCGCCGCGGCGGTCCTTCAGGCGGAACATCTCGTCGCCCATCACGTCCCAGCGGCCCGAGCGCTGCCACAGCTCGGCGGGGTGCAGCGCGGGCAGCCGGAACTCTTGCGCGCCGATCTTGTCCATCTCGTCGCGCACGATCGACTCGATCTTGCGGCACGCGCGCCAGCCGAGCGGAAGGATCGAGTAGATGCCGGCCGAGAGCTGGCGGATCAGGCCCGCGCGCACGAGCAGCTTGTGGCTCACCGCCTCGGCGTCGGCGGGATCGTCGCGCAGCGTCGGGATGAAGGTTATGGACCAGCGCACGGCGTCCTCCTCGGGGGCCCGAACCTAACGAATCGAGTGCTGCGGAGTCGCTACTTCGCGCCGAAGCCCACGAGCACGCTCGCGTGCGCGAGCTGCGCGAGCGAGCCGGCGAGCGGCGCGATCTCGAAGGAGCCGAAGAGCGCGGCGACCGCGGCGGGCGCGAGCGCGCGCGCGACGAGCGCCGACTCGAGGCCCTCGTGGCGGAACAGCGCGCGGCCGCGATCCGACGCGCACAGGTGCAGGCCCGCCGCCGCGGGGCCCATGCCGCCGAGCGCGTGCGCGAGATCCTCGCGCGCGAAATCGGGATCGCGCAGCGCGAAGGCGAGCGCCGCGCCGACGCGCAGCGGCGCCGCGACGGCGAACGCGCGGCGCGCTTCGTCGAAGCCGGAGATGCGGCGCGCGATCCACGCGTCGTTGCGCGCCGCACCCGTCGCGGCGTTGCACGGGACCGCGACCAGCAGGCTCTCGGCGGCGCGCCGCAGATCGCCGGCGAGCGGCTCGCCGGCGACGGCGCGGAAGCGGTCGAGCGCGGGCTCGTCGTCGAGCTCGAGCACCCAATGGCCGGCGATGCGGGTCGCGGTCGCAGGCTGCGTGATCGGCCGGCAGCCCTGGCTGATCGCGATGCGCGCGGGAGCGGGCAGCGTCAGCACGAGGCCGCAGGCGCCGCCCCGCAGCGGGCGTCCGCCGCTCGCGACCACCGGCCGCTGCGGCAGCGCCGCCGCGCCCGAGCCGATCACCGCGGCCGGCGCGAGCGCTGCGAGGCCGTCCATCAGCGCGGCCGTCTCGAGGCCGAGCGGGTCCGCCAGCACGACGACGAGATCCGACTCGCAGGCCGAGCGCCCGAGCAGGCTCTCGACCTCGAGCCCGACCGCCTCCGCAGCTCCCGGCTCGCCGGGCACCGCGAACGCCGCCGCCGGCATCCCCGCGAGCGCCAGCACGGCGACGGCGGGGCCGGCGTGCTGCTCGTGCTCGCCCGCCGCGATCGCGTGGCCGGCGGCCGCGGCGGTGGCCCGCGTGCCGAGAACGTCCTGCACGGCCGCGCAGATCGGGGCCAGATCCGCGCCCGCGGTCGCGAACACGAAGGCGGCGTCCGCGGCGTTCCCCGCGGCGAGCGCCTGCTCGGCCGCCCGGCGCGCGGCGGCTGCGGGATCCGGGTCTCGGACGAGGGCGGCGCCGGCGCGGAGCATGGCCCGTCAGAATAGGCGCCGCGCCGGGCGCCCGGTCGGCTTCCCTCGGTTCTCGGGAACGGCTAGGATGCCGCCGCCGCGTCGTTCGCTCCCTCCCTGATGCGGCTCGGCCCCCGAAGACAACGACCCCCGGGAAGCCAGGATTGGCGGTGGCGGACTACGAGCGCATCGAGCGCGAGAGCGACCTTCGGGCGCTGGCGCGAGACCTCCTTCGCGAGAAGGAGATCGCGGTCGATACCGAGGCCGACAGCTTCTATCACTACTTCGACAAGACCTGCCTGGTGCAGATCGGATCGACGCAGGGCATCTACCTGATCGACCCGCTCGCGCTCGGCGGCCCCGCCGAGCTGGCGCCGCTGGCGCCGGTCTTCGCCTCGAAGAAGATCCGCAAGGTCTTCCACGCCGCCGAGTACGACCTGTACGTGCTCAAGCGCGACTGCTCCTTCGAGTTCGCGAACCTGTTCGACACGATGATCTCGGCGCAGCTGCTGGGCTATCCGGCCGTCGGCCTGCAGGCGCTGGCGAAGCGACACTTCGACGTTTCGCTCCCGAAGGACGAGCAGCGCAGCGACTGGTCGTCGCGGCCGCTGCGCGAGAGCCAGCTCATCTACGCGGCCGCCGACGTCACCTATCTGGTCCCGCTCGCGGACAAGCTCGAGGAGGAGCTGGCGAAGGCCGGCCGGCTCGGCTGGGCGCAGCAGGAGTTCGAGGCGCTGATCCGGCGCACCTGGCCGGCGCGCGAGTTCGACGGCGCGGGCTATCTGCGGATCAAGGGCGCCAAGGCGCTCGACCCGACGTCGCTCGCCGTGCTGCGCGAGCTCTATCTGTTGCGCGACGCGCGGGCCCGCGAGGTCGACCGCCCGTCCTTCAAGATCCTCGGCAACCGCACGCTGATGGAGATCGCGCAGATCAAGCCGACGAGCCCGGCGGAGCTGTCGGAGATCAAGGGCGTGACGGAGCTGATCCTGCGCCGGCTCGGGCGCGAGGTGCTGGCGGCGGTCGCGCGCGGCCAGCGCGCGCCGCACGAGCCGCTGCGCAAGACCGGCAACGGGCGCCGGCGCATGGACCGCCGCACCGAGCGCCGCGTGACGCGCCTCAAGCGCTGGCGCGAGTCGCGCGCGAAGGAGCTCGGGCTCGACCCCGGCGTCCTGTGTCCGAACTCGAGCCTCGAGGCGATCGCCTGGCGCGATCCCGCCAAGCCCGGCGACCTCACCGAGGTCCCGGAGCTCAAGAAGTGGTTCGTGACCGAGTTCGGCTCCGAGATCGTGGACGTGCTCCACGACTCCGACGCCGAAGAGGCCGCGTCGCGCGATTGATCCGCCGCGCCGGCGTCCAGAACGAAAAAGCCCCCGACCACCTTGGTCGGGGGCTTCGTCGATCTGGCGCCCTGGGGACCCCGGGAAGGCGGGGTGCCGATTCTCTTTGGGGAAAGCGCCTTGCTTGGGGTGCTACCCCGGGATCCCCAGGACTCCGACTCCGGCCAGTGAGCGCGCCCGTTGCCACCGACCGGTGCCGATCCAGAACGTCTCCACGTCTTCCGGAGATTGCATCGCGCGTGCCAGCGTCGTGAGCGCGAGCGAGCGCCTGCAAGTCCCCGATTTCCCGACGGACGCGATCCGGCCCGCTCGGCGTCTGTGCCGCCGGATGCGGCACGTCCCGAAACGCGCCGGTCCGTTCCGATCTGGCCGGCTGGCACAAATCACCGCCGCCAATGGAGAAATGCGGCGGCGCGAACGCGCAGCCCGAGGCGGCATCGCCGCGCTCCTCGGCTGCCTCCTCGCGACGCTCTCGGCCTGCGCGCCCGTTCGCAGCGTGACGGCGCCGGCGAGCGCGCCGGGCATGTGCGCCTGGTTCGGCGACGCGCGAAGCGGCGTCCTCTACTTCGGCGAGTCCGCCTTCTGGCACGCGATGCGCGAGGCGGGCGGCGATCCCGCGGCCGACGTGCGCGGGACGGCGCCCCAGCGCGTCGGCCGCTTCGACCTGCGCCGCGAACGCCTGCTGCCGCCGCTCGCGACCGGCAACCCCGCCGCGCGCTCCGGCACCTGGGACGTGCTCGCCCATCCGAACGGGCGCGTCTACTTCACCAGCTACTTCGACGCGTCGGGCTGGGTCGATCCCGCGACCGGCGCCGCGCAGCGGTTCGAAGCGGCGGGCACCGGCCTCAACGAGTTGTCGCTCCTGCCCGACGGCCGCCTGCTCGCGACCCGCTACGGCGCCGCCGGGGACGGCGACGGCTCGGTCGTGGTGCTCGGTCCCGACGGCGCGCTCCTGCGCGAGATCCCGCTCGCGCCCGAGCCCGGCGCCACCGTCGCGGCGAAGAGCCTCGCCTTCGACCCGGTGCGCGGCGTGGTCTGGGTGAACACGGACGTGATCCCGGAGGACGGCGGCGCGCCCCGTCACGACGCGCGCGTCCTCGATCTCGCGAGCGGTCGCGAGATGGCGCGCTTCGCGGAGCCCGAGCTGCACTTCCCCCGCTTCGCGGCGGACGGCACGGCGTACCTCGCGTGGCTCGACGGCACGCGGCTCTCGCTGCGCATCAGCGAGCCGGGCCGCGCGCTCGGGCCGCAGTCGGGCCGCGAGATCGTGCTCGACGATGCGTTCCCCACCGGCCACGACTTCGTGCAAGACGTGCGCGACCAGGAGGACGGCCGCGTCGTCGCGACGCGCTGGAGCGGCGTCGTGCACGTGCTCGAGCCGGACGGAAGCCTGCGCACGGCGCAGCTCCCGCGCAGCGAGCGCGAGGGCTTCTTCTACACCGCGGTCGCAACGGGCGATCGCGTGTGCGCGACGTACTGCGCGGGGGTCACGGTGGTCTGCCGCGATCTCTGACGCGGACGCGCGCGCCCGGCGCCCTCGGCATCCGGGCACGAGCGGGTATTCTCCTCGACCATGTTCGCCGCGCGGCGCCGCCGCTTCCTCGACGCCATGGAGCCGGGCTCCGTCGCGCTGTTGCTCGGCGCGAGGCTCGCCACGCGCTCGAACGACACGCACTTCCCGTTCCGTCAGGACAGCGACTTCCACTACCTGACGGGCTTCGACCACCCGAACGCGGCCGCGGTGCTGCGCAAGGACGGGGGGCCGGCGTACACGCTGTTCGTGGAGGCGCGCGATCCGGACGCGGAGACGTGGACGGGCTACCGGCCGGGCGTCGAGGGCGCGCTCGCCGACTACGGCGCCGACGAGGCGTTCCCGCACAGCGAGCTGCTCGGCAAGCTGCCCGGCCTGCTCGAGCGCTCGCGGCGCGTGCACCACGTGCTGGGACGCGACGCGCGCGTCGACGCGAAGCTCGTGGAGCTCGCGGACCTGGCGCGCATGCGCTCGCGCGCCGGCATCGCGGCGCCCGAGGCGATCGTCGATCCGCGCGCGCTGCTGCACGAGATGCGTCTCTACAAGGACGCGGACGAGCTCGACGTGATGCGGCGCGCGGCCGAGGTCACGCGCGAGGCGCACGAGGCGGCGGCGCGCATGGCGCGCGAGGGCGTCTACGAGTACGAGCTCGCCGCCGCGCTCGACTTCACCTTCCGCCGGCGCGGCGGCGCGGGACCGGCGTACGAGAGCATCGTCGGCGGCGGCGCCAACGCGACGGTGCTGCACTACGTCGCGAACGACCAGCCGCTCCGCGACGGCACGCTCGTCCTGATCGACGCGGGCGCGGAGTACGCCGGCTACGCGTCGGACGTGACGCGCTGCTATCCGGTCGGCGGCCGCTTCACCGGCGCGGCGCGCGAGGTCTACGAGGTGGTGCTCGCGGCGCAGGAGGCCGCGCTCGAAGTGTCGCGGCCGGGCAACACGCTCGACGACGTGCACGAGGCCGCGCTGCGAACGCTCGTGGAGGGGATGGTCGCGCTCGGCCTCCTCACCGGATCCGCCGACGAGGCGATCCAGAGCGGGTCGTACAAGACCTTCTACATGCACCGCACCAGTCACTGGCTCGGCCTCGACGTGCACGACGCCGGCGTCTACGCGATCGACGGCAAGCCGCGCCCGCTCGAGCCCGGCATGGTGTTCACCGTCGAGCCCGGACTCTACGTCCCGCTGCGCGAGGAGAAGGCGCCGGCGCACCTGCGCGGCATCGGCGTGCGCATCGAGGACGACGTCGCCGTCACCGACGACGGCCACGAGAACCTGACCGCGTCGATCCCCAAGCGCGTGGACGACGTCGAAGCCTGGTGCCGCGGCGCGTAGCGCCCGCCCATCCCGATCATCCCCGAGCCGAACCGAGGAGGCAGCGCCCGTGCCCGACATCGAATCCCTGCTCAAGGAGAAGCGCGTCTTCGAGCCGTCCGCGGACTTCACGAAGCGCGCCCACTGGAGCAAGCGCAAGGCGGACGCGCTCCGCAAGCTCGGCGCGCAGAACCCCGAGAAGTTCTGGGCGCAGATGGCGGAGGAGCACGTCACCTGGTTCAAGCCGTGGCGCAAGGTGCTCGACTGGAAGCCGCCCTACGCGAAGTGGTTCGTCGGCGCGCAGACCAACGTCGCCTACAACTGCCTCGACCGGCACGTCGAGGGCGAGCACGCCTGGCGCCGCAACAAGGCCGCGATCCTGTGGGAGGGCGAGCCGGGCGACACGCGCGTGCTCACCTACGCGCAGCTCCACCGCGAGGTGTGCAAGTTCGCGAACGTGCTGAAGGGGCTCGGCGTCGCGAAGGGCGATCGCGTCGCGATCTACATGCCGCTCGTGCCCGAGGCGGTCGTCGCGATGCTCGCGTGCACGCGGATCGGCGCGACGCACAGCGTGGTGTTCGGCGGCTTCTCGGCGGAGGCGCTGCGCGACCGCGTCAACGACGCCGGCGCCAAGTTGGTCGTGACCGCCGACGGCGGCTACCGGCGCGGCAAGGCGTTCGCGCTCAAGCCCGCCGTCGACGAGGCGCTCGACGGCTGCCCCGGCGTCTCCGCGGTGGTCGTGGTGAAGCGCACCGGCGAGCCGGTCTCGATGAAGGCCGGCCGCGACCACTGGTGGGACGCGCTGATGGCGACCGTCTCCGCCGACTGCCCCGCCGCCAAGCTCGACTCCGAGCACCCCCTCTTCATCCTCTACACGAGCGGCACGACCGGCAAGCCGAAGGGCATCCTGCACACGACGGGCGGCTATCTCACGCACGTCGCGTGCACGACGAAGGCCATCTTCGACCTGCGCGACGACGACATCTACTGGTGTACGGCCGACGTCGGCTGGGTCACCGGCCACTCGTACGTCGTGTACGGCCCGCTCGCCGTCGGCGCGACGGTGTTCCTCTACGAAGGCGTGCCGACCTACCCAGGCCCCGACCGCTGGTGGTCGATGATCGAGAAGTGGGGGATCACGATCCTCTACACCGCGCCCACCGCGATCCGCACCTTCATCCGGCTCGGCGACGAGCACCCGAAGAAGCACGACCTCTCGTCGCTGCGCCTGCTCGGCTCGGTCGGCGAGCCGATCAACCCCGAGGCGTGGATCTGGTACCACCGCGTGATCGGCGGCAAGCGCTGTCCGATCGTCGACACCTGGTGGCAGACGGAGACGGGCGGGATCCTGATCACGCCGCTGCCCGGCGCGGTGCCGACCAAGCCGGGCTCCGCGACGCTGCCCTTCCCGGGCATCGACGCCGCCGTGCTCGACGAGGCCGGGCGGGAGGTGCCGGCGCGCGCGGGCGGCTTCCTCGCGGTGCGGCGGCCCTGGCCCGGCATGCTGCGCGGCATCTGGGGCGACAAGAAGCGCTACGAGGACACCTACTGGAGCAAGTGGAAGAAGATCTACTTCCCCGGCGACGGCGCGCATCGCGACGAGAAGGGCTACTTCTGGATCCTGGGGCGGGTCGACGACGTGATGAACGTGTCGGGCCACCGCATCGGGACGATGGAGGTCGAGAGCGCGATCGTGTCGCACGAGGACGTCGCCGAAGCGGCGGTGGTCGGGCGGCCGGACGAGATCACCGGCACCGCGATCGTCGCATTCGTGACGCCGCGCGCCGGGATGCGCGCGGGCCGGGAGCTCATGGACGAGATCCGCGCACACGTGACGAAGCACATCGGCGCGATCGCCAAGCCCGCCGACGTGCACTTCACCGACGCGCTGCCCAAGACGCGCTCCGGCAAGATCATGCGCCGGCTGCTGCGCGACATCGCCGCGGGCAAGGAGACGGTGGGCGACACCACGACGCTCGAGGACTACAGCGTGCTCGCCAAGCTGCGCGAGTCGGAGGAATAGAGATGGATCGCATGTGGCTGCGTGCCGGAATCGCCTGCGTCGCCGCCGGTCTCGCCGGGACCATGCTGCTCGCCTGCGGCGAGTCGCGCGAGGAGAAGTACGAGAAGGCGATGCGCGTCGCGGAGTCCGCGCGCTCCTCGGTGGACGACGTGCAGGAAGAGGTGGACGAGCGCGAGGCCGAGTACACCAAGGAGCAGAACGAGGCGAACGAGGCGCGCGAGCGGCTCGACGAGGCGCGCGAGAAGCTCGCCTCCGTGCGCGAGAACTACGAGGGCGCGCGCGCCGAGGTCGCCAAGTGGGCCGACGACGCGACGCTCTTCCGCACCGTGCAGCAGCGCCTGCTCGAGGATCGCGAGCTCGAGGACGCGGCGGTGTCCGCGCGCGTCGAGCACGGCGTCGCGCTGCTCACCGGCACCGTCCCCGACGAAGACGCGCGCGAGCGCGCCGTCGAGATCGCGCGCGAGACGCCCGGCATCGTGGACGTGCAGAGCCAGCTCGCGATCGCGTCCGCCGGCGCAGAAGCGCCGGCGCCGAGCCCCGCGCCGTCGCCTGCGCCCGCGCCCGCCGTCGAGCCGGCGCCCACCGCCGAGTCCGCGCCGAGCCCCGTCGCGGCGCCGCCGCCCG
>QEVM01000094.1 GCA_003576805.1 Pseudomonadota bacterium | reverse complement strand
GGCGGCGCGCTGCCCGCGCGCGGCGCGCCGGCGGCGGAGGTGCTCGCGACGCTCGACGCGCTCGGCTCGCCGGCGACGGTCGCGTCGGCCGGCCCGCGCTTCTTCGGCTTCGTGACGGGCGGCGCGCTGCCCGCGACGGTGGCGGCGGGCGTGCTCGCGCTCGCGTGGGATCAGAATCCGTTCTGCGCCGCGAGCTCGCCGGCGGGCGTCGTGTTCGAAGAGGTGGGGCTGCGCTGGCTCGCCGAGGTGCTCGGGTTGCCCGAAGACTGCGGCGGCGCGCTCGTGACGGGCGCGACGATGGCGAACTTCTCGGCGCTCGCGGCGGCGCGCCACGCGCTGCTCGCGCGGCAGGGCTGGGACGTCGAGGCGAACGGCCTCTTCGGCGCGCCGCCGGTCGACGTCTTCGTCGGCGCCGAGGTGCACGTCTCGGTGCGCAAGGCGCTCGGCCTGCTCGGCTTCGGCCGCGATCGCGTGCGCGTGCTCGAGGTCGACGCGCACGGCCGCATCCGCGCCGACGCGCTGCCGTCGATCGCGCCGCACTCGCTCGTGTGCGCGCAGGCCGGCAACGTGAACTCGGGCGCGTCGGATCCGTTCGACGCGCTGCGCGCGTGGTGCGACGGCGCGGGCGCGTGGCTGCACGTCGACGGCGCGTTCGGGCTGTTCGCGGCGGCGTCGCCGGAGCTGCGCGCGCAGGTGGCGGGCGTCGAGAGCGCCGACTCGTGGGCCGCCGACGCGCACAAGTGGCTCAACACGCCGTACGACGCGGGCGTCGCGTTCGTGCGCGACGCGGACGCGCTGCGCGGCGCGATGTCGCTCGACGCCGCGTACCTGCCGTCGGCCGCGCTGCGCGAGCCGTTCCACTGGTCGCCCGAGCTCTCGCGCCGCGCGCGCGGCGTCGAGCTGTGGGCCGCGCTCGCGAGCCTCGGCCGCGCGGGCGTCGCCGATCTCGTCGAGCGCTGCTGCCGCCACGCGCGCCGCTTCGCCGAAGGCCTGCGCGACGCGGGCTGGGAGGTGCGCAACGAGGTGTGCTTGAACCAGGTCGTCGTCGCGTTCGGCGACGACGCCGCCACCGCGCGCACGATCGCGCGCGTGCAGCAGGACGGCGTCTGCTGGTGCGGCCCGACCGTGTGGCGCGGCCGCCCGTCGATGCGGATCAGCGTGTCGAGCTGGGCGACGACCGAGGCGGACGTCGAGCGCTCGCTCGAGTCGATCCTGCGCTGCGCGGCCGAGGTGCGCTGAGTCGACGCGACGTATCGCGCGCAGTTCCTCACGGACAGCGGCGGCGGCGCGGCGCTCGCCGAGGCGGAGCTGTTCGCGGCGCTCCAGGAAGGCCGCGCCTACCTGAACATCCACTCCAGCGCGTTCGCAGGCGGCGAGATCCGCGGCTTCCTCGTGTTCGTGCCCGAGCCGGGCGCCGCGCTGCTCGTGGGAGCGGGTCTCGCGGGACTGCTGGCGCGAGGCCGCTCGCGCACGAGCTGAAGCGCGCGCCGCTCAGGCGGGCACCGCGCGCCGCGCCGCGCTCGGCTGGCGCGCCTTCCACGCGCGGTGCAGCAGGAACCCGAGCGGGCCCACCGAGCCGAGCACCAGCGTGACGGCCGCCCACGGCGCGAACGGGACGCCGCTCGTCTTGGCGTCGCGCCACATCCAGACGAGCGCGAGCGAGAGCGCGATCACCAGGTCCGCGACGAGCTGGATCCCGACCGGCGACGCGAGCGCTTCGCGGAAGAAGCCGGCGTAGCCGACGCTCGCGATCACGTAGACGGTGTAGGCGAGGAAGAGCACGAGGACGTCGAGCAGGAGGAAGGTTCGGAAGTTCATCGTTCGATCTCCGTTTGGGTTCGGGTGGGTTCAGTCGGTGAGCTTCGCGAGCGCGCCGGTCAGGATCGCCATCGTGCGCGCGACGCTCGGCCGCGACGCGACGCGCTGCATCCAGGCGGCGAGGTGCGCGTGGCGCTCCGCGGGCGCGACGCCGCAGAGCGCAGCGCACGTGATCGGCAGGAACCACGCGGCGTCGGCGGCGCCGAACGCGTCGCCGGCGACGTGCTCGCTCTTCGCGAGCCGCTCCTCGAGGCGGTCGTACGCCGCGGAGATCGCGGCCGCCGCGGCCTCGATGCGCTGCGCGTCGCGCGTCGCCGGGTCTGGCTTGCGGAAGGTCTCGGCGATCAGGTCGGCGACGGCGCCGCCCATCAGCCAGTCGCCGTCGTCCTCGGCGAGCCGCGCGCGCGCGCGGGCCGCGGCGCCGCGCGGCAGCAGCGGCGGCTCGGGCGCGATCTCGTCGAGGTACTCCACGACCACGGTCGAGTCGTAGAGCGCGACGTCGCCGTCGAAGAGCACCGGCACCTGTCCGCGCGGATTGGCGGCGAGCAGCTCCGCGGGCTTCGACCGGATGCCCTGGCGTCCGACCGGGAGCGCGATCTCCTCGAACGCGAGCCCCTTCTCGTCGAGCGCGATGCGGACCTTCGCGGCGTACGGGCTGAGCGGGTGGGTGTAGAGCTTCACGGGATGCCTCCAGGAGGGCGCATCCCGAGTTCTACGCCGCGTCGCGCGGCGAACCAATTCCCTCGCAGGTCATGGAGCCGCATCTCCATTCGGGCGGGAGCTTCACTCCGCGCGCAGGTGCAAGACTCGGCCCGGGCGAAGCTGCGAAAGCACGCCCAGCAAGCGCGGCATCAGCGGGCGGAGATCTTCGATGCGATTGCTGCGCGCCTCGAGCACGACGATTGCGATGTCGAAGCCACGGACGTCGTGCTGGTAGCGAAAGCTTCGATCCACCGTCACGAGGACATCGAATTGCCGCTGCGCCGCGGCCAGGAGAAGGCTGTCCTTCACTCCCGACCATCCCGCCTCCGTGACCGTCCGTACTCGGTGCTGGGCGAGCTCGCGCTTCAGACGCTGGGCGACGCACTCATCGAGAAGCAGTCGCACCCGAGAGGAGGGCCTCCTTCGCCAGCTCGAGCGCGGCGATGGCCTGTTCGCGCTTCACGGAGGGAAAGTCCTCGAGGAACTCGACGAGGGAGTGGCCGCCTTCGAAGTAGTCGATGAGTGCCTGTGCCGGCACGCGGGTGCCCACGAAGACGGGCGTACCGCCCAAGATCTCGGGATCGCTGTGGATCACCGCTCGCGACGACACGGTACGCACCTCGGGCACGAGGCTAGCAAGATCGTGCAGGGATGGGCCGGCCGCCGAACGCGCAGCCATTACCCGTCAGGGAATGGGCACGCTTCCCGGCTGTGCGAAGCTGCCCGCATGGCGCACAGCCCCTTCGGCCGATTGCTGCGCGAGTGGCGCGCGCTGCGCGGGATGAGCCAGCTCGCGCTCGCGACGGAGGCGGGCGTGTCGCCGCGCCATCTCTCGTTCGTCGAAACGGGCCGCTCGCAGCCGAGTCGCGAGATGGTGCTGCGGCTCGCCGAGGCGCTCGACGTGCCGCTGCGCGAGCGCAACGCGCTGCTCGGCGCGGCGGGCTTCGCGGCGGTGTATCGCGAGAGCGCGCTCGGCGCGCCCGCGCTCGAGCCGGTCGAGCGCATGCTCGCGTTCCTGCTCGAGCGCTACGAGCCGTTCCCGGCGTACCTGCTCGACCGCTGCACGCGCGTCGTGCGCGCCAACCGCGCGGGCCTCGCGACCTTCGCGCCGTTCGCGCGCGACGCCGAGCCGTGGCGCGAGAAGCCGCTCAACATGCTGCGCCTGACGCTGCACCCCGACGGACTGCGCCCGTACATCGTCAACTTCGAGGAGGTCGCGAGCTCGCTGCTGGTGCGGCTCGCGCGCGACGCGGCGCTCGCGGGCGCCGACGAGGAGATGGGAGCGCTGGTCGAGGAGGTGCGCGCGCTGCCGGGATTGCCCGAGTCCGTCCGCGTGCCCGATCTCACGCGGCCGCCGGCGCCGATCCTCGCCGTGCACATGAAGCGCGACGACTTCGAGCTGCGCTTCTTCACGATGCTGACCACGCTCGGCACGCCGCAGGACGTGACGCTCCAGGACCTGCACATCGAGAGCTTCATGCCCGCGGACGCGGCGACCGAGGCGCGTTTGCGCGAGCTCGCGGCGGGCGGCGCGCGAGCGGGCTGAGGCGCGGGCGTCGTCTGCCCGACGCAGCGCGCGGGGCTCGCCGATCGCGCGGCGAGTCGCCATCCTCCGGCGCCGTGACGCTGCTCCTCTACCTCGCCTTCCCGCTCTTCGTCGGCCTGCTCTACGCCGAGCGGGCGCGCGTGCGCCGCGCGAAGGCCGCGGGCCGCGACGTGCGCGGCTACTTCGCGCCCGACACGCGCGCGAGCCTGCTGATGGGCGTGGGCAACGTCGCGATCGCGGCGGCGATCGGCGGCGCCACGTTCGCCGTCTACTCGTGGCTGTACGAGCACCGCCTCTTCGAGATCGGCACCAGCCTCTCCGCGTTCGCGCTGCTCTTCTTCGCCGAGGACTTCACCTACTACTGGTGGCACCGCGCGTCGCACGAGGTGCGCTTCCTGTGGGCCGCGCACGAGAACCACCACTCGAGCGAGTACTTCAACTACTCGACCGCGCTGCGCCAGTCGTACACGACGCCCTTCACCGTGCCGCTCTTCTACTGGTGGCTGCCGCTCGCGGGCTTCCACCCGCTGATGATGCTGAACCAGGTCGCGATCAGCCTGATCTACCAGTTCTGGATCCACACCGAGCTGGTGGACCGCATGCCGCGCTGTTTCGAGCTCGTGTTCAACACGCCGTCGCACCATCGCGTCCACCACGGCGCCAACCTCGAATACCTCGACCGCAACCACGGCGGCATCCTGATCGTGTGGGACCGCCTGTTCGGCACCTTCGAGCCCGAACGCGCCCGCGTCGTCTACGGGCTCACCAAGAACATCCGCACCTACTCGCCGCTGCGCATCGCGTTCCACGAGTGGGCCGCGATGATCCGCGACGCGCTGCGCCCCGCGCCGCTGCGCACGCGCCTCGGCTACGTCTTCGAGCCGCCCGGCTGGAGCCCGGACGGCTCGACGAAGACGGCGGCGCAGCTCCGCGCGGAGCTGGGATAGCGGCGCTCAGCGCGGCCGGAGCGCGGGCTGCGGAACGACAGTCAGCGTGCCGGCCGGCTCGAACCCCGACGTCTCGCCGTCGTCGTTCGTCGCCTGCACCTCCACCGGATACGTCTGACCGGCCATCTTCGCGGGGAACGAGACGTCGAGCAGCAGCGACACTTCAGGGCTGTCGGGGCCGTCGGTCACGAACGCCGTGTCGCTCAGGTGGACGTGCGCGCCGCCGGACGTGAGGACCTTCGGATGGCCTGCGGGGAACGCGCCTCCCAGGCGCCCGCTCGCCGGATGCACCAGCGCGAACTTGCGGGTCGTCTCGTCGAAGAACAGCCACAGCACCTCGCCGCCTTCGCCCACGCGGATCTCGAGCGAGTCGAGGTCGCGCCACGAGCCGGACGGCACCGTCCACGACAGCGCGAGCTCGACCGGCTCGCCGGCGGTCGCGACGGCGTCCGCGGGGAAGAGGTCGAAGAAGCCCAGCGTCCGCGACGCGCAGTCGTCGTCGCGGATCGTTCCGGTGCCGCTTCCATCCGCGATCGTCGCGTGCTGCGGCACGTCGACGTGGAGGCGCATCGTCTCTTGGCTCTCGCACGTGAAGTTGCCGATCGCACGCACGGGAATCGTCACCGCGAGCGCGCCCGCCGGAACCGTGCCGGTGCCCACCGTGCGAACGTAGTCGGAGCCGCTGCGCGCCGTCACGTCTTCCGTCCAGTACTCGAAAGTGACGTTCTGCGTGGTCCGCGCCGAAAGGATGGCGGTGAAGAGCAAGGTCCCGCTGCCGAAGACGCTGCCTTCGGCGGCCGACGCTTCCGAGACCGAGAGCCGAACGCCGGGGCCGACGCCGCGATCCCGGAGCCAGACGTCCTGGAAGATCTGCGGCGAGGATCGCTCGACGCCGTCGAAGACGATGAGCCGCCCGTCGGCGCTGATCGAGGGATTCCCGAAGTCGCCGTGGCCGAACAGGAACCGATCCGGGTCGATGCTCACGACCTGGGTGCTGTGGGTCGCGCGATCGTGATGGTAGATGTCCGCTCCGGCGTGGACGTCGGACAGGAGCCCGAGGTTCGTCGCGCTCGTGACGAACGCGACGTGCCGGCCGTCGGCGCTGATCACGGGCTTGCGGCTCGCCCCGTTGCCCTCCACGCCATCCGTGTTGACGCTGGCGCGCGTGGTGGTGCCGGCGATGCGGTCGCGCACGAACACGTCGTTCGCGCCATTGCCGTCGCCGCTCACCAGGTTCGTGGCGGCCGACTCGAAGACGACGTAACGGCCCTCGCCGCTGATGTCGAGTTCGAAGCTGTGCCCGTTCGCCTGACCGGAGAGGTCCGGGACGCTGACGCGCTCGGTGGTGCGCGCGACGCGGTCGTGGACGAACACGTCCTGGAACCCGTTGGTGTCGTCCGCCACGAGGTTCGAAGCGACCGACCGGAACGCGACGTAGCGGCCGTCGGCGCTGACGGCGGGCGCGACGCTCGCGCCGTTGGCCACCTGGCCGGCCGTCGAGACGCTGACGAGCTGCGTCGTGCCGGCGACGCGGTCGCGGACGAAGATGTCGGAGACGCCGTTCGTGTCGCTCGTGACCAAGTTCGACGCGAACGACGAGAACGCCACGTAGCGGCCGTCGGCGCTGATGGCGGGACTCGCGCTCGCCTGGTTCGCCTGCCCGCCCGTCTGCGTGACGCTCACCCGCGTCACCGTTCCGCCGAACCCGAGGTCGCGTACGAATACGTCGCCCCGGCCGTTCGTGTCGCCGGGCACGAGGTTCGACGCGCGCGACACGAACGCGACGAACCGCCCCGTCGCGCTCACGGCCGGCGCGAAGCTGTCGCCGTTTCCCTGGCTTCCGTCGTGCGCGAGGCTCACCCGGAACTGGGCTGGGTTCACCAGGTTGCGCATGAACACGTCGGAGACTCCGTTCGAGTCGCCGTCCACCAGGTTGGTGCCGGCCGAGGAGAACGCGACGAAGCGGCCGTCGGCGCTGATCGACCCTCGGTTCGACGTGGCGGCCGCGTCGATGCCGATGACCCGCGGAACGACGAAGGCGTTGCCGCTCACCAGGGACGTGTCCGGCTGCGCGAACGCGAGCGCCGGGGGAAGCCCCAGTGCCACGCCGAGCGGAAGCCACAGCCAGTGCATGCGAGACATACGACCTCCTGCGTCGGTGGGCCGCTCGGCGTCGAGCGGGCTGCCCGGCGATCTCCCGGGACGTCGTGTCGCGCTCGCCGGTCCGGGCGGCGCGAAGACGAGTCTGCCCGAAGGCGGCGTGGCGCCGTTCTTATCGTTTCCTTCGCTCGCGCCGATCGCCGTGGCAGCGCACGAAGCAGTCGCCCGGCGCTCGGGTGTCGGCCCTGAAGCGCGCTCGTTTCGCCTACGCTGTGCGGCCCGGAGGTCCGCCAGTGTCGTCCCTGATCCGCCTCGTCTCCGACTGCCCGCCCGCCGCGGAGATCGTGGACGTCGTCGTCGTCGGCCTCGGCGTCGCGGGCGCCTGCGCGGCGCTCGGAGCCGCCGCGGCCGGCGCCGAGACGCTCGCGCTCGAGCGCGCGTCGGCGGGCGGCGGGACGTCGGCGATGTCGGGCGGCGTGCTCTATCTCGGCGGCGGCACGGCGTTGCAGACGGCGTGCGGCTTCGACGACTCGCCCGAGGAGATGGCGAAGTACCTGCTCGCGTCGGTGGGCGACGCGCCCGACCGCGCCAAGATCGAGGCGTACTGCGAGCACTCGGTCGCGCACTACGACTGGCTCGTCGCGCAGGGCGTTCCGTTCAAGCCGGTCTTCTACGACGGCGTGTCGGGCGAGCCGCCGACGGACGACGGGCTCGTGTGGTCGGGCTCGGAGCGCGCGCGGCCGTACTGCGATCTCGCGCGGCCCGCGCCGCGCGGCCACGTGCCGCAGCTCGAACATCAAGCCGGCCCGATGCTGATGCGGTCGCTGCTCGCGGCGGTGGAGCGCAGTCCCGCGCGCGTCGCCGGCGACGTGCGGATCCGCGCGCTCGTGCGCGAGGCCGGCGGCGCGATCGCGGGCGTCGTCGCCGAGTCGTTCGGCGAGGAGCGCTTCGTGCGCGCGCGCGGCGGCGTCGTGCTCGCGACGGGCGGCTTCGTCATGAACGACGCGATGCTCGCGCAGCACGTGCCGCTCGCGCTGCGCTGCAAGTTCCGCGTCGGCGCGGAGGGCGACGACGGCAGCGGCATCCGGCTCGGCGTCGCGGCCGGCGCGGCGACGCTGCACATGGACAAGGCGTCGATCTCGCTGCCGGCGACGCAGCCGTGGGGCCTGAAGCGCGGCGTCCTCGTGGACGCGCAGGGCCAGCGCTTCGTGAACGAGGACGCCTACTACGGCCGGCTCGGGGAGCTGGCGCTCTTCCAGGCGCGCGGCCGCGCGTGGCTCGTCGTCGACGACGCGATCTTCGAGAAGCCCGACTACCCGCGCCGCGTCGCCGCGGTGGCCGAGACGACCGCCGAGCTGGCCCGCGATCTGGGTCTGCCGGCCGGCGCGCTCGAAGCGACGCTCGCGCTCTACAACGAGCACGCGGCGCGCGGCGAGGATCCCGTCTTCGGCAAGCAGCGCGCGTACGTCGCGCCGCTCGTGCACCCGCCGTTCGGCGCGTTCGACTGCACGACCGATGCGTCGATCTACGCGGCGTTCACGCTCGGCGGCCTGCACACGGACGCCGACGGCCGCGTCCTCGATCCCGCCGGCGACGCGATTCCCGGCCTCTTCGCCGCGGGACGCTGCACGTCCGGGCTCGCGGTCGGCGGCTACTCGAGCGGCTTGTCGCTCGGCGACGGCAGCTTCTTCGGGCGTCGCGCGGGACGCAGCGCAGCGCTCGCGCGCTGAACGCTCACGCGCCGGAGAGCGGCGCGTAGTGCTCGACGACCGGGAAGGGCTCGTAGAAGCGGTGCAGCAGCGTCTTCCAGCGCTGGTACTCGGGCGAGCCGCGGAAGCCTTCGGTGTGCGCCTCGAGCGTGTCCCACCAGACGAGCAGCAGGTAGCGGTCCGCGCGCTCGACGCAGCGGCGCAGCTCGTGGCGCTGATGGCCGGGCATCGAAGCGATGATCTGCCGCGCCTCCGCGAACGCCGCTTCGAAGGCCGCGCCCTCGCCGGCGCGCACGTAGAGCACGGCGACCTCGAGCACGTCGCTCACGCGTCGCGGCCCGGCACGTGGAGCGCGATGCGCTGATGGAACTCTTCGCTGGTGTTCGTGTGCGGGAAAGGCTCGTTCGGCACCGGCACGCCGAGCGCGCGGCAGAGCGGCTCCCAGCCGTCGCTCGCGCGCCAGCGCACGAGGCGCGACGCCGGAATGCGTCGCAGCGCGTCCTCGTAGTGGCGCTGGTAGGCGGCGATGCAGGCGTCGCGGTCGGTGATCGCGGTCGTGAAGCGCGCCGCGAAGAGCGTGTCGATCATCTCGCGCCACGCGCCGCTCACCTGGCCCATCGACGGGAAGATCGTGCTGCTCGCGCTCTTCCACCACGACGCGGGATCGCGCTCCGAGAGCAGGATCACGGCGTCGGGGAACGCGGCGGCGATCTCGGGCCAGAACGACGCGGCGGGCCAGTCGACCGCCGCCGCGTAGCCGGCGAAGAGCTTCTCCCAGTCGGGCATGTCGCCGCGCGCGGCGGCGTGCCACGGAGCCACGTGCTCGGGGTGCGCGAACACCTCGATCATGTGGTAGCAGGGCGCGCCGAGCAGTCGTTCGAGCGCGACCTTGAGCGAATTGGTTCCCGTGCGGCCGAGGCCCGCCCCCACGACTCGAAGCGCCATGCGTTCCACCTCCGCGGCGCACCATACACGAGGTGCGAGACGGTGGCGGTGGCGGCGAGATCAGCGCCGCGCGCGGACGGGGCGACGGCGCACGAGCGGGATCGGCTGCGCGGGCGGGAGCGCCGCCGCGGCGAGATCGGCGGCCGCGCCCCGTAGCTGCGCGACGAGCGCGGTCAGCAAGAACACGAAGCGCAGCGCGTGTCCGAGCTCCCAGCGCAGCCGGTGCGCGCTCCAGTCGTCGGGCAGCGTGGCGGGCGTCCACTGCGCGAGCGCGCCGTTCACCGGCTGCACGACGAGGAAGAACGCGACGAGCGCGATCGTCTGGCAGATCGCGGCGCCGAGCACGAGCGCGAACGCCACGCGCCGCTCGCGCACGCACCACGCGAGCGCCCACGCCGCGGCGGCGCCCGCGACCTCGAAGGGCCCGAGGATCGGCCCCCAGCCCCGATACAGCCTCTGCTGCACCGCGAGCCAGAGCGGTCCGTCGAGCGTCATCTTGTTGGGGAGCTCGAGCACGTGCGCGGCGGCGGCCGCCACCGCCACGCCGGCGCCGAGCAGCGCGATCCATCGCAGTAGGCGCACCACCGGGCATCCTCCGAAGCCGAGAGCGGTGCAGCAACCGTGCCGGTCGCGTGCGAGCTGCCGGGATCAGCCGCGCTGCGGATCGGCCAGCGCGGCGTAGCCCCGACCGCGCAGCTCGACGATGCAAAAGCCGTGGCCGAAGGGATCGGCGAGCACCGCCATGCGGCCCCAGTCGTAGCTCTGCACGCCGGCTTCGAGGCGCGCGCCCGCCGCGAGCGCGCGTGCGAGCGCGGGCTCGACCTCGTCCACGACGAGATCGAAGTGGATCGGCGACCAGTGGCGCTCGTAGCTGCGCGGCGCGGCGGGCGCCGCGTGCGGCGGCGTGCCCGCCGCCTTCGCGAGCAGGAAGATCGGGACCCCGGCGCCGGCGAGCTCGGTCACGTCGGGACCGAGCCGGCGCGCGACCGTGAGCCCGAGCGCCGCGCAGTAGAACGCGGCGGCGCGCGCGACGTCGGGCACGTCGACGTTGAGGAAGAGCCGCGTCATCGGCGGCTCATCGCGCGTACGGCTCGTCGGGCTCGTAGAACTCGCCCGCGAGATCTTCGAGCTTCGCCGCGAGGAAGGCGCGCGCGTCCTGGATCGCCTGATTGTAGACAGGCGCGCCCAGCTCCTTCACGAAGAAGTCGAGCGCGCGCTCCGCGGCGAGCGTGCCGAGCTCGATGTCGAGCTCGGCGAGGAAGAACTGCCGCACGGAACGCAGCATGCGTTCGCGGCGCTCGTCGGTGAGCTGGATGCGCATGGCGCGCCGCGCGTCGCGAGTCATCGCGTCCTCCCCGCGCTCTAGCCGCCGGAGCGCTTCACCGTCCAACCGAGCTTCGCGAGCTCCCCGACCAGCAGGTCGCGGTGATCGCCCTGGATCTCGATCACGCCGTCGCGCACCGTGCCGCCCGAGCCGCACAGGCGCTTCAGGCGCGACGCCAGCTCGCCGAGCACGTCGCCGCGCAGCGGAACGCCCGTGACGACGGTGACGCCCTTGCCCTTGCGGCCCTTGGTCTCGCGGCCGACGCGCACGACGCCGCCACCGGCGGGCGTCGCGGCTTGCTTCTGCTTGCACGCGCACTGCGCCGCGGGCTTGCCGCAGGCGGGACACATGCGGCCGTGGGCGCTCGAGTAGACGAGGCCGCCGTCGGGCCCCGGCTTCCCCGCGGTCGGCTTCGTCGTCTTGGGCTTCATCGCGTCTCGCTCCGCTGCAACGGCGCACGAGTATCGCGCCGCGGCGCGCGCGCGTCAGCGATCGAGGAAAGCCGCGTACTGCGCGGGCACCGGCGCGAGCGTCATCAGGCCCAAGAAGTTCGGCAGCCGCTCCGGCGGCCAGCTCCGCTCGGTCTGGCTGGTCGGCAGCCAGAAGCCGCGCGGCGCCGCGAGCGCGGCGTCGCACGACGCATCGGCCTGCGGCAGCCAGTACGCCTCGCGCGTCTCGGCGGCTTCCCACGCGCTGGCGTCGAGGCGGCCGGCGTTCCACGGCTTGCGCAGCTCGGAGAGCTCGCGCCGGCGCAGCACGCGCAGCTCGACGACGACGCCCGGCTCGCGCGCCAGCATCTGCGCGACGCCGTCGCGCCAGCCGTCGCGCGGCTCCGCCCACGTCACCTCGGCGATCCGCGTCTGCCAGCGCTCGACGGCCTGCGCCGCACGCGCGTCCGCGCTCTCGCAGCCGGCGACCTCGGCGTCGACGATGCGCCCGAGCCGCCGCGGCGGCGGCGTCGCGAGGACGAGCGTCGCGGCCGCGAGCAGCGCGCTCGTCGCGGCGAGCGCCTGCCACTGGCGCCGCACCGGCACGCGCGCCGTGCGCAGCACGACGCCGACGACGAGGCCGAGCACGAAGCCGCCCGGTCCGGTGATGAAGATCCCGAGCAGCGGGCCCTGGTTCGCTTCGGGCGCGAGCGCGATCGGACCGAAGAAGCCGCACACGAAGCCGATCGCGCCGAGCACGAGCGCCCACACGACGACCGGCGGCGCGAACGCGCGCGGCGCGGACTCTCGATCGCTCATCGACGCGCCCCCCGCGCGCGGCGGTGTCGCGCCGCGCGGGAAGGATGTACAGACGGATGCGCACGGCTGCCAGCGCGCGCCATCGGACGCGCGCCGCTCGCCGTTCGGCTTGGCCCTCCGCTTGCTCTCGGAGCAGCGACGGAGGAACGAGCGATGGACGTCGGAAAGACTGCACGCATGCTCGGTTGGTTCAGCATCGGACTCGGCGCAGCGGAGCTGCTGATGCCGGGCGCGCTCTCGCGCACGCTCGGCGTCGGGCGACACGACCGCTTGATCCGCGGCTTCGGCCTGCGCGAGATCGGCGCCGGCCTCGGCCTGCTCTCGCCGAACACGCGCAAGGCGCCGTGGCTGTGGGCGCGCGTCGCGGGCGACGCCGTCGATCTCGGCGCACTGCTCGCCGCGGCGCGCCGCAGCCCGAAGCCGGCGGCCGTCGGCACTGCGCTCGCGAGCGTCGCGGCCGTCACCGCCGTCGACGTCCTCGCCGCCCGCGAAGCCAACGCCCGCAAACAAAACTGGCTATCCCGAACTTTCTCCTGACGAGATCGATCGCGCACGCGAGCTCCGCGCACCGACCGCAGCCAACACGCCCGTTTCCCGCGTAGCGAGCCAACGGCGAGCGGCGAGCCCACAAGGCTCGCGCTCGCACCCGCAGCCCGCACGCGGAACGCCGCCACAGGCTTCGGCCGCAGGATCGAGGTCCAGGTGCTCGATCTCGTGGAGGACGTAGAGATCCGCGCCGCCCGCGCTGACGACTTTGCACGCGGGCAGCGCGTTCGCCCAGGCGCCCTGGTCCTTGTTGCCGCGCAGCGTGCACGATGCAGTCGCTTGCTGCGAGCGCCGCGGCCGCCTCGGGCCGCAACAATCCGTGCGTGTCCGAGAGGACGCCGACGCGGTGCAACCGGGACGTCATGCACGCAGCCTAGTCCGCGCGCGCGCTGCCGTACGCTTGCGGCGTGCAGCTCGTCGGTCTCGACGTCGGCTTCTCGGAGACGCGGCCCAGCTCGGGCGTCGCGACGCTCGCGCGCGGCGTCGTGCGCGTCGGGCGCGCGCGCGCGACGTGGCGCGACCGCATCCGTTTGCTGCGCGTGATCCGGCGTGCGGCCGTCGCCGCGATCGACGCGCCGGTGCTGCCGGCGCTCGACCACGCGGTGCGACCGTGCGAACGCCTGCTCGCGCGCGGCCTCTTCCAGCGCCGCTGCAAGCCCGGCTTCTCGCACGTGCCCGGCACCGGCCTGCGGCTGCGCGAGGCCGGCATGGAGACCGCGCGCCAGCTCCACGATCTGGTGTCGGACGCGATGCCGCTGGTCTCGTTCCCGCGCGTGTTCGGCCGGCGCAACGTGGTGGAGGCGTTCCCGAACGCGTTCCTCGGCGTGTGCGTGGACGAGTCCCAGTTCGAATCCGCGCCGCGCCTGCCGCGCGGCCGCAAGTTCGACTGGCTCTACGAGCAGTGGTGCGCCGCCAAGACCTTCGAGCGCTTCGTCGCGTGCGCGGCGAGCGCGCTGCCCGACTGCGTCGCGTCGCTGTGCCGCGCCAACCGCGACCACGAGGAGCGCGCCGCGCTCGTGTGTCTGCTGACCGCGGCGTGCGTCGCGTCCGGGCGCTACGTCGCGGTGGGCGAGCCGTGCGGCGGCTACCTGTTCCTGCCGCCGTGGCCGCTGTGGGCGGCGTGGGCGCGCGCGGAGCTCGCGTCGCAGCACGCCCGCGACGCATCGATCGAGGTCTGGATCGACGGCGTCACCCACGAGAGCGGAGATCTGCTCGGCTCGTGCATACTGCGGGCATGACGCACTCCGACCGCGACGGCGCCGCCGTCCGCCTGCCTCCGCCGCTCGTCTACCTGCTCGCCGTGATCGCGGGCGCGCTGCTGCACGCGTTCGCGTGGGCGCTGCCGCTGCCGCTCGGGCGCGGCGTGCGCTTCGCCGTCGCGGGCGTCGCGGCGCTGCTCGGCGGGTTGCTCGTCGGCTCCGCGCTCGGCCTCTTCCGCCGCACCGGCCAGGACCCGAAGCCGTGGGAGAGCACGCCCGAGATCATCTCCACCGGCATCTACCGCTGGACGCGCAATCCCATGTACGTCGGCATGGCGCTGCTGCAGCTCGCGATCGGCGTCGCGCTCGGCAACGGCTGGATCGTCGCCGGGGTGCCCGTCGTGCTCGCGATCGTCTACGCGACGGCGGTGCGCCACGAAGAGGCCTACCTCGAGCGCAAGTTCGGCGCGCACTATCTCGAGTACAAGAGCGCGGTTCGGCGCTGGTTGTAGCGCCGCCGGCGGCTCGCCGATCGGCTCCGGGCGCGCCATTCTCCGCGGGCCCTTGGAGGAAGATTGGAGAGCACGCCGGGATCGGATCGCAGCGTACGCCTGCCGCTGTCGCTCCTGCTCCTCTACGGATTCCCCAGCTTCGCCGGCGCGGCGATGCTGGTCCCCATCTACATCCACCTGCCGAAGTTCTACTCGGACGCGGTGGGCGTTCCGCTCGGCATCCTCGCGATCGGCATCGCGGCGGCGCGCGCGCTCGACGCGCTCTCGGATCCGCTGGTCGGCTGGCTCTCGGACCGCACGCGCACGCGCTGGGGCCGGCGCCGGCCGTACATCGCGCTCGGCTCGCCGCTGTGCGCGCTCGCCTTCTACGCGCTCTTCGCGCCGCCCGAGACGCTCGACGCCGCGTCCGCGTCGGCGTGGTTCGCGGCGAGCTTCATCCTCTACTTCGTGCTGCACACGGTGTACTCGCTGCCGCACTACGCGCTCGGGCCGGAGCTGACGCTCGACTACCACGAGCGCACGCGCCTGTTCGGCTTTCGCGAGGCGTTCGCGATCCTCGGCACGGTGATCGCGGCGGCGGCGCCCGGCGCGCTGATCAGCGCGGGCGGCCTCTCGGAGCGCGCCGCGTTCCGCGACCTCGGCCTCGTGTTCGCGATCGCGCTGGCGTTCTCGTGCCTGCTGCTGGCGGCGCGCGTGCGCGAGCGGCCCGAGTTCGCGACGCGCACGTCGAACCCGTTCGTGCCCGGCGTGCGGCGCGCGCTGCGTAACCAGCCGTTCCGCGTGCTGCTCGGCACCTACATGATCGGCAGCATCGCGGGCGCGATCCCCGGCACCTTCATGCCCTTCTTCAACGCGTACGTGATCCAGCCGGAGAACCCGGCCGGCTGGCTCGCGATCTACCTCGCCGCCTATTTCGGCGCCGGCTTCCTGTGCCTGCCGGGCTGGGTGTGGGCGGCGCGCCGCTTCGGCAAGAAGCCGACCTGGCTCGCGAGCTTCGCGTTCGGCATCACGGGCGGCGCCGCGATGTTCTTCGTCGGCGCGGGCGACACGCTCGCGACGCTGCTGCTCATCACGTGGTCGGGCTCGGCGTTCGGCGCCGGGCTCTTCATCGGCCCCTCGATCCAGGCCGACGTGATCGACTACGACGAGCTCCACACCGGCAAGCGGCGCGAGGCCCAGTACACCGCGTTCTGGGCGATGCTGCCCAAGTTCGTGGCGATCCCGAGCGCCGCGATCCCGATCGCCGTGCTCGCGACGCTCGGCTACCAGCCGAACGTCCCGCAGACGCCGGAGGTCGTGCTCGCGATCAAGACGATCTTCGCGCTGACGCCGGCCTTCTTCTCGGCGCTCGCGTTCGTCGTCGCGCTGCGCTTCCCGATCGACGAGGCCGTGCACGCGCGCATCCGGCTCGGCATCGAGGCGCACGCGCGCGGCGACGCCGCGCTCGATCCGCTGACCGGCGCCAGCGTGCTGCCGCCGCGCGCGCGCGCCGTCGACGAGGACACCGGCTGGTTCCTCGACCACTTCTCGCGCCGCGAGCTGGAGGCGTTCCTCGCGCGCGGCGCGGCGGGGATCGTGGCGCGCGTCGCCGGCGCGGTCGCGCTCTCGGCCGCGATCTGCGCCGGCGCGGCGTGGATCGTCGCCGACCGCGTGACCACGCTCGACGCCGATCCCGGCGCGCTCGCGGTGATGGCGATCGTCGTCGCGGGCTTCGCGCTCGCGGTCGTCTTCTATCACGTCGCGCGTCTCGCGCAGGCGAGCCGCCTCGCGCGCGGCGCGGTGGAGCCCGCAGTCGTCGCGGCCTGGCTCGAGGGCGCGCCGGCCGCGGCCCGCCTCGCCCCGCTGCCGGGCGACGCAGTAGGCTGAAGCGCACGATGCACGCTGACGACGCGGCCGAGATCCTGCTCGCGCGCGCCGTCGAGGAGACCCGGCCCGAGCTCGCCGCGTCGCCCGACGCGGACGCGGCCGCGAGCGCGCAGGACGCCGACGGCGAATACGCATGGGTGCTGCGCCGCGCGTCGTGGCGGCTCGATCACGACCTCGCCGCGTACCGCTCGCTGCTGGCGCTCGGCGACGCGCCGCACGCGCCGGCGTGGGCGTTCGCGATCCCGCTGCTGGTCGGCGTCTTCTCCAACTGGCTCGGCCCGGCCGAGCAGATCCACGTGCTCTACAACCCGATCGCGGTGCTGGTCGCGTGGAACCTCGCGCTCTACGCGGCGCTCGCGCTCGGGCCGCTGGTGTGGCGGCGGCGCGCACGGCGCACGCCGGAGGCGCGCGGCGCGGCGGAGCGTCCGGCCGCGCGCGGCCCCGAGCGCAGCG
>QEVM01000093.1 GCA_003576805.1 Pseudomonadota bacterium | reverse complement strand
AGTGATTTCTATGAAGATTTGGTCGCCGGGAAAGACGGGTTTTGTAAACCGAGCATTATTTACTGATGCCAATAAAAAAACCGTATCCCTGTTATTTTTTGCCGCGGGCAGCGCGCCGCCGAGCGCCGCGCGCAGCTTCTCGGGCGCGCCTTCCGCCGCGCGCACGGGCCGCTCCGGCAGCGACGCGAGGTAGCCCTCCGCGCGCTGCGCGGCGTCGCGCAGCAGGGTGGGATCGAAGAGTGCGGACATCGGAGTCTCCTTCGCGGGGCCGGCGAGATTGCGGCGCACGCGCGGCCGTCGCCACGGTGACCGCGAGCTATGCTGCGCGCCACCGACCAGGGGGTCCGCATGCTCGCGCCCCGCACCACCGAGATCGCGCCGTCGCTGTTCCGCATCAGCACCTTCCATCCCGACTTCGGCATCCAGTTCAACCAGTTCCTGCAGCTCGACGACGAGCCCTTCCTCGTGCACACGGGCATGCGGCGCATGTTCGACGCGACGCTGGCCGGCGTGCGCGCCGTGACCGATCCGGCGAAGCTGCGCTGGATCGGCTTCAGCCACTTCGAGCCCGACGAGTGCGGCGCGCTGAACGATTGGCTCGCGCTCGCGCCGCAGGCGCAGGCCGTGGCCGGCGCCGTCGGTGCGCTGGTCATGCTCGGCGACTACGCGGACCGCCCGCCGCGCGTCGTCGCGGACGGGGAGGTGGTCGCGACCGGGCGCCGCCGCATGCGCTATCTCGCGACGCCGCACCTGCCGCACGGCTGGGACGCCGGCCTCTGGTTCGAGGAGACGAGCCGCACGCTCTTCTGCTCCGACCTGTTGTTCCAGCCGGGCGACCCCGCGGCAATCACGACCGACGACCTGCTCCCCGCCGTCCGCGCGGCGCTCGTCGAAGGCATGAAGGGTCCGCTCGCGCACGACATCCCGTACACACACGAGACGGACGCCGCGCTCCGTCGCCTGGCTGCGCTGTCGCCCGCGACGCTGGCCATCATGCACGGCTCGACGTACCGCGGCGACGGCGCGGCGCAGCTCGCGGCGTTCGCGGATCTGCTGCGCGAGACGATCGGCCCGCGCTGAACGCGCGGCGACTACACGCCAGATCCGCAGGCGACCCGTGGCGGCGCGGACTAGGTGGCGGAGATCAGCTCGCGCGCTTGCGCACCGCGACTTCCGTGCGAAGCCGCGGTCCTAGCCGCTCCCGCTCGACGGAGAGGTCGTAGCGCATCTGGAGGTTCAGCCAGAACTCTTCGCTCGTCCCGAAGTAGCGCGCGAGTCGCAGGGCCGTGTCGGCGGAGATCGAGCGCGTTCCGTGCACGATCTCGTTGATGCGGCGCGGAGGGACGGAGATGTCCTTGGCGAGGCGGTACTGGCTCACCTCCAAAGGCTCCAGAAACTCTTTCGCCAGGATCTCGCCGGGATGCACTTGCTCGTGGACACGACGCGGCATGCCGCTCCTCTCTCGTTCAGTGGGAATCGCAGATCTCGACTTCGTGGGCGTCGCCATCTCGCCAGCGGAAGCAGATCCGCCACTGGCGGTTCACTCGGATGCTGTGCTGCCCGCGTCGATCGGCCGTCAGCTGCTCGAGCCGGTTTCCGGGCACGATCCGCAGATCGTCCAGCGTGCGTGCCGCGTCGATCAGCAGGAGCTTGCGATGCGCGCGGCGTTGCAGCTCCGGAGGAAGTCGACTCGGAAGGCGCCGGAACACTCGTTCGGTGTGCGCGTCGCGAAAGCTCACGATCACGCCGGCAGCGTGCTGGAATCGATGATAACGTCAATCGTTAATAGTGGTACTCGGCGTCCGAGAACGACCGGCCACGAACGCATCCACGATCGCGCCGAGCCCCGGCTCGTCCACCTCTTCCAGCTCGTAGCGCACGCGCACCACGGGTTTCGTCAGCGCGAGCACCGACGCGAGATCGACCGGCGTGCCCGACACGACGACGTCGGCCGTCGAGCTCTCGATCGTGGCGCGCAGCGCGGCGCGCTGCGCGTCGCCGTAGCCCATCGCGGGCAGCACGCGGCCGATGTGCGGGTGGGCCGCGAACACCGCGGCGATCGCCGGCGCCGCGCGGTGTCGCGGATCGATCACCTCCGCGCCGGCGCGCGTCGCCGCGACGAAGCCCGCGCCGTACGGCATGCCGCCGTGCGTGATCGTCGGCCCGTCCTCGACGACCAGCACGCGCCGGCCGCGCACCGCCGCCGCATCGTCGAGCCGCGGCGGCGACGCCGTGCGCACCACGCGCGCGGCCGGATTCGCCGCGCGCACCGCTGCGACGAGCCGCGCGACCTCGTGCGCCGGCGCACCGTCCACCTTGTTGATCACCACCACGTCCGCCATGCGCAGCACCGCTTCACCCGGGTGGTGCGTCGTCACCTGATCCGGCCGCAGCGCGTCGACGAGCACGAGGTGCAGGTCCGGCCGCACGAACGGGAAGTCGTTGTTGCCGCCGTCCCAGACCAGCACGTCCGCCTCGGCCTCCGCCGCCGCGAGGATCGCCGCGTAGTCCACGCCCGCGAAGATCACCGCGCCGGCCGCCACCCACGGCTCGTACTCCTCGCGTTCCTCGATCGTGCACTTCGCCGCGTCGAGGTCCGCGCGCGTCGCGAAGCGCTGCACCCGCTCGCGCTCGAGATCGCCGTACGGCATCGGATGCCGCAGCGCCGCGACGCGCAGCCCCGCCCGCGCGAGCCGCGCACCGACGAAGCGCGCCGTCTGCGACTTCCCACAACCGGTGCGCACCGCCGACACCGCCACCACCGGCCGCCCGGCTCGCAGCATCGTCGCCTCCGGCCCGTGCAACACGAAGTCCGCCCCGCACGCCAGCGCCCGCGACCCGAGGTGCATCACGTGCGCATGCGTCACGTCGCTGTACGCGAACACCACCCGCCGCACCCCGTGCTCGCGGCACAGCGCTTCGAGCGACGCCTCGTGCTCGATCGGGATGCCGTCGGGATACAGCGCCCCCGCGAGCGACGCGGGATAGCGTCGGCCCGCGATGCCGGGGATTTGCGCGGCGGTGAAGGCAACGACGCGGTGCGCGGGGTCGTCGCGGTAGACGGTGTTGAAGACGTGGAAGTCGCGGCCGGCGGCGCCGAGGAGGAGGGTGGGGGTGGGCGTGGAGGACTGAGCCATGATCTCCGCCGCTCCCCAATGGTGCTTACCGAGAACGACGACGAAGTTCCCGGCACGTTGCGACCGGATCCGTCACACGGGCGACTTAGATTGCCATCGCTCACCCCAGCGATGCTCGGACCGGATCCAAAACTCCGTTTGAGTCTTCACGGCGGGCGCCGTCCTCCGCGCCGCGTGGTACGGTGCGCCACAGATGGGCAGTGGTCTCGGTCCCGGTGAGAGGCCGAATTCCGATGGCGAAACAGCTCGATCCGAAGGCGCCGGGCAAGCGCCGGGGGCGCGCTCGATCATCGAAGACACCCGCCGCGCCTTTGCTGGCGTGGACGCACGAGCAGCAATACCCGGACACGCCGCCTCAACAGAATCTCGCCGTCGCTGGTCTCTTCGCGGGCGTGGGCGGGATCGAGCTCGGCCTGCATCGCGCCAAGCACCGAGCCTCGCTGCTCTGCGAGAACGAAACCGGTGCGGCGGCGGTGCTGGAGAACCGCTTCCCGGGCATTCGACTGGCAACGGACGTCCGCGAGTTGAAGGCGGTGCCGTCCGACGTTCAGCTCCTTGCCGCGGGCTTCCCCTGTCAAGATCTTAGCCAGGCAGGAATGACGAAAGGTATCGACGGCCACCGCTCGGGATTGATCGGCGAGGTCTTCCGCCTGCTACGCCGACGGCGCGTTCCGTGGCTCCTCCTCGAGAACGTCCCGTTCATGCTCCAGCTGGCTCGCGGCCGTGCGCTCGAGGTGATCGTCTCCGAGCTGGAGGAACTGGGCTACCGCTGGGCATATCGCGTGGTCGATTCGCGCGCGTTCGGCGTTCCGCAGAGGCGCGAGCGGGTCTTTCTGATCGCGAGCCTCGACCACGATCCGCGGGCGATCCTCTTCAAGGACGACGTCGGCCCGCCCCAGGAACGGCCGTTCGATCGGAACCTTGCGTTTGGGTTCTACTGGACGGAAGGAGTACGAGGGCTCGGCTGGGCAGTCGATGCGGTGCCGACCCTGAAGGGCGGTTCGACGGTCGGAATCCCGTCTCCGCCCGCGATCCTTCTCCCGAGCGGCGAGATCGTCACGCCCGATCTCCGCGACGCCGAACGGATGCAAGGATTCCGACCCGACTGGACGCGGCCCGCCGAGAGCGTCGTACGCAAGTCGATGCGTTGGAAGATGGTCGGTAACGCTGTGACGGTCCCCGTATCCGAGTGGATCGGCCGCAGTCTCGCGAAGCCTGGAAACTACGACGGCACGTGGGACCCGGTCTTGCCCAAGGG
The DNA here is from genome assembly GCA_003576805.1 of Pseudomonadota bacterium. Taxonomy (GTDB): domain Bacteria; phylum Myxococcota_A; class UBA9160; order UBA9160; family PR03; genus PR03. The sequence continues at coordinate 12,555 of QEVM01000093.1, read as the reverse complement.
ATCGCCGTGGCCGCGCGCCGCTTGGAACATCGGGAGCGGACGTCACGCGTCTTCCGTCTCGACGTGGCCCGAGCGACGCACGAGATCGCCGCTGCAGGAGTTCCTCTTGCATCCGACTCGTCCGCTCTCACTTAGAGCCGCCGCGGGATTCCGAGCACGGACCAAGCTCAGTTCGCTGCGATTCCCCACCGGCTTCCTGGACGCGATCGATGCGCACATCGAACGCGTGCGGCAGATTGAGCCGCATGGCCGCCAAGTCTCGAGGCGCGCGCAAGTCTCGCCGTAGCATTACAAGGCACAATCTCATAACCGATCCTGACACGTCGGCTCGCCTGGCTCGCATCCGACAACACGGTACGTCGCCCGAGCTTGCTGTCCGGCGAGTCCTTCATTGCCTGGGCCACTCTTACCGCTTGCACAATCGCGATCTCCCAGGCTCACCTGACCTTGCCAATCGCAGGCAAGGATGGGCCATATTCGTGCACGGCTGCTTTTGGCACAGGCATCGGAACTGCTCACGAACGACGACCCCAAGGCGAAATCGCGAATTCTGGCAGAACAAGTTCGATGCGAACATCGCGCGTGATCGGCGGGCACTCGAGGAATTACAAGCGCGGGGATTTCGCACCGTCGTTATATGGGAGTGCCAGACCGAAACGGCGGCACAGCTCGAACGAACGCTGCGCGCCGCCTTACTCAACACCATCCAGACCCGTTCATCGAGGTAGCGACTTGGCAAAGCGAGACAACGAAGGCATGCGCGCGTCTTCCATACTCCCTGCGCTCATCAAAGCCGATCCGATCATTCCTCACACTGCTAATCAAAATGAGAAGCGAAAGTACGCCCAGCGTTTCAGCGACGCACTCGCCGTACTCGTTGCGAACGAGATACGCGGCCGGCACAAGCGCTTCGAAACGATACGGCCTGGGCCACGCGGCGACGGGCGAGAATCGCGCGCCAAGACGAAGAAGGGATTCAAGAAGCTCGACGTCAACTACAGCACGCTGGAGCTCGGCCTTGCTTTGGGCGTTTCCATCAAGACGGTGAATCACAAGGATTTGAAGCGAACCAAGTCCGGCGAGATCAAGTCGATTTCGCGATACGACCACAATCTGAGTCGTCACGACACTGAGTTTCTTGCTGAGTCGAGTGCATATCATCAGCGACAGCCCTACGCCGTCATGGTGGCGCTCTTCTTCTTGCCCGCTGACGGATGCGACGACGGCACGGCGAGGCGAGCATCGTCATTCGGGCGCGCCGTCGAGTGGTTTCATCACCGCGCCGGGAGAGAAAGGCCGGATGAAGACCCGAACTTATTCGAACGCATATTCGTTGGAATCTACGAACCGGAGGGGACCGCACGGGGCGACGTTCGGTTCTTCGATGTGATGACGGCTCCACCTTGGAACGGACGCCCGCCAGATCGCGACCTTCTCACATTCGACAAGATGATCGATGCCATCATTTCCACCTACGAAAGGCGCAATGGGATGACGTTCGAGTGGTCGACCGGGGAAATTTCCGACGAGGATGAGCCGGATGACGCGAGCGACGACGGCGGAATCGATGAGTGACCGTCGCGATACACGCGTGACTCAAGCTCGCACCACCCTCCTCACCGGCGCCGCCTCCGGCATCGGCCGCGCGACAGCCGTTCGCCTCGCATCCGAGGGCGCCCAGATCTTCGCCTGCGACGTCGACGAGCGCGGCCTCGCGGCGACGGTCGAGACGATCACCGCCGCCGGCGGCACCGCCGTCGCGCACCGGCTCGACGTCGCCGATCCCGCGGCGTGTCGCGCGGCGGTCGCGGCTGCGGTCGCGCGCTTCGGGAAGCTGGACGTGCTCTGCAACATCGCGGGCGTGATGAGCTGGGGGCACGCGAGCGAGATCTCCGAGGCGGAGTGGAATCGCGTGGTGGCGATCAATTTGTCGGGGCCGTTCTTTCTGTGTCGGGCGGCGATTCCGCATCTGCTCGCGACGCGCGGGACGATCGTGAACATGGCGTCGGCGGCCGGGACGCGCGGGCAGGCGTACACGCTGCCGTATTCGGTCACGAAGGCGGGGGTGATCTCGCTGACGCAATGTCTCGCGGTCGAGTACGGGAAGCGCGGACTGCGCGTGGTGGCGGTGGCGCCGGGCGGCGTGAAGACGGCGCTCACGTCGGCGGTGAAGTTCCCGGACGGCGCGGACATGTCGCTGGTGGCGAAGTTGATGCCGCTGATGCCGCTCGCGGAGCCCGAGGAGATCGCGGCGGCGGTCGCGTACCTCGTGTCGGACGAGGCGCGCTTCGTGAACGGCGCGGTGCTCGCGATCGACGGCGGGCAGACCGCGGGCTGAGCTCTCGCGTGAACCATCCTCCACTGCGTCCCGCTGACTTCGAGTAGGGTGCTGGGTTTTTCGGCATGGCGAACCCGACGACGAAGGAACGAATCCTCGCGGCGCTCGAGGATCTGCCGGCGGATGCGACGATCGACGATGCGATCGAGCGGCTCGTATTCCTCGCGAAGATCGAGGAAGGTTTGGAGCAGCTCGACGCGGGGCAGCGGATTCCTCACGAAGAGGTGACGCGGCGCTTCGGCGCGTGAATCGGCTCGATGGGTCGCCCCGGTCGGTTGCCGACCTCGAATCCATCCACACATACATCGCGGACGACTCGCTTCTTCTCGCGCGGCGCGGGCCTGACGATCGCGTCCGGTCCTCGCTCGCGGCGGCGCGACGCGTGGCGAAAGCTGCGACCGGCCGCGCCACGGTCGCGTCATCCGCGGCTCGCCAAGCGCTCGCGAGTCGTCCATGCTCGCTCCCGGGACGGTGGCGCCGCTTCGCGCGGCGTCCATCGAGGAGAATCTCCATGAAGCGAATCCGTCGCGGTGTCCTGTTCGCAGTCGCGAGCGCGCTGCTGGCGAGCGGCCCGGTCTTCGCCGCCGATCCGGCGGCGCAGGGCTACAAGGAGCCGACCCAGGAGCAGCGCCAGAAGATGGCCGAGGCGCACCGGCGCATGGCCGAATGTCTCGCGTCGGATCGCACCTGGGGCGACTGCCACGCCGAGATGCACACGAGCTGTCAGCAGCACATGGGCGCGCAGGGCTGCATGGCGGGCGGCGGCATGGGACCCGGTCCGCACCACGGCAAGAAGATGGGCCGCGGCATGGGCGGGCCGGGCGCCGGCACGACGGGCGGCGCGGCCGGCGGGACGACCGGCGGCGCCACCGGCGGGACGACCGGGGGCACGGCGACGGATCAGTAGTCGCGCACCGCGACTACGCCTTCGCGTCGCCCGCGACCTTCTGCGCCCATCGGTAGTCCGGCTTGCCCGCCGGCGAGCGCTCGATGCGGTTCACGAGCGTGAGCTGGCGCGGGATCTTGAAGCCGGCGAGGTGGTCGCGGCAGTGCGCCTGCAGCTCTTCGAGCGTGACGGACGCGCCGGGGCGCGGCTCGACGATCGCGGCGACGCGGCTGCCCCAGCGTTCGTCGGGGACGCCGATCACGACGGCGTCGAAGCACGCGGCGTGCGACTTGATCGCGTGCTCGACCTCCTCGGGATAGATCTTCTCGCCGCCCGAGTTGATCGACACCGAGCCGCGTCCCAGCAGCGTGACCTGGCCGTCGGCCTCGACGCGCGCGAAGTCGCCCGGCATCGAGTAGCGCTGGCCGTCGGGCGCGGTGAAGAAGGTCTCGGCGCTCTTCTTCGGGTCCTTCCAGTACTCGAGCGGGATGTGGCCGGTGCGCGCGATGCGGCCGATCACGCCCGAGCCGGGCGCGACGGGGCGCAGGTCGTCGCCGAGCACGACGGTGCCGGGCCCCGGCTTGAAGGTCGGGCCGCCGCCCAGCATGCGCGTGTTGCCCTTGGTGCAGAGCAGGACGCCGTTGCCTCCGACCTCGGACGCGCCGACGCCGTCGACGATGACGAGATTGGGGAAGAAGCGGAAGAAGTCGTCCTTCACGGTGGGCGAGAACACCGCCGCGGTGCTGGTCACGAGCACCAGCGACTCGAGGCCGGCGGTGCCGCGCGCTTCGAGCGCGTCGGCGAGCGGGCGTCCCATCGCGTCGCCGGTGATGAAGAGCGCCTGCACCTTCTCTTCGGCCACGAGGCGCCAGACGTCGGCGGCGTCGAACTTCGCGGCGAGCACGGTCTTGCCGCCGAGGAAGCTGCGGCCCATGACGCACCATTGCGACGCGCCGTGCATGAGCGGTGCGGTCGCGAAGTAGGTCTGGAGCGCCTGCGTCTTCGCGCGCTCCAGCATCTCCTCGGGGCGCTGCGCCTTGGCGCCGCTCATCTGGTCGATGCCGCCGCCGAGCGCCATGAAGACGTCCTCGTGCCGCCACACGACGCCCTTCGGCATGCCCGTCGTGCCGCCGGTGTAGAGGATGTAGTGATCGTCGCCGGAGCGCGGCGCGAAGCCGCGGTCGGGCGAGCCGCTCGCCAGCGCGGCCTCGTAGTCCAGCGCGTCGACGCCGCCGAGCTCGGCGCCGCTGCCGTCGTCGATCACGAGCGCGTGCGCGAGCCGCGGCATGCAGTCGCGCACCGCGGCGACGCGCGGCGCGTACTCGCGCGCGAAGACCAGCGCGCGCAGCTCGGCGTTGTCGAACAGGTAGCGGAGTTCGTCCTCGACGTAGCGGTAGTTGATGTTGATCCACACCGCGCGGATCTTGAACACCGCCCACAGCGTCTCGACCCACTCGACGCAGTTGTGCGCGTAGATGCCGACGCGGTCGCCGGGCCCGACGCCGTGCGCTGCGAGGTGGTGCGCGAGCCGGTTGGCGCGCTCCTCGAGCTGCGCGTAGCTGCGGCGCACGCCGTTCGCGACGAGGCACTCGCGCTCGGCGAAGGCGTCGGCGGCCTGCTCCCAGAGGTCGGCGAGATTGAAGCCCATGCTCGGTGACTCCCCGCCGAGCGACGGTACCCGGATCCGACATCCCGCGCATGCCGGGATCGCACGCTCGGTCGAGGCCCGCTCGGCGGGTGGCCGTTGCGCGCTCGGTCGACCATGCTCGCGTCGTGCGCGTCGCAAGACTGTTCGATCTGAAGGGCGTCTTCACCGACATCAACACGCGGACGATCTATCTCTACTCGATCGTCATCGGCATTCTCGCCGGCGCGGGCGCGCTGCTCTTCAACGAGGCGCTGCGCCTGGCGACCGAAGTCACGATGGGCGCGTGGGTGCAGCTCGCGGTCCCGGCGCCGGCCGGCGAGCCGCACGCACTGGCGGCGCCGGAGGGTCCGCCGCGGCGGTGGCTGCTCCTCGTGCTGCCCGTTCTCGGCGGCGTGGTGTCGGGTCTCCTCGTCAAGACCTTCGCGCCGGAGGCCGAGGGCACGGGCACCGACTCCTACATCGACGCCTTCCACAACAAGGGCGGCACGATGCGCAGGCGCGTGCCGCTGGTGAAGGCGCTCGCGACGATCGCCACGCTGGCGTCGGGCGGCAGCGCGGGCAAGGAGGGGCCGACCGCGCAGACCGGCGCGGGCATCGGCTCGCTGGTCGGGCACTACCTCGAGATGGGCGCGCGCGCGCGCCGGACGATGCTGGTGGCGGGCTGCGCCGGCGGTCTCGGCGCGATCTTCCGCGCGCCGCTCGGCGGGGCGCTGACGGCCGTGGAGGTCCTCTACAAGGAGGACCTCGAGACCGACGCGCTGATGCCCGCGATCCTCTCGTCCGTCACCGCCTACACCGTTTTCTGTTCCGTCAACGGCTTCCACCACGTCTTCGCGTTCGGCGGCGCGCCGTTCCACTCCCCGATCCAACTGCTCTTCTACCTGGTGCTCGGCCTCGTCTGCTCCGCCGCCGGCTACCTCTACGTCCGCTTCATGCACGGATCGAAGAAGCACTTCTTCGACCGCCTTCCCGTCAACCGCTACCTGGTGCCGCCGATCGGCGGGCTGATGGTGGGCCTCGTCGGCTTCTTCTTTCCCCAGGTCATGGGCCAGGGCTTCGGATACGTCCAGCAAGTGCTCGCCGGCGGCACCGTCGACGGCATGAACGCGACCGCCGGCGTGCTGCTGCTGCTCGCCGTGCTGAAGATCGCGACGACGTCGTTCACGATCTCGTCGGGCGGATCCGGCGGCGTCTTCGCTCCGAGCCTCTTCATCGGCGCGATGCTCGGCGGCTTCGTGGGGACGCTGAGCCACGAGCTGTTTCCCGACCTGGTGCCGGACGCGGCTCCCTACGCGGTGGTCGGGATGGGCGCCTTCTTCGCGGGCGTCGCCAACGCGCCGATCGCCTCGCTCCTGATGGTCTGCGAGCTCACCGGCGCGTACGAGCTGCTGCCCCCGCTGATGCTGGTGGCGACCGTGGCGCTGATCACGTCGCGGCGTTGGTCGATCTACACCATGCAGGTGGACAACAAGTTCTACTCGCGCGCGCACCTCTGGGAGATGAACCCGAACGTGCTCAGGCGCGTGACGATCCGGGAGGCGATGCGCGGCGTCTACGGGCGCGTCGCGATCGTCCGCGACGACCTGCCGTGGTCGGCGCTCGAGTCGTGGGTCCGCGACACCGGCCAGAGCGATCTCGTGTTGCAGAACGAGCGCGGAGAGCTCTCGGGCCTCGTCGCCCTGCGCGACCTCGGAGACCGCGAGGACATGGACCACGTGGGCGCGCTCGTCGTGGCCCACGATCTGGTGAACCGGCCCGCCATCGCGCTCACGCCCGACGACAACCTGATCCAGGCGCTCGAGTACTTCGGCGATCGCGAATTCGACAAGCTTCCGATCGTCGAGACTCAGGGCCGGAAGCGCCTGCTCGGATACGTGCAGTACCGGGACATCCTGCGCTTCTACCGGAGAGAGCACGGGACGGTGGACGCGGGCGACGGCACGGACCTGATCCCGGGCCGACCGGCGCGGGTCGACTGAGCCGCGCGCCGGGAAGCCGCGGCGCGGGGCGCGCTAGTGCAGCTCGGCGCGCCCGCCCGCGATGCGCACCGCGCGGCCGCACAGCTCCTCGCGGACGGCGATCGCGGCGAGCGCTGGATCGGCGTTCGACGCGAGCGTGCGGCGGCCGTCCGCGAGATCGCACACGACGACCGTGCGCGCCGGCGCGCCCTGCTCGTAGAGCACCGTGTAGGTCGCGACGCTGCCCTCGCCTTCCGCGCCCTCGCTCATCGCGACCGCCGCGGTCGCGCGCGCGGTCTCCTCGCTCACGTCGTCGAAGGCGAAGTCGTGCGGCCCCGGCTCGGTGCACCAGACGCTCGCGCCCTGCTTGGTCAGGATGCCCGACACCGCGCTGAGATAGCCGGCGCTGCCCGGATCGGCGCGCAGCAGCTGCGCGAGCTTCACCAGCGCCTGCAGCGAGAAGTGGTTCAGCGGGCCGCCGGCGAACGGCATGCCGCCGCTCACCGTGACGGGGCGGCCGTCGTCGATGCCGAGCTCGCGCATCTGGAGCCGCACGGCGACCGGGAAGCACGAGTAGAGCTCGCGGTGCGCGACGTCGGCGAGCGTGCGCCCCGCGCGTTCGAGCGCACGGCGGCCGGACGCGGCGAAGCCGGCGCAGCGGTGCAGCGCGCGCCGCTCGGTGAAGGGCACCATGTGGTTCGCGTCGGCGACCGCGAGCGGGAACACCCACTTCTCGCGCGCGACGCCGAGCCGCTTCGCCGTCGCCACCGAGCAGAACACGAGCCCCGCGGCCTGATCCACGTTCCACTGCGAGATGTGGAGCTTGCCGTACGGGAACGCCTGCATCGGGTTGCGCGCGGGATCGGCGATCGCGGCGGCGTCCGCGCCGCGCCGGTCCCACGCGTCGGGATTCGCGGCCCCCGCTCGCGCGAAGCCGGCCCACAGCCGCGCGACCTCGTCGCGGTGCTTCTCGATCGAGGCGCCTTCGGCCGCGCGCAGCGCGTTCTCGATCATCGCGTATTGGATCACCGGCATCAGCAGGCCGGCGCGCATCTCGGCCGGCGAGAGGATCGGCGCGTGCGGCCGCAGCACGCTGTCGGCGGCGGCCGGCGGCAGCTTCGTCGCCGGCGCGTCGACGCCGAGCGCCTTGGCGCGCTGCGCGCGGTGGCGCGCCTCGGCCGCCATCACCAGCACGACGTCCGCCTCGCCCGCGGCGATCGCGGCGGCTGCGCGTCCGAAGAGCGTCGTCTGCAGGATGCCGAGCTCGGCGACCTCCGTCTTCGCGCGCGGCGCGCCGAAGCGCTCGGCCGCGACGCGACACGGATCGGGGTAGTCCCAGAAGCCGCGCGGCGCCGCGATGCGGTCGGCGCGCGCGAGCAGGGCGCGGCTGCCCGCGTCCTCGGCCGCGCGCTCGAGCGCGCGGATCATCGCCTCGAGCGGCTCGGGAGCGTCCTTCGGGTCGTCGCAGCGCTGCGAGAGCGCGCCGACGCCGACCAGCACCGGCGTGCGTTCGTCCGCGGCCATCAAGCCACCAGCGCCGCCAGGTTGTCGCGCAGGATCTTGCGCTGCACGGCGGGCGCGAGCGACGCCACCTCCTCCGCGAACTCCGCCGGCCACAGCAGCCCTTCGGGATGCGGGTAGTCGGAGCCTGCGAGTACGTGGTCCTCGCCGAGCAGCGCGACCAGCGCCGGCACGTCGTCCTCGAAGAACGGCGTCACCCACACGTTGTGGCGGAACGTGTCGCTCGGCCGCAGCGGCGGCGCGCCGAAGCGCCACATGTCCTTGCTGTAGAGGCGCGCGATGTGGTCGAGCTTGCGCAGCAGCGCCGCCACCCACGACGAGCCGTACTCGACCGTCACGACGCGCAGGCGCGGGAAGCGCCCGAAGAGGTTGTCGGCGACGAGCGCCGTCAGCGTGTCGACGATCGGCCGCTCGGTGAAGGAGAGCGCGTACTCCATCAGCGAGTGCCGGTGCGACGGCGGGTGCGGCCGCAGGCCCCACGGCACGTTGTAGATCTCGCTGAAGGGCGTGCGCCCGATGTGGTAGACGACGTTGACGCCCGCTTCCTCGCAGCGCGCCCAGAACGGATCGAAGTGCGGATCCGCGGGCGAGCGCCCTTCGATTGGGCCCGCCGTCAGGATCACGAAGCGCGCGCCCGCCGCGACGACCCGCTCGAGCTCCGCGACGCCCTGCGCGAGATCGACGAGCGAGCAGAGCGGCGCGCCGTAGATGCGGCCGTCCCGGCCGAAGCCCCAGTCCTCCTCGAGCCAGCGGTTGAAGGCGCGCAGACTCGGGTAGAGCGCGTCGCGGTGTTGCGCCGCGCGGAGCTGCGGCTCGACGCCGACGCCGGTCGTCGGCAGCATCAGGCACGCCTCGACGTGTTGCTCGTCCATCTTCGCGAGGCGCGCGCCGCGGTCGACGTACTCGCGCACCGAGAGGCCGTCGATCGGCGAGAGGCTCGGGCTTCCGCCCGTCTCGCTCGCGCCGCGCAGGAACTCCTTCATCGCGCCGGGAGGACCCACGCTGTCGCCCGTGCCGACGCTGAAGAAGTGGCAGCGCTCGTCGCCGACGAACATGCGGCCCGGCCCGGACCCGCGGCTGCGGTCGACCCACACCGTGCGCTTCGCGAACGCCGCTTCGATGTGACGCGTGAAGCAGTCGTCGGGCTCGTAGTAGTGCTCGTCGGCGTCGTAGATGCGATACGGGAGCGTCGGCATGGCGCGGCATTCTAGCGGGAAGCGGTAGAGTGCCGCCCCGATGAAGGTCGACGGCGCGATCCTCGTGGACGACCCGCGCGACGCCGGCCCGCTCGCGCGGCGGCTCGAAGCGGCGGGCTACGACGGCGCCTTCACCTTCGAGGGCCGCCACGATCCGTTCCTGCCGCTCGCCGTCGCGGCGGAGCACACCGAGCGCATGGAGCTCGCGACCGCGATCGCCGTCGCGTTCGCGCGCGGTCCGATGACGCTCGCGCAGCTCGGCTACGACCTGCAGCTCCATTCGCGCGGCCGCTTCGTGCTCGGGCTCGGCTCGCAGATCCGCGCGCACGTCGAGCGCCGCTTCGGCGCGCCGTGGTCGCGGCCGGCGGCGCGCATGCGCGAGGCGGTGCAGGCGATCCGCGCGATCTGGCGGAGCTGGCACGAGGGCGCGCCGCTCGACTTCCGCGGCGAGTTCTTCCGCCACACGCTGATGACGCCGGTCTTCGATCCCGGCCCGAACCCGTTCGGGCTGCCGCCGATCTTCGTGGCGGGCGTCGGCCCGAAGATGACCGAGGTCGCCGGCGAGGTGGCCGACGGCTACTTCGTGCACCCGTTCCACACGCCCGCGTCGGTCGAGCGCGTGACGCTGCCCGCGCTGCGGCGCGGCTTCGACCGCGCCGGCCGCAGCGCCGACGGCTTCACCGTCTCGTGTCAGTTGATCGTCGCGACCGGCGACGGCGACGAGGCGATCGAGCGCGCGCGCCAGGGCGCGAAGGCGCAGATCTCGTTCTACGCGTCGACGCCCGCGTATCGCCCGGTGCTCGACTGCCACGGCCGCGGCGAGCTCCAGGAGGAGCTGAACGCGCTCTCGAAGCGCGGCGCCTGGCTCGAGATGGTGGGCCGCGTCGACGACGCGCTGCTGGACGAGGTCGCGGTGGTCGGCCACCGCCGCGAGATCGCCGCGAAGATCGCGTCACGCTGCGAGGGCTTCGCCGACCGCGTGAGCCTCGTCGCGCCCTTCGCGCCCGACCCGGACCTGTGGGCCGACGTCGTGCGCGAGCTGCGCGCGATCACGTCATCCGCGCGCTGAAGTCCCAGCTCGCGAGCGCGAGCGGCTCGATGCGGATCGCCACCTCGCTCGCCGCGCGCGCGAGCAGCCAGCGCGCGAGCTTCGTGTCGCGGCCGCCCTGGTAGCGGTCGAGCAGCGCGCCGAGCACCTCGGCGCCGCGCGTGCGGTAGAGCGTCGCGCTGCCGCGGCCGCGCACGCCGCGGTACGGCGGCGCGTCGGCCGCGACCTCGAAGCCGCAGCGCGGATCGCGCTCGACGAGCCGCACGACGCGCGCGCCTGGCGACGTCGCACACCAGAGCGCGCCGTCCCGCCAGAGATACCAGAGCGAGAGCAGCTGCGGATGGCCCGACGGCGTCGCACAGGCGAGTCGCAGCGGGATCGCGGTCTCGCGCAGGTGCGCCTCGATGCGCTCCATCGACCACGGCCCCGTGCACTTCATCGCGCGGGTCTAGCGATCGACGCCGCTGCTGGCCATGCCGCGGCGGGCGCTAGGCTGGCTCCATGCTGCGCGCGCTCGCCGTCCTGCTCGCCGCTTGCGCGCTGCTCGCCGGCGCCGCCGCGTACGGCTGGACGCAGCGCATCGCGATCGCCGAGTGGTGGCTGCAGCGGCGCGTCGCGCAGATGGGGATCGCGCCCGCGTCGCTCGACGTGACGTCGGTCGGCGTCGCGGGCGCGACCGTCGAGTCGATCGCGCTCGGCGCGCCCGACGCGCCCGATCTCACGGCGGCGCGCGTCGAGGTGGAGTGGTCGTGGCCGGGCCTGCGCGAGGGGCGCTTCGACGCGCTGCGCATCGAGGGCGTGCGCGTGCGCGCGGCGGTCGACGCGGAGAACCGCCTCTCGCTGGGCGCGCTGGACCCGCTCCTCGCCGGCGAGGGCGCGCTGGACGCGACGCCGGTGCTGCCGGCGCCCGAGATCGCGCTGGAAGACGCGCAGCTCCGCATCTCCACACCGAAGGGCGTCGCGGAGGGAACGCTCGCGGGCGCGCTGCACGAGGAGGGCGACGGCATCGGCGGGACGTTCACGCTGCGCGCGAGCGGCGGCGGGCTGCGCGTGCAGGGCGCGCTCGACGTCGCGGGCACGCTCGCCGCACCGGCGTTCCGCGCGTCGCTCGAGCCGGAGGGCGAGGGTCCGATCACCGGCCGCATCGACGTGCGCGGCGCGCTCGCGCAGGCGGACGGCGCGCGCTCGTTCCAGGCGACCGCGGCGCTGCGCGACGTCGCCGTGGCGCTCGGCGCGCTGCGCGTCGCCGGCATCCACGGCACCGTCGCGCTCGCGGGCCCTCCGCTTCACACGCCGCCCGCGCAGCTCCTCTCGTTCGCGCGCGTCGACGCGGGCGTCGCGCTCACGAACGGCCTCGTCTCCTTCGCACTGCGCCGCGACGGCACGCTCGCCATCGAGCGCATCTCGCTCGCCTTCGCCGGCGGCGAGCTCTACGCCGAGAACGTGCGCATCGATCCGTCGCAGCAGCGGCTGCCCGTCACGCTGCGCGCGAAGGCGCTCGACCTCGCGGTGCTGCTCGGCCAGGTGTCGCTGCCGGGCCTGCGCGGCAGCGGCCGCCTCGACGGCGAGCTGCCCGTCGTGCGCGACGGCGACCAGCTCGTCGTGACGGGCGGCATCCTGCGCAACGCGGACGCGGGCACGATCCAGTACGAGCCGAGCGACTCCGTGCGCTCGCTCGCCGAGTCGCGCCCCGCCGACCTCGGACTCGCCGTCGAAGCCTTCGAAGACTTCCACTACGAGGTGCTCGAAGCGCGCGTCGACGGCGACCTCGCCGGCGAGATGGTCATCGGCCTGCGCGTGCGCGGCGTCAATCCCGACTTCCAGGACGGCCGCCCCGTCGACCTGAACCTCAATCTCGAGGCGCACGTCGCCGACCTCGTCCGCGCCGGCGCTTCGTCCTATCGTGTCCCGCAGGTGATCGAAGAGCGCCTGCGCGCGTTCTCGGAGGGGAAGTGATGAG
>QEVM01000379.1 GCA_003576805.1 Pseudomonadota bacterium | reverse complement strand
GGCGCCGCCGTCGCGCTCCACCTCGCGCGCGATCTCCTCCGGCGCGGCGCGCGCCGCGAGCTCGGCGCCGACCAGCGCCGCGACGAGGCGACGCGCGAACGTGTCGTAGCGGGCGTCGAATCCCGCGGACTCCTCGGGCCGCAGCGCGGCGAGCCGCGCGCGGATCGCGCCCGCGACGTGCAGCGCGCGCACGGGGTCGGTCAGATAGTGCGGATTGCCGAGCGCGTGGACGTCGCCCATCGAGCGGTCCACGGGCGCGCTCGGCACTTCGAGCGGCGCGACCGCGTCGCTGGCGTCGAGGTGACCGGGCGCGCCGGGCGCGATGCGCGCATTGCGCGCGCCCTGGAGCAGCGCGGGCAGCCAGCCCGACTCGAGCTCGAGCCCGACCGCGAGCAGCAGGTCGGCGTCGTGCAGCGCGCGCACGAAGCTCGGCCGCGCCTCGACGAAGTGGGGATCCTGCGGGCCCTTCACGAGCGACGTCGCGTCCACGGCGTCGCCGCCCACGCTGCGCGCGAGGTCGGCGAGATCGGGCACCGTCGCGATCACGCGCAGCGGCTCGGCGCGCGCGGCGCCCGCGAGGACGAGGAGCGCGAGCGCGAACGGAGCGATTCGGGTCTTCATCGTGCCGCTCCTAGTACGCGTGCGCCGGATGCGAGCCGAACAGAAACTCGATCCCCGCCCAGATCGAGAGCGCGTCGTCCAGCTCCGGCGACTCGGTCCAGTCGTAGTTGGCCTGCAGCCGCAGGCGCGAGAACTCGGACGGATGGAACACGAGCAGCGGCGAGAGCCGCGTGCGGTCGTCGCGATACGGATCGAGCGAGGGGTCGACGAACGCGGCGCGGCCGGTCGCGAGCGTCGCGTCCGCGTCGAAGCCGTCGCCCGACGCGGTCGCGTGCTCGACGCGCAGGCCCGCCGCCCAGTTCCGGCGGAAGCCCCAGAGGAGCTGCGCGTAGAAGCCCCAGTCGCGCAGCGCGTCGCGCCCGACGCGCACGCGGCCGCTCGCGCAGTCGCTCGCGTCGAGGCACACGGAGAAGGCGTCGGCCTCGTAGCGGCGCCCGAGGATCTCGCTCTGGAACGTCACGAACGGCCAGCCGCGGTCGGTCGCGAGCGGGCGCCACTTCACGACGAGGTCCCCGCCGTAGAGCCACGTCGCGCCGTCGCCGCCGCTCGCGTTGGGGCCGTGCATCGCGGAGCCGCCGAGCTGCGCGCTCCAGGTGTCGGAGAGGTCGAAGCCGTTCACCCAGCGCACGAGCCACGCGAGGTCGGCGGCGGAGCGCACGCCCGGGTCGGCGAACGGGCGCCCGCCGATCGGCCGCTCCTCCGCCGCCTCGTCGCTCTGCAGGAACGACTGCATCGTCTCGCCCTTCGCGTTCTGCACGCCCGCGTGCAGCTCCGAGAACCAGGGCAGCGGCAGCAGCCAGCCGACGCGGGCGCCCGGCGCCCGCATGCCGTCCTCGCCGAAGAGGCGGGCGTTCACGACGGGCAGGTCCATCCAGTCCCACGCGTGCGGGTGGATCGGGTTGATGCGCCCGAACTCGGTGAAGAAGTGGCCGACCTCGAGCTGCACGCCGTGCTCGTCGAGCCCGAACGGCAGCATGCGCGACGTCGCGAACGCCTCCTCGATCTCGAACTGGGACTCGCCCTCGGGATCGAGGAAGTAGATCAGGTGCGCCTCGCCCGTGAAGAAGGGATCGACGGCGCCGCGCATCGAGAGCTCCGCCTGCTGCAGCGTGAAGCCGCGCTGGCGCGGGTCGTGTCCGCCCCCCTGCAGGATCTCGAGCTGGTCGTCGGTCGCGCCCGAGCCGCCGGCGGCGGCGAGCACGTCGAGCGAGAGATCGAGGAGCTGGAGCCGGGCGCCGCCGAGGCGCAGCGTCGGCGGCCCGCTCGCGGCCGCGGGAGCGGGCGCGCCGGCGCTGCCCGCGTCGCGCACGGCCTGCGCGTCGTCGCGCGCGGCGCGCACCTCGTCGCGCAGCTCCTGCACGGTGCGCCGCAGCTCCTCGTTCTGGCGCGCGAGCGCGTCGAGCTGTCGTTGGATCTCCGGCGGGACGTCGCCCGCCCAGCTCGGCTGGGCCAGCATCAGCAGGCCCAACGCGATCGGTCGAATGCTCCGCATGGCGTGCCTCCACGGCGCGCCGCCGCGGCGACGCGCCCAGGTCGCGCGCGAACGCGCTGCGCGCGACGGATCCGATGCAGCGCACCCGCGAGTGGGGCGCGCGCGGCGCGGATCAGCGCGGCAGCGGTGGGGCGCGCGGTGCGGAGGGGGAGCGCTCGCGCGCGGCGGCGGCGAGCGGAGTGCGGTCGGTCGGTGCGGAGGCTGCGAGCGCCGGCG
>QEVM01000092.1 GCA_003576805.1 Pseudomonadota bacterium | reverse complement strand
AGCCCGCTCGCCGCGTGCGTCGCGGCCGGCGCGCGCGGCGACTCGAGCGCGCGCGCCTGGGCCAGCAGGCGCGGCACGTCGACCTCGCCGCGCCAGCCGTCGCCGAGCAGCGGGATGTCGCCGTCGCCGAGCAGGATCGCTTCGAGGAAGCCCGCCGCGCGCGCGAGCGCCTCGCGCAGCCAGGCGGGCGCGGCGTCGCCGAGCAGCGCGCGCAGGTCGACGAGGTCGGCGACGCACACCGCGTGGTACATCGGGCAGCGCTCGACGTGCGCGCCGTCCGCGAGGATCTGCTCGCCCACCTCGCGCTCGAGCAGCGCGGCGGCGTCGGGCACCGCGCCCGAGAGCGCGTCCGCGAACACGAGCGCGACGCAGTCGCGGAACAAGTGGTTCGCGAGCAGGTCGAGCGCGAGGTTGTCGCGCAGGAAGAGCGCGTGGCGCACGATCTCGCGTCCGAGCCAGTCGGCGTCGGGTTCGCCGGCGCGCAGCCCGAGCAGCGCGCCCGCGGCGCTCCAGTGCACGAGGCGCGTCGCGACGACGCGCTCGTTCCAGGCGACGCGCGAGAAGCCCGGCTGGCCGATCGGCTCGGCGTCGTGCCAGGCGCGCGCGAGCGCGAAGAAGCCGTCGCGATACGCAGCGTCGCCCGTCGCGCGGTGCGCGATCGCGAGGTCGACCGCCCACGCCATCTCGTGCAGGTGCGTCTTCCAGAGCAACGCCTGCATCAGGTCCGGCCGATCCCACGGCACCGGCGTGCCGAGCGCGCGCGTCTCGCCGAGCAGCGTGAAGCGGCCCGCGAGCGCGTCGCGCGCGACCGCGACCGCGCGCTCCGGATCGCGGCCCTCCGCGCGCAGCCGCGCGAACGCCGCGAGCCCGGCGTCGTCCCAGCGCAGCGCGCCGGCCTGCGCGGCGCGCGCGCGGTAGCGCGCGTCGATCGCGGCCGCGCGCCGCGACCAGTGCTTGCGCCGCAGCGAGAGCCGCACGCGGTGCCACACCTGATCGGCGCGCAGGTGCGACAGCGTGCGCAGCAGCCGTCCGACGTGTTCGATGCGCATGCGGCGCGCGCTCTCCGGCGGGCGAAGGGGCGGCCACTATAATGGCGCGCCCTTCGGGCTCCAACGGAGTGCGCGTGCCGACGATCCTGCGCCTCGAAGCCGTGATCCAGCGTTACGACTGGGGCTCGCGCACGATCCTCGCCGAGCTGCGCGGCGCGCCGGCGCCGAGCGCGGAGCCCGAGGCGGAGCTGTGGCTCGGGGCGCACGCGCACGGCGAGTCGCGCGTCGTGCTGGCGTCGGGCGAGACGATGCCGCTCGCGGCGTGGATCGAGCAGGCGCCGGAAGCGGCGCTCGGCGCGGCGGCGCTCGCGCGCTTCGGGCCGCGGCTCCCGTTCCTCTTCAAGATCCTCGCGGTCGAGCGTGCGCTCTCGCTGCAAGCGCATCCCGACGCGGAGCAGGCGCGCGCGGGCTTCGCGCGCGAGGAGCGCGCGGGACTGCCGCCGTCGCGGCGGCTCTACGCGGACGCGCACGGCAAGCCCGAGCTGGTCGTCGCGCACGGGCGCTTCCGCGCGCTCGCCGGGTTTCGCGACGTCGCCGACGTGCGCGCGCGGCTCGCACAGGTCGGGCTCGGCGCGCTGGCGCCGCCGCCGGCCGCGCCCGCCGACTGGCTGCGCGCGCTGCTGCGCGCCTGGCTGCAGGACCTCGCGCCCGCCGCGCTCGCGCACGCGGTGGACGCCGCGCGGCGCGGCGCGGCCGGCGACGCCGCGCTCGCCTGCGTCGCGCGCCTCGCGGACGAGCACCCGGGCGATCCCGGCGCGCTGGCGCCGCTCGTGCTGCACGCCGTCGAGCTCGCGCCCGGCGAGGCGCTCCATCTCGAGCCCGGCACGCTGCACTGCTACCTCGACGGCGCCGCGGCCGAGATCATGGCGAGCAGCGACAACGTATTGCGCGCCGCGCTCACCACCAAGCCGCGCGCCGTGGACGATCTGCTGCGCATCGGCCGCTTCGAGCCGCGCGCGCCGCAGCCGATCCGCGCGACGCCGCGCGCGCCCGGCGAGCGCGTCTTCGTGACACCGGCGCGCGAGTTCGAGCTGTCCGAGATCGACGCATCCGGCGACGGCGTCGCGCTCGCGGGCGAACGCTCGATCGAGATCCTGCTCTGCCACGCCGGGCGCGTGCGCGCGGCGGCCGTCGACGGCTCCGCGGCGCTCGAGCTGGCGCGCGGCGAGAGCTGCGTCGTGGCTGCCGCCGCGGGCGCCTACCGCGTCTCCGGCGCGGGCCGCGTGTACCGCGCCGCGCTGCCCCGGACGGACCGATCCGAAGCGGCCGTGTGGTAGCCTGCCCGGCTCTCCAAGCAGTTGGACCGACTCCGGAAAGAGGCCGATGCAGCTCCGCTCCGCCATCGCCTGGACCGCCGCGCGCGGCTACGACCGGCCGCTGCCGTTCCACCCGCCCGAGCGCTATCCGGAGCTGGCCTTCCTGCCCGCCGAGACCGACCCCGAGAACCACGTCTACGCGGGCGTCCGCGCGCTGCTGGCGGGCCTCGGCTACGACGCCGCGCGCCGCGGCACGCCCGCCTGGTCGCCGCTCTCGGATCTCGTGCGCCCGGGCGGGACGGTGGTCATCAAGCCCAACTACGTGCGCCACTACCACGAGCGCGGCGGGCCCTTCGGCGCCGTGGTGACGCACGCCGCCGTGCTGCGCCCGCTCGTGGACTACGCGCTGCTCGCGGTCGGCCCGGGCGGGCGCGTCGTGGTCGCCGACGCGCCGCAGTACGACTGCGACGTCGACCGGCTGCTCGCGCGCACGCGCCTGCCCGAGCTGCTCGCCTGGTACCAGGGCGCGCTCGGGCGCGACGTCGCGTGGCGCGACCTGCGCGTGCAGTTCGGCCGCCACGAGCGCGGCGTCGTGGTCGAGCGCCGCGCGCTGCCCGGCGATCCCGAAGGCTACGAGCCGGTGGACCTCGGCGACGCCAGCGAGTTCGCGTCGATGGCGCTGCGCGAGCAGGAGCTGCTGCGCGGCGCGGACTACGACGAGGAGGTCACGATCCGCCACCACTCGCACGGCCGCAACGAGTACCTGGTGTCGAAGACGGTGCTCGGCGCGGACCTCGTGATCAACGTGCCGAAGGTGAAGTCGCACAAGAAGACCGGCGTCACGCTCTCGATGAAGAACCTGATCGGCATCAACGGCGACAAGAACTGGCTGCCGCACTTCCGCGCCGGCTTCGCGGTCGGCGGCGGCGACGAGTTCCCGGCGCCCGACGCCTACGCGCGGCTGCGCCGCGTCGGCGGCGAGGTCGCGCGGCGGCTGCTCAAGCGCGGCATCGGCGGCGCCGTCTTCAAGCGGCTGCGCGGGCTCGAGGACGCGGCCGGCCTCGGCGAGCGCGCGCGCAACGGCAACTGGTGGGGCAACGACACCATCTGGCGTACCACGATCGACCTGAACAAGATCCTCTACTGCGGCGACGCGCGCGGCGCGCTCGGGGGATCGCCGGCGCGCCGCGTCCTCAACGTCTACGACGGCGTCGTGGCGGGCGAGGGCGACGGGCCGATGGCGCCGTCGCCGCGGCCCGAGGGCCTGCTCGCCGCGGGCGAGGACGGCGTCGCGACGGACGTCGTCGTCGCCTGGCTGATGGGCTTCGACTGGCGCCGCATCCCGGTGCTGGCGCGCGCGCTCGGCGAGCTGGCCGGCGGCGTGCGCATCACGCGCTTCGAGGGCGATCCGGCGGCGCTGCCGGTAGTCGAGATCGACGAGCGCGGGACGCGCGAGACGCGGCTCGCCGATCTCTCCACGAACCTCCGCTTCGAGGCTCATCCCGGCTGGAAGGGCCGCATCGAGCGCGAAGTCCACGAACGGGACCCCATCGCATGCGCCAGCTGATCCAGTCGTACCGCACCGGCGAGATGAAGGTCGAGGAAGTGCCGCCGCCGGGCGTGCGTCCCGGCGGCGTCGTCGTGCGCACCGTGCGCTCGCTGGTGTCGGCCGGCACCGAGAAGATGATCGTGGACCTGGCGCGCAAGAGCCTGCTCCAGAAGGCGCGCTCGCGGCCGGACTTGGTGCGCAAGGTGATCGACACCGCGCGCAAGCAGGGCTTCGCGAACGCCTTCCAGAAGGTGCAGAGCAAGCTCGATACGCCGATCCCGCTCGGCTACTCGAGCGCGGGCGTCGTGGTCGCGGTCGGCGAGAACGTGCACGAGTACCGCGTCGGCGACCGCGTCGCGTGCGCCGGCGCGGGCTACGCCAACCACGCCGACTACGCCTACGTGCCGCGCAACCTGCTGGCGCACGTCCCCGACGGCGTTTCGCTCGAGGAGGCCTGCTTCGCGACGGTCGGCGCGATCGCGCTGCAGGGCGTGCGGCAGGCGCAGCCGACGCTCGGCGAACGCGTCGCGGTGCTCGGGCTCGGGCTGATCGGGCAGCTCACCGTGCAGCTGCTCGCGGCCAACGGCTGCCGCGTGCTCGGCTTCGACCCGAACCCGGCGCGCGCCAAGCTCGCGACCGAGCTGGGGGCCGAGCTGGCGGTGCCCGCCGACCTCGAAGCGGCGGCCGAGCGCTTCACGCGCGGCGACGGGCTCGACGCCGTGATCGTCGCCGCCTCGACGCCGACCAACGGCCCGCTCGTGCAGGCCGGCGAGATCTCGCGGCTGCGCGGGCGCGTCGTCGTCGTCGGCCTCGTCGGCATGGAGGTGCCGCGCTCGCTCTACTACAAGAAGGAGCTCGACCTGCGCATGTCGATGTCGTACGGGCCGGGCCGCTACGACCCCGACTTCGAGGAGCGCGGCTTCGACTACCCGATCGCGCACGTGCGCTGGAGCGAGCAGCGCAACCTCGAGGCGATCCTCGAGCTGCTCGCGGGCAAGCGGCTGCGCTTCGAGCCGCTCGTCACGCACCGCTTTCCGATCGACCGGGCGCTCGCGGCCTACGACCTGATCACGAAGGGCGCCGAGCCCTTCCTCGGCGTCGTGCTCGACTACGGCGCGGACGAGGCCGACGCCTCCGCGCCTTCGCCGCGCCTCGCGCTGCGCGACGCGGCGAAGGCGAAGCAGTCGCTCGGCATCGGTGTGGTGGGCGCAGGCGGCTTCGGGCAATCCGTGCTGCTGCCGGCGCTCAAGAGCGCGGGCGGCAGCGAGGCGATCGCGATCGCGTCGGCCGGCGGCGCCACCGCGCGCCGCGTCGGCGAGCAGTACGGCTTCCGCGTCGCCACCGCCGACGCGCACGAGGTGATCGCGCACGCCGACGTCGACGCCGTCTTCGTGCTGACGCGCCACGACCTGCACGCGCCGTACGTCGTCGAGGCGCTGAACGCCGGCAAGCACGTCTTCTGCGAGAAGCCGCTCGCGCTCTCGCGCGACGAGATGGCGGCGATCGACGCCGCGCGCGCGGCCTCGAAGGGCGACGTGATGGTCGGCTTCAACCGGCGCTTCGCACCGCTCGTGCAGCGCGCGGCGCAGCACTTCGCGGGCCGCGGCGCGCCGCTCGTCATGCACTACCGCGTCAACGCGGGCTTCATCCCGCCCGAGCACTGGGTGCACGACCCGGTCGAGGGCGGCGGCCGCATCCTCGGCGAGGGCTGCCACTTCATCGACCTGCTGCAGCACTTCGCCGGTGCGCCGCCAGTGCGCGTCTTCGCCGAGTCGATCGGCGCCGGCTCGCGCTACCGCGGCGACGACAACGTCGCGATCACGCTGCGCTTCGCCGACGGCTCGCTCGGCACCGTCACCTACACGGCCGCGGGCGACGCGACGCTCGGCAAGGAGTACCTGGAAATCTACGGCGAAGGCGGCGTCGCGATCCTCGACGACTTCCGCACGCTCGTGCTCGCGCGCAACCGCAAGCAGGAGAAGGTGAAGGCGGCGAACCAGGACAAGGGCTTCGAGGAGGAGATGAAGCGCTTCGTCGCGGCCGCGAAGAGCGGCGGCGAGATGCCGATCCCGTTCGAGCAGCTGCGCGCGACCACGCTCGCCACGATCGCCGCGGTCGAGTCGCTGCGCAGCGGCGCCCCGGCCTCGGTCTAGTGCCTCCGCCGCTCGACATTCTGGTCGTGTCGCAGTTCTTCGCGCCCGAGATGGGCGCGCCGGCCGCGCGCTTCCACGACTTCGGCAAGCTCCTGATCGAGCGCGGCCACCGCATCACGGTCCTCACCGGCTTTCCGAACTCGCCGTCGGGCGTCGTCCCTGCCGCGTACCGCGGCCGCCTCGCGATGACCGAGACGATCGACGGCATCACGGTGCTGCGCGGCTGGCTGTTCGCGTCGCCGAAGCTCAGCAAGCTCACCAAGGCGGCGGGCTTCGCGAGCTTCGCGGCGAGCGCGTCGCTGCAGGCGCTCGTGCGCCGCGTCGCGCCGGACGTGGTGGTGGCGACGTCGCCGCCGCCGACCGTCGGCGTCCCCGGCATGCTGCTCTCGCGCCGCCTCGGCGTGCCGCTCGTCTTCGACGTGCGCGACATCTGGCCGGAGGCGATCGCGGCGTCGGGCCGGCTCCAGAGCGGCGCGCTGATCCGCGCGCTCGAGCGGCTCGAGCGCGCGATCTACGCGGCGTCGAGCGCGGTGACGGTCGTCACCGACGGCAAGCGCGAGCGCCTCGTCGAGAAAGGCGTCCCCGCCGAGAAGGTCCACGTGATCCCGAATGGCGTCGACCTGCGCCGCTTCGAGGACCAGCAGCCGCTGCCGGAGAGCGCCTGGCGCGCGCTCGGGCTCGAGCCCGGCCGCTTCACGCTGATGTACGCGGGCATCATGAACCCGCCGCAGGGGCTCGACGTGCTGCTCGGCGCCGCGGCGGAGCTGC
Organism: Pseudomonadota bacterium; assembly: GCA_003576805.1. Taxonomy (GTDB): domain Bacteria; phylum Myxococcota_A; class UBA9160; order UBA9160; family PR03; genus PR03. The sequence goes on along the minus strand of QEVM01000092.1, from coordinate 10,427 downwards.
GCGCGGCGGCGCCCGATCTCGCGGCGCGCTTCCAGCTCGCGATGGTGGGCGCCGGCTCCGAGCGCGCGCGCCTCGCCGCGCGCGTCGCGGACGAGGGGCTCGGCGACGTGGTGCGCTTCGTCGCCGAGCAGCCGCGCGACGCGATCCCGCCGCTGCTGCGCAGCGCCGACGCGATCGCCGTCACGCTGCGCCCGCGCAAGGACACGCACACCGTTCCCTCGAAGCTCTACGAGGCGATGGCGAGCGGGCGCCCCGTGCTGGTGTCGGCCGACGGCGCGCCCGCCGAGATCCTGCGCGAGGCCAAGGCGGGCCTCGCGACACCCGCGAGCGACGCCGCGGGCCTGGCGCAGTCGATCCGCGCGCTGCTCGAGGACCCCGAGCGCGCCCGCGCCTTCGGCGCGCAGGGGCGCGCGTACGCCAGCGGCTTCGACCGCGGGCGGCTGGTGGAGAAGTTCGAGGCGGTGCTCGCGGGCGTCGTCGGCAGACGCAACCCGGGGCGCGGGCCGAGCGTGGTAGGGTAGACGGAGGGACGGGTCCGGGAGAGGGACCCATGGCTTCCACCGCGCACCCTTCCGCGCCGCTCGATCTCGCGGCGCGCGCGCCCGCGTCGGCGGCCGAGGCGCGCTTCGCCTTCGGCGACAACTGGTGGCGCTTCCTGCGCCTCGTGGACGAGCGCCGCGTCGCGATCGCGGAGCAGTCGCTGCGCGAAGCGCTCGGCGTGGACGACCTCGCGGGGCGGCGTTTCCTCGACGTCGGCTCGGGCAGCGGGCTCTTCAGCCTCGCGGCGCGCCGCCTCGGCGCGACGGTCCACTCCTTCGACTACGACCCGCAGTCGGTCGCGTGCGCCGAGGCGCTGCGGCAGCGCTTCCGCCCCGCCGATCCGGGCTGGACGGTCGAGCAGGGCTCGGCGCTCGACCGCGCGTACCTCGCGCGCCTCGGCGCCTTCGACGTCGTCTACTCGTGGGGCGTGCTGCACCACACCGGCGCGATGTGGGACGCGCTGGCCAACGTCGAGACGTGCGTCGCGCCCGGCGGCACGCTCTTCATCGCGCTCTACGACGACCAGGGCGCGAAGAGCCGCTTCTGGTGGTGGGTGAAACGGATCTATGTCGCTCTGCCGCGCCCGCTGCGCGCGCCGTGGGCGGTCGCGGTCGCGATCCCGTTCGAGCTGCGCATGCTCGCGAAGCAAACGCTCGCGGGCGAGCTCCGGCGCTGGCTGGAGAGCTGGACGCAGTACGAGAGCGTGCGCGGCATGAGCCGCTGGCACGACCTGCTCGACTGGATGGGCGGCTTCCCGTTCGAGGTCGCGAAGCCCGCCGACGTCGAGCGCTTCTACGAGGCGCGCGGCTACCGCACGCGGCTCGTGCACCCGACCGGCGGCGCCGGCTGCGTGGAGTACGTCTTCGAGCGGAAGGGCTGACGGCTACGCGACGAGCGGCGGCGGCGGCGCGAGCGGCGCGTGCTCGGGGGGCGCCGCGCCGAGCGCGCGCACGTCGAAGACCTGGTCGGCGACGCGCGCGCCGTGCGCGTCGAGCCAGGCGCCCGCCGACACGAACGGGTGATCGCGCAGCAGCGCGCGCAGCTTCGCCGCCGTGCTGCGCAGCCCGACGTAGTACTTGAAGCGGCGCTTCCACGGCAGCGCCATGCGCGGCTGCTCGGGATCGATCTCGCGCGGGTGGACGTAGACGTTCACGGGCCGGCCGGCGCGGTTCTCGACGCCGACGCAGGTCTTGATCACGCCGTACGGGAAGAGCCGCAGGTAGCCGCCGCCCGCGAACGGGAGCCGGCGCCCCGCGACGCCGACCGTCGTCCACGGGATCTCCCACAGATCGCCGCCCGCGGTGCGCAGGCGGTGCGGCCCGAGCCACGGCGTCGCGAAGCCGCCGTGGCTCGAGTGGCCGGGATTGAGCGAGGCGTCGTAGGCGAAGCCGGTCTCCGCGACCGCGCCGAGCGCCCACGCCGTCGCGTGCGTGATCGAGCCGCCCGGCGCGCGGAAGCCGCGCACGCGCTGGCCCGAGAGGTCCTCGAGCAGCTTGCGCGACGCCGCGAGGTCCTGCACGAGCGACGCGCGCGAGTGACGCGGCACGACCTCGTGCCAGTACGAGTGCGACGCGACCTCGTGGCCGGCGTCCGCGATGCGCCGCACCAGACGCGGGTGCCGCTGCGCGACCCAGCCCACCACGAAGCAGGTGGCGGTGGCGCCGGCCTCGGCGAAGAGCGCGAGCAGCGCGTCGGTGTTGGCCTCGACGCGCGACTCGAGCCCCGCCCAGTCGTCGCGCGTGTAGCCGCCGTCGACCTCGAGGATGTGGAACCACTCCTCGACGTCGACGGTCAGGATGTTCGGCAGCGCAGCTCGGTCCACGTCGTGCACCCTCGCTCGCAACATAGCCGCTGGCCCTACGGCGCTCCCGGATGACGCACCAAGCTGCGCGCGAGCAGCGCGAGCAGCCAGCGCCGGTGCACGCGGCGGAAGGGCGAGTCCTCGGGATCGCGGCCCTCGCCCTGGCGCGTCAGCGAGACGGCGAGCTCCGCGAGCGCATCGGGCCGGAAGAGCGCGCGCAGCGGCGACGCAGCGGACTCCAGCGCAAAGCGCGACGCCTCCTCGAACACCTTGCCGCCGTGCTGCTCGAGCGGCAGCGCGAAGCCTTTCTTCGGGCGGTCGATCACCCACGGCGGGACGAGCCGCTTGGCGAGCGCGCGCAGCACGCGCTTGCCGGTCGCGCCCTGGTTCTTCGCGGCGAACGGCAGGCGCTGCGCGAAATCGAGCACCGGCGCGGCGAGCAGCGGCGGCCGCACCTCGAGCGAGACCGCCATCGACATGCGGTCGACCTTGGTGAGCATGTCGTCGGGCAGGATCAGGCGCTGCTCGAGCCAGTGCGCCGACGCGACCGCGTCGGGCTCGAGCGAGGCGCCGCGCTCGGCGAGCAGCGCGTCGAGCGCGGCCGCGCCGCCGCCGAGCAGCTCGGGCCGCAGCAGGCGCGCCTGCTCCTCGGGCCAGAACAGCGTGGTGAACGCGACCATGCGCCGCGCGCGCGGCATCGCGGCCGCCTGCAGCGTGCGCGCGACCTGGCGGCCGCGCAGCCCGCCCGCGGCCGACGCGAGCGACGCGCCCGCGCGCAGCGCGAAGCGCGGCGTGCGCGCGACCGCGCCGAGCATGCGGAGCTGCGCGAAGCGCGGGTAGCCCGCGAACACCTCGTCGCCGCCGTCGCCCGAGAGCGCGACCGTCACCTCGCGCCGCATCTCGCGCGCGATGCGCAGCACCGCGAGCGACGACGAGTCGGCGAACGGATCGCCGTGGTGGTCGACGAGCAGGTCGAGCTCGTCTTCGCTGAGCGCGGCGTCCGAGAACTCGATCTCGTGGTGGTCGCTGCCGATCGCCTGCGCCACGGCGCGCGAGGCGTCGCGTTCGTCGTAGGCGGGGTCGCGGTGCACGATCGAGTAGGTCTGCACGCGGCCGGCGTGGCGCGCCGCGAGCGCGGCGATCGTGGACGAGTCGACGCCGCCCGAGAGCAGCACGCCGATCGGCACGTCGGAGACGAGGTGCTCGCGCACGCAGCCGGAGAGCACCTCTTCGAGCTGGTGCGAGAGCGACTCGACGTCGCCCGCGAGCAGCGGCGCGTCGGGGCCGGGCTCGCGCACCCAGCGGATCTCCTCGGGCGACGCGCCGGCGCGCAGCCGCAGCGCGGTCCCCGGCCGGAGCTGGCGCACGCCCGCGCGCAGCGACCACGGGTTCGGCACGAAGCCGAAGGTCAGCAGGTGCGAGAGCGCCTGCGGGTCGATGCGCGCGTCGACGCCCGGCACGCGCAGCAGCGCGGCGACCTCGCTCGCGAACGCGAAGCCGCCGCCCGCGAGCGGCGCCCAGTAGAGCGGCTTCTGGCCGGTGCGGTCGCGCGCGAGCAGCAGCTCGCCGCTCGCCGCGTCGAGCAGCGCGAGCGCGAACATGCCGTCGAGGCGCGCGAGCGCGCCGGCCCCGTCGCGCGCCAGCATGCGCAGCACGACCTCGGTGTCGCTCGTGCCCGCGAAGCGTTCGCCCGCGGCGGCCAGCTCGTCGCGCAGCGCCGCGAAGTTGTAGACCTCGCCGTTGTAGGCGGTGACGTGGCGGCGGTCGGGCGACCACATCGGCTGCGCGCCGGTCGGCGAGAGGTCGAGGATCGAGAGCCGCGCGTGCGCGAGCCCGCCGTGCTCGGTCGTCGCGACGCCGGCCGCGTCGGGACCGCGATGGCGCAGCGCCGCGGCGAGGCGCGCCAGCTCGGCGCCGAGCGCGGCGCGCAGCGGGTGCGCCGCAGCGGGCGGTGCGAGGATGCCGGCGATGCCGCACATGACGGGCTCCCATCGGTCGATCGCGCCCGCCAAGCTGCAGAGGCGAGCGCGGCAGGCTAGCAAGCGGCCCGCCGCTCGGGGATCGCGCCGTGGCGCCGCGCCCGGCCGCTGGCAGAATGAGCCGCCCCGCGCCGCGCGGGCCCAAGGAGACTCGTGGAGCCGACGCGCCGCAAGCTGCTCTTCGTGAGCCCGCTGCCGCCGCCGACGGGCGGCATCTCGAACTGGATGGTCGCGGTCCGCGAGAGCGCGCTGCGCGAGCGCTGGGAGATCCGCGTGGTCAACTCGTCGCCGTCGGCTGCGGACGTGACGGGAACCAGCCGGCTGCGCTGGGGCCGCGTCGCCGACGCGCTGCGCATCCTCGCGCAGGTGATCGCCGAGCTGGTGCGCTTCCGGCCCGCGCTCGTGCACGTCAACACGTCGTACTTCTGGGCGTTCCTGCGCGACGGCCTCGCGCTGCGCTGCGCGCGGCTCGCCGGCGCGCGCACGCTCTTGCACCTGCGCGGCGGCGACTTCCCGGAGTGGGTCGAGGGCGCGCCCGCCGGCTGGCGCGCGTTCATCCGCGCGACGCTGCGCAAGACCGATCGCGTGATCGCTCTCACCGCGCACACGCAGCGCTGGCTCGCGGGCGAGGTCGGCCCGGAGCGCGTCCGCTATCTGCCGAACTTCGTACGCCTCGCCGCGCAGGGCGCGCCGCCCGACCGCAGCGCGCGCAGCGGACCGGTGCACGTGCTGTTCGTCGGCTGGATGCTCGAGGCCAAGGGCGTGCGCGAGCTGCTCGCCGCCGCGCGCAACCTGCCGGAGGCGCGCTTCACGCTGGTCGGCCCCGAGGAGCCGAGCTTCACGGCGACGATCGCCGGCACCCTGCGCGCGCTCGGCGAGCGCGTGCGCGTGCTGCCGGCGCAGCCGCGCGAGGAGATCTTCCGCCTCTACCGCGAGGCCGACGTGTTCGTGCTGCCGACGTGGCGCGAGGGCTTTCCGAACGTGGTGATCGAGGCGATGGCCGCCGCGCTGCCGGTGGTCGCGACGCCGGTGGGCGCGATCCCCGAGGCGATCGAGGACGGCAAGTCGGGGCTGCTCGTGCCGGTGCGCGACGCCGCGGCGCTCGAGGCCGCGCTGCGTCGCCTGATCGACGACGCGCCGCTGCGCCGCGCGCTCGGCGCCGCGGCGCGCGAGCGCGTCGAAGCGGTGTTCTCGTTCGACGCGGTCGTCGCGCAGCTCGGCGCGATCTACGAGGACGCGCTGAAGGGCTGAGCCGGCGTCACTGGAGCGGCGTCGCGTCGGGCTCGGGCACGAGCGCCGCGAGGTCGATCTCCACGCCCGCGAGCGAAGCGAGCGCCAGCCGCTCGCCGCGGGCGCAGCGCCGAACGTCGCGGTACGCGGCGCTCGCCGGGTCGGGGTCGCGCATCACCTCGACGACGCCGTCGCGGAGATTCACGACCCAGTACTCCGGGACCCCCGCCGCGGCGTAGATGCGCGACTTCGCGAGCCGGTCCTGTGCGAGCGACCAGTCGGCGACCTCCACGACGAGGAGAGCCTGCGTGGGATGTCGGTGCAGGTAGTCGCGCAGCGTGCCCGGCACGACGGCGACGTCGGGCTCGGGCGCCGACGCCGGACCGGCCATCAAGGGCTTCTCCGTCCGCACGGCGGCTCGGTCTCCGATCGCGTTCACGAGCGCCTGTGCGAACAGATCCACGACCGCGGCGTGCTGCGGGCCGCACGGCGCCATCGAGACGATCACCCCTTCCAGCAGCTCGACACGCTCCTGCTCCGCGATGACGCCCGTCTCGACGAGACGGAAGTAGTCGTCCACGGTGATGCGCGTCGGCGCGTGCGGGACCGGCGGAGTGAGATCGCTCATCGCAATCCACCCTAGCGCGAGCGGCGCGCGCGTCGATCGGAACGGAAGTTCACGCGCGCGCGGTGCGATCAGCGATCAGATCGGCTGCTGCTCGATCCAGCGGCGGTGCCAGAGCGTCAGGTTGAAGAAGGTCCAGAGCAGCGCGCCGTGGTCGCGCCGGCGTGAGAAGTGCGCGTCCACGTAGGCGCCGACGGCGGCGCCGTCGAGCAGGCCGTCGCGCACGAGCGCCGAGTGCAGCACGGTGTCGCGCAGGTGGCGGCCGAACTCCTGCTCGAAGACCCACTGCGACATCGGCGCGGGGAAGCCCTGCTTGCGGCGGTGGATCAGATCGTCGGGGATCAGGCCCGCGACCGCCTTCTTCAGGATCGCCTTGGTGTGGCCGCCGCGGATCTTGGCCGCCTGCGGCAGGCGCAGCGCGTACTCGACCAGCCGGTGGTCGAGGAACGGCACGCGCGCCTCGAGCGACACCGACATGGTGATCTTGTCGACGCGCCCGAGCAGCAGCTCCGGCAGGCGCTGGCGCAGCTCGACGTAGCTCATGTGCTGCACGCAGTCGGCGTCGGGCCAGCGCCGGTCCATCTCGTCGTGGAACGCGCGCACCACGTCCCACGACGCCACGCCGGGCGGGCGGCCGGGCACGACGCGCTGCTTCTCGCGGTCGGTGAGCGGGATGGCGCCGCCGAGGAACGGGTGCATGTCGACGGAGCGGTGGAGCAGCTCCTCCCACTCGCCGGCGCGGCGCCCGATCGCGCGCAGCACGGGGCCGGCGACGCCGTACAGCGCCGCGCGTGCGCCGCGCGGCAGCTGCGAGAGCGGGCGCGTCACGCGGTCGTGGAAGTGCGCGGTCTGCAGGAAGGGCGGATAGCCCATGAACAGCTCGTCGCTGCCCTCGCCGACCTGGATCACCTTGATGCCCGCGTCGGCGGCGAGCTTCGACACGTAGTAGAGCGGCACGCAGACGGGATCCGCGATCGGCTCGTCCTGGTGGTCGAGCAGGCGCGGCAGGTAGTCGAGCACCTCGCGGTGCCCGATGATCACCTCGCGGTGATTGGTGCCGTACTGCTCGGCGATGCGGCGCGCGTGGTGCAGCTCGTTCAGGTGCTCGGTGCCGGCGCCGGAGTAGCCCACCGTGAAGGTGTTGATCGGCAGGTCGCTGCAGCGCGCCATCAGCGCGGTGCACACGCTCGAGTCGATGCCGCCCGAGAGGAACACGCCGAAGGGCACGTCGCTCATCATGCGGTCGCGCACCGCGCTCTCGAGCTTCGCGAGGATCGTGCGCGCGACGGCGTCCTCGTCGGCCCAGTCGGCGGGCGCGAGGCGCGGCGCGTCGAGCGCGTCCCACCAGCGCTCGATCCGCACGCCCGAGCGGTCGGCGATCATGCGGTGGCCGGGCCCGAGCTTCGAGACGCCCTCGAACATGGTGCGCGGCACCGGCGTGCTCATGAACGAGAGATGGTGGTAGAAGGACTCGAGGTCCATCTTGCGCGGCACCGACGGGTGCTGGAAGAGGGCGGCCAGCTCCGACGCGAACAGCAGCTCGCCGCCCGTGTCGCACCAGTAGAGCGGCTTGATCCCGATGCGGTCGCGCGCGAGGAAGAGGCGCCCCTGCTTCGCGTCCCAGATCGCGAACGCGAACATGCCGAGCAGCTCGTGCACGCAGTCCTCGCCGCGCTCCTCGTACAGGCGCAGGATCGCCTCGGTGTCGCAGCGCGTCGTGAAGCGCACGCCCTTGGCCTCGAGCCGCTCGCGGATCGCGACGTGGTTGTAGATCTCGCCGTTGAAGACGATCCACAGCGAGCCGTCGTCGTTGGCCATCGGCTGGTGGCCGGCGGCGAGGTCGATGATCGAGAGCCGGCGGTGGCCGAGCCCGAGGCGGCGCTCCGGGTCGAGGTGGATCGCGCGCCCGTCGGGCCCGCGATGCGCCATCGCGTCGGTCATGCGCCACAGCGTGGCTTCGTCGATGCCGGGGCCGCTGCGGCCGTAGCCGAACGCGCCCGTGATGCCGCACATCGTCCGACTCCTTCCGCGCTAGGGGGTGCGCTCGTGCGCGGATCTCGGCGCGCCGGCTGCTTGCGCGCCGTCCGCGCCGGCGAGGTGCGGCGCGACCGCGCGCGCGATCTGCACGCCGATGCGTTCCTGTCCCTGCTCGGTGAGGTGCACCGAGTCGATGAAGAAGGCGTCGCGCGGCACGAGCGCCTCGCGGCTCCAGGCGTCGAGGTCGACGAGCCCGACGCCGAGCCGCTGCGCCAGCTCGCGCAGGCCCGCGTTGGCGCCTTCCGCCATCGCCGCCACCACGTACGGGTTCTCGGTGAACTGCGGCAGATGGCCGAACTCGAGCGCGCGCGGCGTCGGCACGACGTCGCGCACGTAGAGGCCGGGCAGCGTCGCGAGGAACACCTGCGTCCCGGCTTCGCCGAGCCCGCGCGCGAGCGCCTCCACCTCGGAGAGGAACGCCGGCCGGTAGTCCGCGAGGCGCGCGATCTCGGGCGCGTCCGGGTCGGGATGCTTCGGCCGGTGGTAGGAGGCGAGCGCGATCTCCTGCGGCGTCTTGCCGCGCATCCAGAGCAGCGAGCGCACCGTTCGCGCCGCGCGCTGCAACGCGAACATGTGGCCCTCGACCGCGCGCGAGTCGCCGAACAGCGCGTTCCAGCCGATGTAGACGACCGCCACGCGCGGCCCGAGCGCGCGGAACTCGTCGAGGCGCGCCAGCGCGTTGCGGGGCGAGTAGCCGTTGACGCCCGCGTTCACGACCTCGGCGCGCGCGCCGAGCCGCGCGAGCTCGCGCTCGGCGGAGCGCGGCCAGGTGAAGTGGTCGAAGAGCGTGCCGAAGGTGCACGAGTCGCCGATTGCGAGGACGCGCGGCCGGCGACCGGAGCGGTCGAGCGCCGGTCCCTTGTAGCCCTGCGCGTTGGTGCGGAAGATCACCTCGCCGTCCGGCACGCCGAGCGTCTTGGCGCCGCGCTCGAGCGCCTGCTGCGAGAGCACGAAGCCTTCCTTGCGCATCAGCTCGCGCGCCTCGGCGAGCGTCATCGCGAGGTCGGGGCGCAGCACCCAGTTGCCCGGGCGCTCCGGGTCGGGCATCTCGTACGGCTTCAGGAACACCTTGGACGGCAGCCGGCCTTCGCGCGCGCGATCGAGCAGCGCGTAGCCGACGCGGCCGACGCCCTCCGCCGCCGCCAGCGTGACGACCAGCACGACGAGCGCGAACAGCGCGCGCGTCGCGCGCGACGGCGACGCGGCGGCGTTCATCGCGGCGCACCGGCGCGCGTCACCGCCTCGTCGATGCGCAGCGCGAGGTCGGTCGCCGCGTAGGCGGCCTCGACGCCGAGCAGCGGGCTCGGGCGGCCGCGGATCGCGTCGCGGAAGGCGGCGATCTCGGCCGCGTGGCCCTTGTCCGCGCGGCGCAGCTCCTGCGCTCGGCCGAGGCCGTGCGCTTCGAGCTTCGTGAACTCCTCGAGCCGCAGCGAGCCGCCGCCCGCGTGCACCTCGATCCACTCCTTGGCGAGCGCCTTGGCGCCGACCGAGAGATACGAGAGCGACGCCACGTGCTCGGCGCCGGCGGGGTCGCGCAGGCGCAGCGACACCGCGACGTCCTGCACGGTCGGCGCGCCGGAGGGCGCGCCCGCCGCGCTCCACTCGACCACCTCGGGGCCGAGCCAGAACGCCAGCAGGTCGAGCATGTGGCACAGCTCGCCGACGATGCGCCCGCCGCCGACGTTCGGATCGAGCGTCCAGTGGCCCGCCGGCACCGCGCCCGCGTTCACGCGGTAGACGACGGCGCGCGGGCCGCGCGTCTGCGCGAGCGCGTCGCGGACGGCGAGCGAGAGCGGCGCGTAGCGGCGGTTGTAGCCGACCGTGAAGACGCGGTCCGACGCCAGCGCGCGCGCGCGCAGCGCTTCGAGCTCGTCGCGGCGGATCGCCATCGGCTTCTCGACGAAGACGTGCTTGCCGGCCTCGAGCGCGGCCAGCGCGAGGCGCGCGTGCGAGTCGTGGCGCGTCGCGACGACCACCGCGTCGACGCTCGGGTCGGCGATCGCCGCCTCGGGATCGGTGGACGCGAGCGCCGCGCCGAACTCCTGCGCGACCTTCGCCGCGGAGGCGCTGCGCTGCGTCACCACCGCGCGCACGGCGAACTCGCCCGCCGCCTGCAGCGCGGGCAGCAGCGTGTCGGCCGCGAAGCCGCCCGCGCCGATCACGGCGACGCCGATCGCGCCGGCCGGCTTCGCCGCGACCGCGCGCGCGACGCTGC
>QEVM01000091.1 GCA_003576805.1 Pseudomonadota bacterium | reverse complement strand
GCGGCTCGTGGCGGTGTCGCGCCTCTTCTTGCGGCCGTGGATCCCGAACGTGCAGATGAGCTGGGTGAAGATGGGGACGAAGCTCGCGCAGATGGCGCTGCTGTCTGGCGCGAACGACTTCGGCGGCACGCTGATGGAGGAGTCGATCTCGCGTGAGTCGGGCGCGGACCACGGCGAGAACCTGCCGGCGGAGGAGATCCGCCGATTGATCCGCGAGATGGGCCGCACGCCCGCCGAACGCAGCACGAAGTACGAGATCCTGCGCGTCTTCGCCGATCCCGCGCAGGACCCGCCCAGCCTCGAGCCCGAGCACCGCAAGGACCTGTCCGGGCCCGCGCGCTGGAAAAAGCAGGCGGAGACGAAGCCGCTGCGCGTCGCGAGGACGAGCGCGTAGCGAGCTGCGTCGCGTCGGGCCGACGCTAGCGGCCGCTCCGCCCGCGACCGCGCGACGTCGCGTCGCTCGGCGGCCCGCTCTCCGGTTGCCGCGCCTTCTTCGAGCCGCCGCTGGATTGCGCCTGCGGCTGCGGGCCGCGCTGCTGCGGCGCCGAGCGCTGCTGCGTCTGCGGGCGCGCGGTCGGCGCGGCGCTGCGGTCGTTCGAGCGCGAGCGCCCGCCCTGCCCGCCGTAGACGCGGTCGGCCGGCTGGCCGGGCAGCTCACGCGCGGCCCGCTCGCTGCGACTGGCCGCACCCGACTGGCTCGGCCGCTCGGTGCGCTGCGGCGCACCGGAGCGCTGCGAGCGCGCCGCCGGCTCCGGCGACCGCTCGGACGAACGCGCGCGGCTCGGCGCCTCGACGGCGCGCCGCTCGCGCGCGCCGCCGACACGCTCTTGCGTCGCACGGTCCTGCTTGCCGTTCGCGGGAGAAGCCTGCACGGCGTCGCGCTCGCGCTTCGGGTCGCGTGCCCGCTCTCGTGCGGGGCCGCCTCGTCCATTCGATTCGTCGTAGCGGGGAGGCGGCGGCGGGACGGATCGTTCGCCGCCCGCCTGCGCGCCGCTGCGCGGCCGCTCGAGCGCGCCGCGCTCGCGCGCCGGCTTCGGAGCGGGCACGAGCTTCGGCTCGGGCGCGGAGGCGACGCCATCGCGGCTGCGGTCGCGGCCGCCGTTGAACCAGCCGCCGGATTCGCGCTCGCGCTCGCGCTGTGGCGCGCGCGTCGCGACGACGCGTCGCTCGCGTACGTGCTCGGGCGGGCGCGCGCCGCGGTCCGGTCCGCCGACGACGCGCACGGGATCGGCCTTCACCGGCAGCGCGCCGCCGACGCCGCGCAGGTGCTTCCAGTCGCCGTCGTGGAGGCGCGCGTGCTGCACGGGCCCGCGCGCGAACGTCTCGTAGGGGGCCATCACGACGGCGTTCCGGACGTTCACGTTCCGGTAGACGTTGATCACCGTCGTGCGCTGGATCGTGACGCGCGGGCCGCCCCAGCCGAGCCAATGCGGGCGCCCGACGTGGCGGCGGCCGCCCCACCACGGATGGCAGGGCTCGCCCCAGCCGAGCGCGACCCAGCCGAGCAGGGACGGGCCGCCGATGCTCACGCCGACCGACACGCCGCCGCTCGAGAAGAACGCGACCAGCGCGGGCGCGTAGACCGGCCGCGCGACGATCGGACCGGGCGCCCAGCCCCAGAAGCCGTCGACGAACACCCAGCGACCGTAGTGGAAGGGCGCCCAGCCCCACGGCGCGTCGTCCACCCACGTCCAGCCGTAGTACGGGTCGTGGAGCCAACGCCCCGTCGTGTAGGGAGCCCAGCCGACGGCCACGCGCGACGGGAACCACACCGATCCGTAGCTCGGCACCGAGCGCCAGCGGCCGTGGTGGTCGAGATCGTCGATGCCGTACACGTCGTCGGGCACGTGGCGGTAGCTCACCGCGTCGAGCAGGCGGTCGCCGCGCTCGTAGTTCCAGCGGTCCCACGCGTCGGGATCGGAGGCGGCGTAGCTCTCGACGTCGTCGCCGCGGACGATCACCTCCTCGTTCGACGCGATGAACTTGGGCGCGCCGCGCTCCGGCGTCACCGTCGCGCCCCCGCCGCGGCGGGTCGTGAAGCGCGTCGAGTCGTCGCCGACCTCGACGCGGTAGTAGCCGCTGCGCTCGATGGTGAAGGCGCCGTGCGGCGTGTCGACCTCGATCACGTCGCCGGCGCGGAGCGCGCGCAGGTCGACCGACGCGTCGCCGTCGGTCACGCGCAGCTGGAGGTAGTCGGGCTCGTCGCTGTCGAGCGCGAGCTGCGTGTCCGAGCCGGCGCGCACGAAGTTGCGCGGGCCGATCTGGATCTCGAGGTTCGAACGGCCGTCGGTGTAGAGCTGGTCGCCGGGCGCGAGCGGCGTGTTGACGCGCGCGGGCGCCCAGTCCTCGGCGCCGTCGCGCCAGAAGGACACGCGTCCCTCGGTGTGCGAGAGGCGCGGCGGGGTCCGCTCCGCGGACGGGCCGTCGTCGGCGGCGCGCACCGCCGCGGCGTTCGAGAGCAGCGCCGCCGACACGACGGCGAGCAGCGAGACCAGCGAGCGGGAGCGCATGTTCCACCTCGGCGACGGCGTTTTCGCGCGCGGATGCAACCGCGTCACCCTGACACTCGGATGACGGGGACCGAAGTCCGGGCGGTCGGCCCTCGTCGCGTACGACGCGCGGCCGACCCCTTCGGTTCAGCCGGGCTCGCCGTCCTCCGCCGCGGCGCGCTGGAACGCGGGCCGCGCCGCGAGCCGCGCGACGTAGTCGTCGAAGAGCGCGCCCGCGGGCATCAGCTGCCGGCCCCACTGGAAGACGCTCGCGACGAGCACGTCGGCGGTCGAGAACGCGTCGCCGAGCAGATACGGGCCGCGCTCGAGCGCGCCGCGCAGGCGCGCGCACATCTGCTCGTACGCCGTCGCCTCGGCGGGATCGGTCTTCGTCGCGCCTTTCCAGTGCGACACCACGACCGGCTCGACGACGCCCGCGTACCAGAAGAGCCACCCGAGGTAGTCGCCGCGCTGCGGGTCGCCGATCGGCGGGCCGAGCTTCGCGGCGGGGAACGCGTCGGAGAGGTGGAGGCAGATCGCGGCGGACTCGGTCACGAGCCGGCCGTCGTGGACGAGCGCGGGCACCTTGCCGTCCGGGTGCGGATTGCGCGGGTCGCGCGCGCCGGAGCCGTCGCCGCGGCGGATCGACACGGTCTCGATCTGGTACGGCGCGCCGATCTCCTCGAGCAGCCAGACGATGCGCGACGAGCGCGAGCGGGGCGCGTGGTAGAGCGTCAGCATGGGCGGCCTCCAAGCCGGGATCTTCCCCGCGGCGGCGCACCCGGTCAACGCGGATGCGCCGCGCGCCGCGTGCTAAGTAGGGCCGCTCGGAGGAGGGCGGAAGTTGCGAGTCCTGGTCACCGGCGGCGCGGGCTATCTCGGAAGCGTGCTGTGCGAGCACCTGCTCGACGCGGGACACGCGGTGACGGTGCTCGACGCGCTCCACCACGGCGTTCCCTCGCTGCTGCACCTGTGCGCGAATCCCGGCTTCGAGTTCGTGCGCGGCGACGCGCGCGACGAGGCGGCGCTCGGCCGGCTCGTCGCGGACGCCGACGCCATCATCCCGCTCGCGGCCGTCGTCGGCGCGCCCGCCTGCGATCGCGACCCGTGGCTCGCGACCTCCACCAACCTGGACGCGGTGCGCACGCTGCTGCGGCTGCGCAGCCCGTCGCAGCTCGTGGTCTATCCCACGACCAACAGCGGCTACGGCACGCAGTCGGGCGAGCTGCACTGCACCGAGGAGACGCCGCTCGAGCCGATCTCGCTCTACGGCCGCACCAAGGTGGACGCGGAGAAGGCCGTGCTCGACGCGCCGCACGCGATCACGCTGCGCCTCGCGACGGTGTTTGGCACGTCGCCGCGCATGCGCCTCGACCTGCTCGTGAACCACTTCGTGCACGCGGCGGTGACCGACCGCTACCTCGTGATCTTCGAGAAGCACTTCAGGCGCAACTTCATCCACGTGCGCGACGTCGCCGACTGCTTCCTCCACTGCCTCGCGAACGGCGCGAAGATGGCGGGCCGCGCCTACAACGCCGGGCTCGACACCGCGAACGTGTCGAAGGAGGAGCTGGCGCTGCTGGTGCAGAAGCAGGCGCCCGGCTTCCACGTGGTGTTCTCGGAGATCGGCACGGATCCCGACAAGCGCAACTACATCGTGTCGAACCAGCGGCTGCGCGAGGCGGGCTTCGAGGCGCGCCGCTCGCTCGAGGACGGCATCGCCGAGCTGCTGCGCGCCTACCGCATGCTGCCGCTCGGCGCGTTCCGCAACGCGTGACGCTCGCGCTGGGCCGCATCCCCGTCGCGATCCTGGCGGGCGGGCTCGGTACGCGGCTGCGGCCGGCGATCGGCGAGCGCGCGAAGGTGGTGGCGGAGATCGAAGGGCGCCCGTTCCTCGCGCGCCTGCTCGACCAGCTCGCGGCGGCCGGCTTCCGCGACGTCGTGCTGTGCGTCGGCTTCCGCGCGGACGAGGTCGAGGCGGCGCTCGGCGCCGCGTACGGACCGCTGCGACTGCGCTACGCGCGCGAGCCGGCGCCGCTCGGCACCGCGGGCGCGCTCGCGAACGCGCTGCCGCTCCTCGACGCGCCCGACGTCCTGGTGATGAACGGCGACAGCTACTGCGAGGTCGATCTCGCCGCGGCGTGGACGCGCCATCGCGCCCGCGGCGCCGACGCGACGCTCGTCGTCGTCGAGGTGGCGGACGCGTCGCGCTACGGCCGCGTCGAGCTCGCCGCCGACGACCGCGTCGTGCGCTTCGCCGAGAAGCAGGCGGGCGCCGGCGCGGGCTGGATCAACGCCGGCATCTATCTGCTCGCGCGCGCGCGCCTCGCCGCGATCGAGCCGGGCCGCGCGCTCTCGCTCGAGCGCGACGTGATGCCCGGCTGGATCGGCTCGGGCCTCTTCGCGCACCGCACGCGCGGCCGCTTCATCGACATCGGAACGCCGGCGTCGTACGCCGAAGCCGCGCGCTTCTTCGCGGGCTAAGCCCAGGGCCACCACCAGCCCGGGGCGTCCACCCGGTGCCGGCGCGTGCGCTGCTTGCGCTGCTTCCACTGCGTCTCGTCGAGCGGCACTTCGAGCGCGTCGGTGTTCCAGACTTCGCTGAAGCTGACGCGCAGCTCGCGGAACCAGCGGTAGCTGGTGCGGCGGTAGCGCCGGTACAGCGCGGGAAAGCGCGGCGACCAGCGCGCGTGCAGGCGCGCGTTGTCGCACTCGAGCGCGTCCGCGTGGCTCGCGCGCTCCGCGTCGGCGACGCGGTCGTGCACGACGCAGGCGCCGCGCACCGGCGCGATCCAGCGGCCGTCCGCGATCATGCGCAGCGCGAGGTCGGGGTCGGTCGCGTAGAAGCGGTAGCCCTCGTCGTACCAGCCGAGCGCGTCGCCCGCGCTGCGCCGCACGACGCCCATGCACGCGTACGGCAGCCCGTGGTAGAGCAGGATGCGCGGCACCTCGTCGCCGCGCTCCAGCACCGGGATGCAGAAAAGATCGGCGCGCCGGCAGCGCTCGATCGAAGCGAGCACGGCCTCGCCCCAGCCCGGCGTCACCTCGAGGTCGTCGTTGAGGAAGCACACCCACTCGCCGCGCGCGTGGCGGAAGAGCGCGTTCGAGCCGCGCACGGGGCCGACCGGCGGATCCTCGCGGTACACGCGCACGCGCGGATCGCCGCTCGACCAGGGCGGCACGCGGTCGGAGGCGTCGGCGACGAGCAGCTCGAACGGCACCGTCGTCTGCTTCAGCACCGAGCGCGCGAAGCGCTCGATCGAGTCGGGCCGGTTGCGCGTGCCGGTGGTGATCGAGAGGACGGGCGCCGTCACCGCGTCGCGCCCGGCGCGCGCAGCAGGTAGTTGGGGTTGGCCCAGACGACCGCGAAGCCGCTCGCGACCAGCTCGGGCACGACGCGCTTGCAGCCGAAGGGCGAGTCGTCGGCGGAGTCGTCGAGCAGCAAGATGCCGCCGGGCACGAGGTGCGCGAGCACGTTGTCGACGTCGGTGCGCGCCTGCTCGTAGGTGTGGTTGCCGTCCACGTAGGCGAACGCGATCGGGCCGCCGAGCCGCACGCTGCGCCCGAACAGGTCGCTGCGCTCGGCGCCCGCCTTCCACAGCGCGAAGAACTCGTTCGAGTCCATCTCGAAGCTGTGCGGCAGGTTCGGCGCCGAGAACGTGCGCGCGTTGCGCACGAAGAGGTCCTTGGCGTACGCGCGCCACTCGGGCCGCGCGGCGTCGAAGTAGCCGCCGATCGGCTCCTCGGTGCCCTCGAAGCACCAGGGATCGCAGTTGAAGAGCGGGCGGCCGCCGGCGTGACGCGCCAGCAGGTAGGAGAGGATGTTGGTGCTCGCGCCGAGGAACGATCCGATCTCGACGACCGCGCCCGTCGCGGGCAGCTGCTTCGCGCCGTACAGGAACGAGGCGAGGTTGCCGTGCCCGGGCTCGAGCCAGCCGCCGATCATGCGCACGACCCAGTCGACGTACGCGTCGGACGCGATCTCGCGGCGGTGCTCGCGCAGCAGCGCGGGCTCCTCGGCCTTCGACGCCTTCTGCGCCTTGCGCCGCGACTTGCCGCCGAGAATTTTGCGGAGCTTCATCGGCGGGCAGTCTGAGCGCTCCGGCGCGACATGGAAAGCCCCTCGCTGCGTGTCGTCTGCCGCTCGCGGCGCTCCATTGCCCCGCCGACCCCACGGCCGTATTCTCGCGGACCCGGTGGAGCCGGGGGAGCCGCGCAGGGGCAGACCGAGTGATCATCAGCCGCACGCCCTACCGGATCTCCTTCTTCGGCGGCGGAACCGACTACCCGGCCTGGTACCGCCAGCACGGCGGCGCCGTCCTCGCGACGTCGATCGACAAGTACTGCTACCTGACCGCGCGCTTCCTGCCGCCGTTCTTCGAGCACCGCATCCGCGTCGTCTACTCGAAGATCGAGAACTGCCACGACATCGACGAGGTCTCGCACCCGGCCGTCCGCGAGATCCTGCGCTTCCTGCGCTTCGAGCGCGGCGTCGAGATCCACCACGACGGCGACCTGCCCGCGCGCAGCGGGATCGGCTCGTCGTCGTCGTTCTGCGTCGGCCTGCTGCACGCGCTCTACGCGCTGCTCGGGCGCATGCCGAGCAAGGCGCAGCTCGCGAGCGAGGCGATCGCGATCGAGCAGGAGATCCTGCACGAGACGGTCGGCTCGCAGGACCAGGTGACCGCCGCGCACGGCGGCTTCAACCAGGTGCTGTTCGAGCCGAGCGGCGAGATCTCGGTGCGGCCGGTGACGATCGCGCCGGCGCGCATGCACGAGCTCGAGGCGAACCTGCTGCTCTTCTTCACGGGCGTGAAGCGCACGTCGTCGGACGTCGCCAAGAGCTACGTCGAGGACCTCGACTCGCGCAAGCGCCACCTGCGCATCATGAAGGACCTGGTGGACGAGGCGCTCGCGCTGCTCGGCGGCCCGCGCGACCTCGGCGGCTTCGGCGACCTGCTGCACGAGGCGTGGCTCGCCAAGCGCGCGCTCTCCGACCAGGTGTCCACGAGCGAGCTCGACGGGCTCTACGAAGCTGCGCGCGGCGCCGGCGCGCTCGGCGGCAAGCTGCTCGGCGCGGGCGGCGGCGGCTTCCTGCTGCTGTTCGCGCGCCCGGACGACCACGCCGCGGTGAAGGCGAAGCTCGACGGCCTGATCCACGTGCCGTTCCGCTTCGAGTCGGCCGGCTCGCAGATCATCTTCTACGACCCGGAGACCGAGTACCTCGCCGAGGAGCAGGCGCGCGCGAACGGCAGGAAGCACGTCTTCCGCGACCGCGGCGGACTCGGGTCGTAGCGCGGGTGGAGCGGGACGCGCGCATCTTCGTCGCGGGCAGCGAGCGCTTCGTCGGCGCGGCGCTCGTGCGGCGGCTCGCGGCCGCGGGCCACGAGAAGATCGTGGGCTTCGGCGACGAGATGCCCGACCTGCGCGACGCGGTCGAGATGGACGAGTTCTTCGCGACCGAGAAGCCCGACTACGTGTTCCTGCTCGGCGGGCTCTCGGGCGGCATCGTGCGCAACCAGCGCGAGCCCGCCTCGCTGATGCTCGACAACCTGCGCATCGAGACCGCGGTGCTGCCCGCCGCGCAGCGCCACGGCGCGAAGAAGCTGGTCTACCTCGCCGCGGCCTGCATCTATCCGCGCGAGTGCGAGCAGCCGATGCGGCCGTCGCAGCTCGGCGCGTCGCCGGTCGAGCCGACCAGCGAGGCCTACGCGATGGCGAAGTGGGCCGGGCTCGTGCTCTGCCGCGCGTTCGCGCAGGAGCACGGCGCGCGCTTCGTGACCGCGATCCCCGCCAACCCGTTCGGACCCGGCGACGACACGCGCTCCGAGGACGCGCACGTGGTCGGCGCGCTGCTGCGCCGCATGCACGACGCCAAGCTCGCGGGCGACGCGGAGGTCGTGGTCTGGGGCACCGGCCGCGCGCGCCGCGACTTCCTGTTCGTGGACGACCTCGCCGACGCGCTCGTCTTCGTGATGGAGCGCTACGAGGACGCGGCGGCGCCGATCAACGTCTCGGGCGGCTCGGACGTGTCGATCGGCGAGGTCGCCGAGCGCATCCAGAAGGTCGTCGGCTATCCGGGCCGCCTCGTCTTCGACGCGAGCCGCCCCGACGGCGCGCCGCGCAAGACGCTCGACGGCGCGGCGCTCGCCGCGCTCGGCTGGCGCCCGCGCACGACGCTCGACGACGCGCTCACCGCGACCTACCGCGACTTCCTCGCGCAGGAGGCGCTGCGCGCGTGAGCGAGGCCGCCCGCATCTACCGCCAGCTCTACCGCATCCGCCGCGTCGAGGAGGAGGTGGCGCGCGTCTATCCGACCGACGTCATCAAGAGCCCGGTGCACCTCTCGATCGGACAGGAATCGGTGTCGGTCGGGCTGTGCGAGGCGCTGCGGCCCGAGGACGCCGCCTTCGGCACCTACCGCAGCCACGCGCTCTACCTGGCCAAGGGCGGGAACCTGCGCGCGATGATCGCGGAGCTCTACGGCAAGGCGACGGGCTGCGCGAAGGGCAAGGGCGGCTCGATGCACCTGGTGGACGTCGCGGCCGGCATGTTCGGCGCGTCGGCGGTGGTCGGCACCACGATCCCGCACGCGGTCGGCTACGCCTACGCCGTCAAGCTGCGGCGCGAGCCGCGCGTCGTGCTGTGCGTCTTCGGCGACGGCGCCACCGACGAGGGCGTCTTCTACGAGAGCCTGAACTTCGCGGCGTTGAAGCGCCTGCCCGTGCTGTTCGCCTGCGAGAACAACCGCTACGCGATCCACACCCACCAGCGGCTGCGCCAGCACCTGCCCGAGATCTGCGCGCGCGCCGCGGCGCTCGGCATTCCGTCGGAGCGCATCGAGGACGCCGATCCGTTCGCGATCGCCGCCCGGGCGCGCGCCGCCGCCGACGCGATGCGCGGCGGCGACGCCGGCCCCTTCTTCCTCGAGTGCATGACGTACCGCTGGAAGGAGCACGTGGGCCCGGGCGAGGACTACGCGCTCGGCTACCGCGAGCGCAGCGAGGCCGAGCCGTGGATCCACGGCGACCAGGTCGCGAAGGTCGCGGCGCAGCTCCCGCCGGACGAGCGCGCGCGCATCGAGGAGGCGGTCGAGGCGGAGATCGCCGACGCCTTCGCGTTCGCGGAGAAGAGCCCGTTTCCCGACGACGCCGAGCTGTGGACGGACGTGTTCCGGGAGGCGCCGTGAGCGAGCGCGACGGCAGCTACGTCGACGGCCTGCGCGAGGCGGTGCTCCAGGAGATGGAGCGCGATCCGTCGGTCGTGTGCTTCGGCCTCGACGTCGACGACCCGAAGGCGATCCAGGGCACCACGCGCGGGCTCGTGGAGAAGTTCGGACAGGGGCGCGTGTTCGGCACGCCGCTCGCCGAGGACGCGATGACCGGCGTCGCGATCGGGATGGCGCTGGCCGGCCTGCGCCCGGTGCACGTCCACATCCGCATGGACTTCCTGCTGCTCGCGATGAACCAGCTCGTGAACATCGCGGCCAAGAGCTCCTACATGTACGGCGGCAGCGTGTCCGTGCCGATCGTCGTGCGCTCGATGATCGGCAAGAGCTGGGGGCAGGGCGCCCAGCACTCGCAGGGCCTCTACTCGTACTTCATGCACGTGCCCGGGCTGAAGGTGGCGGCGCCGACCAACCCGCACGACGCCAAGGGCTGCATGATCGCGGCGATCCGCGACGACAACCCGGTGATGATGGTCGAGCACCGCCTGCTCTATCCGCACCGCGGGCCGCTGCCCGAGGCGCCCTACGAGGTCCGGCCCGGCCGCGCGCGCGTGCTGGCGCAGGGCGGCGACGTGACGCTGGTGGGCATCTCGCACGCGCTCGCCGAGTGCCTGCGCGCGCAGCGACACCTCGCGGACGTCGGCGTCGCGGCCGAGGTGATCGACCCGATCTGGCTCGCGCCGCTCGACGTCGACGGCATCGCCGCGTCGGTCGCGAAGACGGGCCGGCTCGTGGTCGTGGACAACGGCTGGACCACCTGCGGCGCGAGCGCCGAGATCGCGTCGGCCGTGCTGGAGAAGCTGCAGGGCCAGCGCGACGTGCGCGTGCGGCGGCTCGGCTTCGCGAACACCACCTGCCCGCCGACGCCCGGCCTCGAGGCGCTCTTCTACCCGAGCGCGCGCACCATCGCGGCCGCCGCGCGCGACCTCGTCGAGGGGCGCGCCACGGGCTGGCTCCCCGCCGAGCGCGCCGACGCGGTCGAGATCGAGTTCCGGGGCCCGTTCTGATGGGCGCCGCGTGGCCGCTGATGAGCAACAACATCACGCGCGACGACCTCGCCGCGGTGATCCGCTTCCTGTCCGCGAGCGAGGCGCCGATCCTCACGCAGTCGAAGCAGGTCGAGGCGTTCGAGCGCGAGTGGTCGGCCTGGCTCGGCGTGCGGCACAGCGTGTTCGTGAACTCGGGCGCGTCGGCCAACCTGATCACGATGGCGGCGCTGCGCCACCGCTTCGGCCCGGGCGAGGTGATCGTGCCGACGCTGACGTGGGTGTCCGACGTCGCGTCGGTGCTGCACGCGGGGCTCGTGCCGGTCTTCGTCGACATCGACCCGCGCACGCTCGGCATGGACGCGGACGAGGTGATCGCGAAGCTCTCGCCGCGCACGCGCGCCGTGTTCCTGACGCACGTGCTCGGCTACGACGCGCTCAGCGACCGCCTGCTCGACGCGCTGCGCGAGCGCCGCATCCCGCTCGTCGAGGACGTGTGCGAGTCGCACGGCGCCACGCACGCGGGCCGCAAGCTCGGCACCTTCGGCTGGGCGTCGAACTTCTCCTTCTACTACGCGCACCACATGAGCACGATCGAGGGCGGCATGGTCTGCACCGACGACGCGGAGCTCTTCGGCGTGCTGCGCATGCTCCGCTCGCACGGCATGACGCGCGAGATCGGCGCCGACGCCGAGCGGCGCCGCTGGAGCGACGCGCACCCCGACCTCACGCCCGACTTCATCTTCGCGCTGCCCGGCTTCAACGTGCGCTCGACCGAGATCAACGCGGTGATCGGGCGCTCGCAGCTCCGCCGCCTCGACGCCAACAACGCGAGGCGCCGCGAGAACCTGGCGCTGTTCCTGAAGCTGCTCGACCCGGCCAAGTACTTCACCGAGTTCCACGTCGAGGGGAGCTGCAACTACGCCTTCACGCTGGTGCTGAGGAAGCCCGACGAGCGGCTGCTGAGCCGCGTCGTCGCGGCGCTCCGCGAGCACGGCGTCGAGTTCCGCCGCGGCACCTCGGGCGGCGGCAACCAGCTCCGCCAGCCGTATCTGCAAGACCTCGTGGATCGCGCCGATCTCGCGCGCTTTCCGCGGGTCGACCACATCCACTTCTTCGGGTTCTACATCGGCAACTACCCCGATCTCGAGCCGGATCGGATCCGCTGGCTGTGCGATATGTTGAACGGCCTTTCGAGCGGGGACTGATGCCGGGATCCGGGTTCGGAACGATCGATCTGGTGCTGGTGAACCCGGGCGGGCGCGCGCGGATCTACCAGTCGCTCGCGAGCGAGCTGACCGCCGTCGAGCCGCCGGTGTGGGCGGGCCTGATCGCGAGCTTCGTGCGCGGCAAGGGCCACCGCGTCGCGATCGTGGACGCGAACGCCGAAGGGCTCTCGCCCGAAGAGGCCGCCGCGCGCGCCGTCGAGATGCGGCCGCGCCTCGTCGCGGTGCCGGTCTACGGGCACCAGCCGTCGGCCTCGACGCAGGTGATGCCCGCCGCGAGCGCGGTCGTGGACGCGCTGAAGGACGCCGCGCCCGAGCTGCCGGTGATCATGGTCGGGGGCCACGTCGCCTCGCTGCCGCAGCGCACGCTCGCCGAGGAGCGCTGCGACTTCGTGGCGGACGGCGAGGGCCTCTACACGCTCTGCGACCTGCTCGACGCGATCGCCACCGGCTCGCCCGACTACGGCAAGGTGCGGAGCCTGTGGCTGCGCGAGGGGCCGCTCGCGCGCTGCACCGCGCCCGCGCCGCTCGTGCAGGACCTCGACGCCGAGATGCCCGGCATCGCCTGGGACCTGCTGCCGATGGAGCGCTACCGCGCGCACAACTGGCACTGCTTCGGCGAGCCGACGCGCACCCCGTACGTGTCGCTCTACACCACGCTCGGCTGCCCGTACAAGTGCTCGTTCTGCTGCATCCAGGCGCCCTTCAAGAGCGGCGAGGCGGCGGCCGGCTACAAGCCGAGCGTCAACAGCTACCGCTTCTGGAGCCCGGCGCGCGTGCTCGACGACCTGACGATGCTGGTCGAGAAGTACGGCGTGCGGCACGTCAAGTTCGCCGACGAGCTCTTCGTGCTGAACGCGCGCCACGTGAACGCGCTCTGCGACGGCATCGTCGAGCGCCGGCTGCCGCTCAACATCTGGGCCTACGCGCGCGTCGACACCGTGCGCGACGGCATGATCGAGAAGCTGCTGCGCGCGGGCGTCAACTGGCTCGCCTTCGGCATCGAGGCGGCGAGCGAGAAGGTCCGCGACGACGTGGACAAGGGCTTCGGCGACGAGCTGGTCTGGAAGACGCTCGAGCGCTCGCGCGCGGCCGGCATCCGCGTGATCGGCAACTACATCTTCGGGCTGCCCGAGGACGACTTCGAGACCATGCAGAAGACGCTCGACATGGCGCTCGAGCTGAACTGCGAGTTCGCCAACTTCTACTGCGCGATGGCGTATCCCGGCTCGTCGCTGTACGAGCGCGCGGTCGCCGAACGCTGGCCGCTGCCCGAGAGCTGGGGCGGCTACTCGCAGCACAGCGTCGACACGCTGCCGCTCCCGACCCGCCACCTCTCCGCCGGAGAGGTGCTGCGCTTCCGCGACGACGCCTTCCAGAGCTACTTCCAGAGCCCGCGCTACAAGCAGATGATCATCGCGACCTTCGGCGAGGCGACGCTCCGGGAGATCGAGTCGATGACCGCGCTGCGGCTCGAACGGCGCTTCGCCGCGTGAGTCTCTCGCTCGTCTCCGTCGTGCTCTCGTTCCGCAACGAGGCCGAGGTGATCCCCGAGCTGATCGAGCGCCTCACCAAGTCCCTCGGCGACGCCGGCGTCGAGCACGAGCTGATCTTCGTCAACGACGCCTCGACCGACGGCTCGCTCGCGCTGCTCCAGCGCCACCGCGCGGGCGATCCGCGCATCAAGATCGTGAACATGTCGCGCCGCTTCGGCGTGGCGCCCTGCGTGGTCGCCGGCATGCGCTACGCGAAGGGCGACGCCGTCGTGTACATGGACACCGACCTGCAGGACCCGCCCGAGCTGATCCCGACGCTGGTGGCGCGCTGGCGCGAGGGCGCCGACGTCGTCTACACGGTGCGCACCGACCGCCAGGGCGAGTCGCGGCTCAAGATGGCGGTGACGCGCGGCGCGTACCGGCTGATCCAGAAGAGCTCGTCGATCGACCTGCCCGTCGAGGCCGGCGACTTCAAGCTGCTCTCGCGCCGCGTGGTGAACGAGCTGCTCGCGCTCGGCGAGCAGGACCTCTACCTGCGCGGGCTCGTCACCTGGCTGGGCTACCGCCAGGTCGCGGTGCCGTACCAGCGCCAGCCGCGCGCCGCGGGCGTCACGCACTTCCCGCTGCTCGGCAGCCTCGGCCCGATCACGACCTTCGCGGCCGCGATGACGTCGTTCTCCCACGCGCCGCTCGTCGCGTTCCTGCTGCTCGGGGCCGCGTTCGGCGCGCTCTCGCTCGTGGCGCTGCTCGGCATGGGCGTCGCAGCGCTGTTCGGCGCGCCGCCTTCGAGCGCTGCAGCGGCGGTGGCGTTCGCGCTGCTGCTGTGGAGCACGCTGATGGCGGGCATCGGCGTCGTCGGCCTCTACCTCGCGCGCATCCACCGCGAGGCGCTCGGCCGCCCGCGCTACGTCGTCGAGAGCGCGATCGGATTCGATGACTGAGCGCGCCGCGCGCCCGGCGCCGCCGCGCCGGACGCGCGACCCGCTGCCCGCCTCGATCGCCGCGGCCGCGCTGCTCGGACTCGTCGTCGGCCTGTGCTTTCCGTCGCTGCACGTCGCGGTCGAGCCGGCGCAGCTCTGGGCGGGGATCGTCGCGTACCCGGACGACAACCCGTACGGCCTCTACCAGCGCCGGCTCTGGACGGTCCTGCACCAGCTCCTCGCAGCGCTGCTGGCGCTCGGCGTCCCGGAGCGCGCGCTCTCGTTCGCGCTCTCGGGCGCCGCCGGCGCGCTCGCGTTCGCCGCGGCCGGCGCGGTCGCGGCGGCGCTCGGCGCGAGCGCGCCGCAAGCCGCGTTCGCCGCGACGCTGCTCTGGATGCTGAACCCCGCGGCGTGGGGCTTCGGCTATCCGATCCTGATCGCCGGACACCCGCACACCTACGGCATGCTGGGCCTCGCTTGGATCGTGCTCGCGTGGGGCGTGCTCGGCGCGGGACGCTTCGCGTGGGGCGGCTTCCTGCTCGGCTGCGCGCCCGCGGTGCACCCGTCGCTCGGCGCGTGGGCGGCGGTCGTGACCGCGATCTGTGTCGCCTCCGACTGGCGGCGGATCGGCGCCGCGCGCGCCGCGCTGCTGCGCGGCGGCGCGCTCGGGGCAGCGCTCGCGGGCGCGAGCCTCGCCTGGCACCTCGCGCAGCAGACGCCGGGGCCCGCGGTGGATCCGGCGGAGGTGGAGCGCGTCTTCGACGCGTACCTCGCGTTCTGGGACTCGCACCGGGCCCCGTTCGTCCCGAGCGCGTGGCAGGCCGCCGCGATCGTCGCGAGCACGGCGCTCACCTGCGCGCTGCTCGTGCGCGGCCCGCAGGCGCCCGGACCGACGCTGCTGCTGCGCGCCGTCGTCGCCTGCACCGCGCTCGGCATGGGCTTCGCGGTGCTCGCCGACCGCGCGCCCGGCGCGATCCACGACGCCGTCCTCGCGCTGATGCCGTCGCGGCTCGTGAACGTGTCGATGTTCGCGCTGGTGCCGTCGCTGATCGGCGCGCTCGCGCTGCGCTGGGACGCGCCGGTCGCGCGCCTGGCCTGCTACGCGGTCGGCGCGCTGACGGCCTGGACGCCGCGGCTGCCGCAGCTCGAGTGGGCGCTCTTCGGCGCGGTCGCGCTCGCGACCGTGCTGCTCTGGCTGCGCACGCCCGCAGCGGCGCCGCGCGCGACGCGCTGGGACTTCGCGATCGCCAGCGGCGTCGCGCTCGGCATCGCCGCGGCGGTCCTTCCGGGCCTCGCGAAGCAGCCGGTGCGCGCCGCGCGCATGTACGACTTCCGCAGCGACGCGGCGTTCGCCGCCGCGTCGCGCGGCGAGGGTCTCCTCGCGGTCGCGCCGCCGATCGCGATGGCGCAGCTCCGCACGCGGCGGCCGCTGCTCCTCGATCCCAACGCGATCGACATGCTGCCGTACGCGCCGGCGGGCGGGCCGCTGCTCGCGCGCATCGTGACGGACGTGTACGGCAAAGACTTCTTCGCGGTGCCGCGCTCCGCACGCCGGCTCACCGCCGTCGATCCGCGCATCGCGCGGCCCGTGTGGGAGGCGCGCACGGCGGATGCATGGCGCGCGCTCGGCGCGCGCTACGGCTTCCGCGACGTGCTGGCGCCGGCGGACTGGCGCATCGATCTCCCGCTCGTCGCGCGCAGCGAGCGCCTGGCGCTCTACGCGCTCGGGCCGTCCGGCTCCCAGTAGATCTCGATCGCGTTGCCCTCGGGATCGCGCGTGCGCGTCGCGGCGTAGCGCGGCTGCTCCTCGAGCGGCGTGCCGAGGCGCTGCGCCCAGATCGCGACGTCCTGGCGCGACGGCACCTCGAAGCCGACGTGCAGGTTCGCGTGCGCGGCGAGCGGATCGCCCGGCTCGAACGCGAGCAGCGTGCCGGGGCCGACCACGAACGCGCCGCGCGCCTCGAGCGAGAAGGTGGCGGCGTACCAGCGCGCGAGCGCGGCGGGATCGCGCGCGGGCAGGTTCACGTGCGCGAGGCGCAGCGGCGGACGTTCGCGGTGCGGGCGCCGCATCGCCGACGGCCGCTGCGGCCCGATCCAGCGCTCCGCGCCGGCGCGGTCGAGCGGATCGCGCCCGGCGAGCAGCCGCTCGAGGTACGGGAAGTCGTCGTAGCCGAAGAACAGCTCGCCGTCGGCGATCACGGTCGGCACGCCGAACACGCCCTGCGCGATCGCGTCCTGCGTCTGCCGGCGCAGTTGCAGCTTCGTCTCCGGCGTCTGCGCGGCCGCGACGAGCGCGCGGCCGTCGAGCCCGGCCTCGTCCGCGATCGCGGCCACGACGGCGGGATCCGCCGCGTGGCGCTGCTCGGACCAGACCGCGCGGAACAGGCCCGTGACGAGCCGCGCACGCGCGTCGTCCGGCAGCGCGAGCGACGACACGCGCAGCGCCAGCAGCGGGTTGAAGGGATGGAACGCGGGCGGCCGCAGCTCGATGCCGAGCAGCGCCGCCTTGCGCAAGTTGTTGCGCGCCATCCAGCGCATCTTCGGCGGCACCTCGGCGGGACCGAGCTGTCCGTACTCCTCGAGCAGCTTCGCGAACACCACCGGCACCGGCTCGACGCGGCGGCCGAAGCGTGCGGCCAGCGGCCCGAGCGCCACCCAGGCGAGATACGCGTTCGAGCTCAGGTAGTCGAAGTGGAAGCGCAGTGCGTCCGGCATGCGCCGCGCTAGCGCTGCGCGAGCGCGCGGGCGGCCGCGTGCAGGTGCGAGAGGCCGAACGTCTCGGCGAGCCCGGCGCCCTCCTCGAGCCGCGCGCGCGCGCCGCGGCGGTCGCCGCGGCGCGCCAGCAGCGCGCCGAGCTCGA
>QEVM01000378.1 GCA_003576805.1 Pseudomonadota bacterium | reverse complement strand
CGACGGTCGCCGCCACCGTCGCGGGTCGGCTCGCGCGGACGACCTGCGTGCGGCCGGCCGTGCTGCGCGCGGCCGGCGCGCTGCTCGCGGGCGCGTGGAGCCCGGACCGCGTGCAGGGCGGCGACGTCGCGGCGATCGCCGCCTGGGCGCAGTTCTTCGCGAACGTCGATCACGAGCTGTCGGACGCAGGACTCCAGTGGTGCGGGCGCGAGCTCGAGCGCGGCTTTCGCACCGGCACGATCGCGCCGCTCGACGCAGCGCGCGTGTTCGCCGCCTGCGACGCGCAGGCGCTGCCCGGCGCGCGGCTCTCGGCGGAGGAGGTCGCGCTCTCGCTCGTCGCGTCGCAGCAGCCCGACGGCGGCTTCGGATCGCCGGCGGACCCGGCGCACGCGCGCGTCGAAGCGACGCTCGATGCGCTCGCCGCGCTGCGCCGCCTCGCGCCGCGCGCCTTCGCCTAGCTCCGCTACGCTGCGCCTCCTTCGCAGGAGGCCGCTCGATGCTGAATCTCGCCGCGATCCACGAAGCCGTCGCCGAGGCGATCCCCGACCGCGAGTGCCTGGTGTTCGGCGACCGCCGCATCACGTGGGCGCAGATGACCGACCGCACGCGCCGCCTCGCCGCGGTGCTGCGCGCGCACGGCCTCGGCTGCCGTCGCGAACGCGCCGCGCTCTCGAACTGGGAGAGCGGGCAGGATCACGTCGCGCTCTACCTCTACAACGGCAACGAGTACCTCGAAGGCATGCTCGGCGCCTACAAGGCGCGCTGCGCGCCGTTCAACGTGAACTACCGCTACGTCGACGAGGAGCTGCTCTACCTCTTCGACAACGCCGACGCGACCGCCGTGATCTACCACGCCGCGTTCGCGCCGACGCTCGCGCGGCTCCGCGACGAGCTGCCCAAGGTGAAGCTGTGGCTGCAGGTCGCCGACGAATCCGGCGAAGCGCTGCTGCCCGGCGCGCTCGACTACGAGATCGCGCTCGCGCAGGCGAAGCCCGAGGCGCCGCAGGGCCTCTCGCCCGACGACCTCTACATCCTCTACACCGGCGGCACGACGGGCATGCCGAAGGGCGTGCTGTGGCGGCAGGAGGACATCTACCTCGCCGCGATGGGCGGGCCGCTGCCCGAGCGCAGCATCGAAGCCATCGTCGCGAAGGCGAAGGCCGGCGGGCCGCGCTCGCTGCCGGCGCCGCCCTTCATGCACGGCGCCGCGCACTGGGTCGCGTTCAACGTCTGGACGGCGGGCGGCACCGTCGTCGTGCAGTCGAAGACGCGCCACCTCGACCCCGACGACGTCTGGTCCACCGTCGAGCGCGAGAAGGTGAACCTGATGACGATCGTGGGCGACGCCTTCGGGCGCCCGCTCGCCGACCAGCTCGCGAAGAAGCAGTACGACCTCTCGTCCTTCATCCTGCTCACGTCGGGCGGAGCCATCCTCACCGCCGCGCTGAAGAACGAGTTCCTGCGCCTGCTGCCGAACATCCGGCTGCTCGACGCGGTCGGCTCGTCCGAGAGCGGCGCGCAGGCGTCGCAGTTCTCGTCGTCGGGCGCGAAGGCCACGAGCGGCGACTTCGCGCTCGCGCCCGAGAGCTGCGTGCTGAAGGAGGACCTCTCGGGGCGCGTCGAGCCGGGCTCGGGCGAGATCGGCTGGTTCGCGCGCGAAGGCTCGATCCCGCTCGGCTACTACAAGGACGCCGAGAAGACGGCGAAGACGTTCCCGGTCGTCGACGGCCGCCGCTACGCGATCCCGGGCGACCGCGCGATGGTCGAGGCCGACGGCACGCTGAAGCTGCTCGGCCGCGACTCGGTCACCATCAACTCGGGCGGCGAGAAGATCTTCGCCGAGGAGGTGGAGCAGGCGATCAAGCACCACCCCGGCGTGTACGACTGCGTCGTCGTCGGAACGCCGCACGAGCGCTGGGGCCAACAGGTGACGGCGCTCGTGAAGCTGCGCGAAGGCGCCGCGCGCGACGAGGAGTCGCTGAAGCGCGCCGCCGCGGAGCACGTCGCGCACTACAAGCTCCCGAAGGCCGTCGTCTTCGTGGACGAGCTGGTGCGCGCGCCGAGCGGCAAGGCGGACTACCGCTGGGCGAAGGACCGCGCGATGCAGGCGCTCGGGCTCGGCTGAGCGCCGCTCACCGTTAGTTGTGCTCCTGAAACTGCTGCTGGCACGGCGCGTGCGATGTGGACCGGCATGCTGCCGCACGACTCGACCGCCGCGCCGCCGTTCTGTCCGAACCCCGACTGCGATTTCCACCTGGATCCGCGTGGTTGGCGCTGGAAGCGCAATGGCCACTTCGTCCGCCGCGCCGCTCCGCGACGCATTCAGCGGTACGTCTGTGCACGCTGCGGCCGCCACTTCAGTTCACAGACCTTCTCGACCACCTACTGGCTGAAGCGCCCG
>QEVM01000090.1 GCA_003576805.1 Pseudomonadota bacterium | reverse complement strand
GGGCGGCAGGAGCAGCGTCGCGGGGCGCCCGCCGCGCATCACCGCGGCGCCCTCCGGCGTGAGCAGCGCGACCGGCCGCTCGCCGCCGTCGAAGTCGATCCAGCCGGGCGTGATGCAGCGGCGCAGCAGCCGCAGCAGCCACTCCTCGCTGCGTTCCTGCAGCGCGCCGAAGGTGCGCGTGCGGTCGAGGCCGGTGCGCGCCAGACGCTCGTCGGTGTCGCCGCGCAGCAGCGCGACCGCCGCTCCGAGTCCGAAGCGCCCGTGGATGCGCGCGATCGCCGAGAGCGCCTTGCGCACGATCGTCGCGGTCTCCTCGGCCGACGCCTCGCCGTCGCCCGCCGCGAGCCGCTGGCACACGTCGCAGCGCCCGCAGCCGGCGAGCGTCTCCTCCTCGTCGCCGAAGTAGCGCAGGATCGCGTCGTGGCGGCAGCTCCCGCTCTCGGCGTAGCGCAGCAGCTCGAGGAAGAGCCCCCACTTGTGCTTCACCGTCTGCGCGTCGGGCGCGCGGCCCTCGGTCGGCAGCTCGAGCAGGCGGCGCCGCAGCGGGACGTCGGCGGCCGCGACGAGCAGCACGCCGAGCGCCGGCTCGCCGTCGCGCCCCGCGCGCCCCACCTCCTGGTAGTACGCCTCGATCGAGCCCGGCGGCGCGAGATGGATCACCGCGCGCACGTCCGGGCGGTCGATGCCCATGCCGAACGCGTTGGTCGCGACCACGACGTCCGCCTCGCCGCTCGAGAACGCGCGCTGCGCGGCGTCGCGCGCGGCCGGATCGAGGCCCGCGTGGTAGACCGCCGCGCGCCAGCCCGCGCGCGCGAGCCGCTCGCCCTCCTGCTCGGCGGCGCGCCGCGTCGGCGCGTAGACGATGGCCGTTCCGGGCCTTGTGATCTCGCCGCTCGCCTGCGGCTCGCTACGCGCGGCCTCATGGATCTCGCCGCTCGCCTGCGGCTCGCTACGCGGGATCGGAGTGCGTGCCTCGGCCGGTGCGCGGCGATTCATTTGCGGTGCGCCGAGGGCTTCGGCGAGGGCGGCGTCGACGGCGCGCTGGCGCGCCTTGGCGTCGGCGACGTCGAGCGCGCGCAGCGCGAGGTTCGGGCGCGCGAAGCCGTGCACGAGCTGCGGCGTCTCGGCGGGGAGGCCGAGCCGCGCGAGGATCTCGTCGCGCACGATCGGCGTCGCCGTCGCGGTGCAGGCGAGCACGCGCGACCCCGCGCGCTCCGCGAGCAGCGCGCCGATCTCGAGGTAGTCGGGGCGGAAGTCGTGGCCCCACTCGCTGATGCAGTGCGCCTCGTCGATCGCGACGAGCGGGCAGTCGAGGTCGCGCAGCAGGCTGCGGAAGCCCGGCGCGGAGAGCCGCTCGGGCGCGACGTAGACGAGCTTCACCGCGCCCTGCGCGACGAGCGCCATGCGGCGCCGGATCTCAGCGGCGTCGAGCGTGCCGGCGAGATAGGTGGCCGCGATGCCGCGCGCGGCGAGCGCCGCGACCTGGTCGTGCATGAGCGCGATCAGCGGCGAGACGACGAGCGTCGTGCCGCGCAGCACGCACGCGGGGAGCTGATAGACGAGCGACTTGCCGCCGCCGGTCGG
Source organism: Pseudomonadota bacterium (assembly GCA_003576805.1). Lineage (GTDB taxonomy): Bacteria > Myxococcota_A > UBA9160 > UBA9160 > PR03 > PR03. The sequence goes on along the minus strand of QEVM01000090.1, from coordinate 15,968 downwards.
CGCGACGAGCAACAGCCGCCCGCCGTCGAGCAGCGTCTCGATCGCTTCGCGCTGGCCGGGCCGGAAGGCGGCGAGCCCGAGTCGCGCGAGTCCGGTGGCGAGCAGCTCCTCGCGCGACGGCGCGGGGTCGGCGTTCATCTTCTCGGCGTGCCTCGGGATCGCAGGCGGGGAGGGCCGGGCCAACCTAGCAACTCGCCTCCGCCGCGTCGTCGCGTATTCGAGGAATCGCGTCGTGCAGCAGTCGCCACTCTGGTTGCGGTCGCCGCAGGCATCCTAAAGCCCACCCGCCCCGTCGGCTCTTCAGTACTGCGCCGCGCTCAAGCGCGCGTCATTCACCTGGCGTAGCATCGGAATCGATCCCGTCGCCGCGGCGCTCCCGCGCAGCTCGCACGGCCATGCAGCGCCGGCCGCGAGGACTTCGCCCATCCGAACCTCATGTTGAGCGCCCGAAGGCGCCTGGATCGTGCCTGATCGGAGTACACAGACTCCGTGACACACTGCTGCGGCGTTGTGATACAACCCTTCCTATCAGATACCTGCGTTACTGGAGGAGCGGAACAGCATGTGTGCGTCCACGGTTGCACGACCGCCCATGGCGCGAAGGTTGAAGACGCAGGCGACCGCTGAACTGCCGCGAGTTTTCGTCGGCTCCTCGGCCGAGGCGCTCAAGATCGCGGAAGAGCTTGCTGCACGCCTGAGGAAATCGGCGCGCGTTCAAACGTGGAAGGACAACATCTTCGAGCTCGGTCACGGAACGCTGGAAAGTCTCGTCCAGAAGGCTCATCAGTTCGATTTTGGAGTGTTCCTGTTCGCCCCAGATGACATCACGAGATCACGCGGCAAGTCAGTCGCTTCTCCACGCGACAATGTCGTTTTCGAGTTCGGACTATTCATGGGGGCTTTGGGGCGCGAGCGCGCAGTTTTCGTCTTGGTTGGTGATCGGGAAGTCAAGGTTTTGAGCGACCTGTCAGGCATAACAGGGGCGCGAGCGACGGCAACCACTCGTGCGGGCCTTCGGAAGAGCTTGGCAACCGTTGCTCGCGAGATCTCCGCGACGGTGTCGAGACGCGGACGGATAGACGCAAAGCTTCGCGAGTCGTTGCTCCGAATCGGACGGAACTCCACCAAGTCGATGACCTTTCGTCATGACCTCTTCCGAGAGCGTGTGCAAGTACGCTGCGCGGAACTCGCGACTGACTCGGATGAATGGAGCCGCGGCCGAATTACCGTACGAGCTGACTACGGTCGGGCATTGATCGCGGCGTATCGATCTGCGCGGAAGGAAATCGTTTCGACTTGCATCCCGCAGTACATGAGGACGTGGCATCGTGCATTGGGGGAGCGGATTCTCGAGGCACAGCGCGAGAACACACAGGCCAGATCGACGCGTGTGTTCATCTTCAACCGCGAAGAGGATGTCAAGGACGACGACAGGATGATCTTCCGGAAGCACGCGGGGGCCGGGGTGAACGTACGTCTGTTCTTCGATCAGGAGGCTCCTCACCGCTTTCCGCCTGATATCGGGAACGACTGGACTGTCATCGATGGTGGCGACGTCATTGGCGTGACGAAACGAGTGAACGATGCGCCGGAGGCGCAGTGGATTTTCTTCGATCCTGCCGCGAAGCAAAAGTTCGCTCACGAGGTAGAGAACCTGCTTCACGGGTCAGAGCGGTTCCGCCAGTGATGCCTCTATTTTCCGAGATCGTTCGGCTACAAGCTCAGCGCGGCCCGCTCGATCTGTCGTCGGTGCTGGACCAGCTCAACGCCCGGATCGCAGGCAGCGACGTGATGCTGCGATGGGGCATCGTAGGAGTCGAGAACGGAGAGTTGCTCGTCGAGGTGGCTGTTCTAAGAGACGCCCCCGTGCCTGATGGGGGGCCCGCGTCATATGCCGCCCTGCCCAATGTACCAGGTGTGCGAGTTGCCATCGTTGTTCCGACCGGTGTGGGGGCGGCGATCGGGGGTTTCATTGGAGACGCCGGTCCAGTCGCGCATGCTTTCGAGGCAGTTGCGGACCAGGTGCTGGTGCACCCGAACGTTGTGAATGGGGCGGGCATGTACGGAGGAGGCCCAAATAGTATCTATGTCGACGGGTACTCTTTGGACCAGTTCTTCGCGCACTCCGTGCGGCTGCTACAGCGGCGGCACAAGATCGGGGTCTTGCTCGACCGAGTGCGTGAAGATCAGACGGTCGCGTTGCTCAACGCCGTGGATGCGATGCGATCCGTCTTCGGCATCGACGTTTGTGGGTACTGCATCACCGATGACGCCGTGGGAGGCGAAGTAGCGCGGTCGGATTACGGGCACTTCGTCGGCCGGGTTCGAAGGCCCGATCTGCTCTTTGACGGAGCGCGGCGGCTCGCGGCCGAGGGTGCGACCGCGATCGCCGTGGCGACGCTGATAACCGGAGTGTCGGACGACGACGTAAGAAGGCACTACGCGGCAGATTCCGAACAATGCAATCCGGTCGGGTCGACCGAGGCGCTCATATCGAGATTCGTTACCTGGAGCACCGGGCTGCCGTGTGCACACGCGCCCATCTTCGCGGGCGCACTCGGTGATGGTCGTAACAGAGTGGATCCTCGGGCTGCAGCGGAAGTGAGCTCCCAGACGGGATTTCCGTGCATCTTGAGGGGTCTTGCGAAAGCTGCATCCCGATCGGACGGACTTGGTTTGGGTATCTCTGATCTAGCTGCAGTCGTTGTTCCGTACGATTGCGTCGGAGGCCCGCCGGCATTGGGGGCACGAATGGCGGGTGTGCCGCTGTTGGCAGTGAAGCAGAATCGCAGTGCAGTTGGCATTTCGGCTCGCTCGCTGGATGCGCGAGGCGTGGTGGTCGTCGAAAATTACGCGGAGGCGATCGGATTCGTGGCGTGTCTACGGGCGGGCGTAGCGTGGGAAACTGTCGCGCGGCCTCTTGAAGCGGTACGCGATGTGTCTGCTAGTACCACGAAGGCGCTTGCATCAACCGATGGTTGACGCCGAGAGTCGACTCGTAGAGCGGGGCTCGGCGGCGCGAGCGAACTTTAACACTGGTCGCGAGCGCTCATCAACGCAGTAGGCCGAACGGTCCTACAGCAAGTCCTGCGCGGTGCCTAGATCGCGAGGTCGGCGAGCGTCCTGCCCTCGGCGAGCGCGCGCTTCACCCAGGCCGGCTGCTTGCCGCGGCCGGCCCAGACCTCGGCGGGATTCGCCGGGTTCGCGTACTTCGGCTTCGCCTTGGCGCGCGTCTGCCGCGCCGGCGGTGCCGTCGCGAGCACGTCGGAGAGCGTGAGCCCTTCTTCGGCCGCGAGCTTCTCCATCTTCTCGCGGAGCTGGCGCTTCACGGCGTCGCGCTTGGCGCGGATGGCCGCGTCGACGCGCGCGCGCAGCGACTCGAGCTCGGGGATCGTGAAGCCGGCGAGATCCAGATCGTCGATGCGGGTCACCGTGCGGTCCTCCCGTTGCGCTCGCGACGCTACACGCCCGGCAGCTCGAGCGGCCAGTTCGACGCGACGGTGCCGCCGTCGACCTCGAGCACCTTGCCGGTCACCCACGCGCCGGCGGGCGAGCAGAGGTAGACGGCCGCGGCGGCGATGTCCTCGGGCGTGCCGATGCGCTGCAGAGGCGTGCCGGACTCGAGCTTCGCCCTGGCCTCGGGCATCGCCTCGAGGAAGGGCATCAGCGCGTCGGTGCCGACGGCGCCCACCGCGATCGCGTTGACGCGCACGCGCGGCGCCAGCTCGTAGGCGAGCAGGCGGGTCATGTGGCAGAGCGCCGCCTTCGCGGTGCCGTACGCGACGAAGCCCTTCTCGACCAGCCACGACATGCCCGACGAGATGTTGAGGATCGTCCCGTCGCCGTGCTCCAGCATCTTGGGAATCGCGAGCCGCGAGAGCAGGAACGCCGACGTCACGTTGAAGTGGAAGGCGCTCTCGAACATCTTCTCGCTGGTGCGCAGCGCGGGGCGCGGCGGCGTGCCGCCCGCGTTGTTCACGACGACGTCGATGCGGCCGAGCTCCTTCCACGCCGTCTCGACCAGGTTCTCGAGCTGCGCGCGGTCGTTGACGTCGCACGGCACCGCGACGATGCGCCGGCCGGTGTGGCTGCGCAGCGCCTCGGCGGCCGCGTCGAGCTCCTCCGCGTTGCGCGACGCGATCGCGACGTCGGCCCCGACCTCGGCGAAGGCGCGCGCGATGCCGCGCCCGATGCCCTTGCTGCCGCCCGTCACGATGGCGACGCGGCCGTTCATGCGGAAGCGCTCGAGGATCACGGCGGTCTCTCTCCGTTGCGAGTTCGCGAAGGACGCAAGCCTACCGCGCGACGTGGCGTCTCGATACTCTGCAAGGCCGATGAACCTCGCCGCTCGCCGTTGGCTCGCTACGCGCGGCCTGATGGACCTCGCCGCTCGCCGTAGGCTCGCTACGCGCGGCCTGACGGACCTCGCCGCTCGCCGTAGGCTCGCTACGCGGGAAGCGGGGCTTCGCCGCTTCGATCGGAGCGCGGCGCGGTGCGCGCGAGCGAGGATGGAGCGTTGAGCGGTGTCGAGGAGGTCCGCGGCATCCGCCGCGACGCGGTCGAGCGCTTCTTCGCCGAGCGCGTGCCGGGCGGCGCCGGGCCGCTGCGCTTCTCGCTGATCAGCGGCGGCAAGAGCAACGTCACCTACCGGGTCGAAGGCGCGGGCGGCGCCTGGGTGCTGCGGCGGCCGCCGCTCGGCCACGTGTTGCCGACCGCGCACGACATGGTTCGCGAGCACCGCGTGCTCGCGGCGCTCGCCGACACCGACGTCCCGGTCGCGCGCCCGATCGCGCTCTGCGACGACGCCGCGGTGAACGACGCGCCCTTCTACGTGATGGCGTACGTGGACGGCGTCGTGCTCGACGCCAAGCGGCCGCCCGGCTTCGCGGACGCGCCGGAAGAGCGGCGCCGCATCGGCGACGCGCTCGTCGCGACGCTCGCGAAGCTGCACGCGATCGACTTCCGCGCGGTCGGGCTCGCGGACTTCGGCAAGCCCGAGGGCTACCTCGAGCGACAGGTGCGGCGCTGGGCGCAGCAGTGGGAGCGCTCGAAGACGGGGCCGCTGCCCGCGATCGAGGAGCTGGCGCGGCGGCTCGCGGCCGCGCTGCCCGCGTCGCCCGCGCCGACGCTCGTCCACGGCGACTACCGGCTCGGCAATCTCGCGCTCGCGCCGCGCGACCCGGGCACGATCGTCGCGATCTTCGACTGGGAGATGGCGACGCTCGGCGATCCGCTCGCCGACCTCGGCTACACGCTGATCTACTGGGCCGAAGCCGGCGACGCGGTCACCAGCGGCTTCGCGAGCGCGCTCACCGCCGAGCCGGGCTTCCACACGCGCGCCGAGCTGATCGACGCCTACGCCCGCGCCACCGGCCGCGACGTCGCGGCGATCGACTTCTATCAGGTGCTCGCGCTCTACAAGCTCGCCGTCATCAGCGAAGGCATCTACGCGCGCTTCCGCATGGGCAAGACGCTCGGGCCCGGCTTCGAGAACCTGCAGCGCGCCGCCGGCGCGCTCGCGGAGCGCGCGCTCGCGATCGCGAGCGCGTCGAGCGACGCCAAGCTGCGGGGCTGACGTGCCGGACCACCCGACGCACCCCGCGATCCGCCTGCTCGACGGCGCCTTCTACGCCGCCGGTCCGCACGAGCACTTCACCTGGATGCGCCGCCACGCGCCGGTGTACTGGGATGCCGCCGGCAAGGTGTGGGGCGTCGCGCTGCACGAGGACGTGCTCGAGGTGTCGCGGCGGCCCGACCTGTTCTGCTCCGGGCAGAGCTCGCGGCCGGACGCGCCGGCGATCCCGTCGATGATCAACCTCGACGATCCCGCGCACCGCCGCCGGCGCGGGCTCGTCTCGCGCGGCTTCACGCCGCGCCGGGTGGCCGCGCACGAGCCGAAGATCCGCCGGCTCTGCCGCGAGCTGATCGACGCGATCGCGCCGAAGGGGCGCTGCGACTTCGTCGAGGAGGTCGCGGCGCCGCTGCCGATGGCGATGATCGGCGACCTGCTCGGCGTCGAGCCGGAGGACCGCCGCACGCTGCAGCGCTGGAGCGACGACCTGATCGCCGGCACTTCGGCGACCGCGGCGCCCGAGGCGATCGCCGCCGCGACGCGCGCGTTCCTCGAGTACTCCGAGTACAACCGCCGCGTGGTCGCCGACCGGCGCGCGCGCCCGCGCGACGATCTGATGAGCGTGCTCGTGCAGGCGGAGATCGACGGCGCGCGCATGAGCGACGAGGACCTGCTCCAGGAGGGCCTGCTGATCCTCGTCGGCGGAAACGAGACGACGCGCCACGTGCTGACCGGCGGCTGCGAAGCGCTCTGCCGGAATCCCGAGCAGCGGCGCGCGCTGCGCGAGGATCCCGCGCGCATCCCGCTCGCCGTCGAGGAGATGCTGCGCTGGGTGACGCCGATCCAGAACATGAACCGCACCGCGACGCAGGACACCGCGCTGCGCGGCCAGACGATCCGCGCCGGCGACAAGCTGCTGCTGCTCTATCCGTCCGCGAACCGCGACGAGTCCGTCTTCGCCGATCCGTTCCGCTTCGACGTGTCGCGCGACCCGAACCCGCACCTCGCGTTCGGCTTCGGCGCGCACTTCTGCCTGGGCGCGTCGCTCGCGCGCCTCGAGCTGCGCGTGCTCTTCGAGGAGCTGCTCACGCGCATTCCCGACATGCGCCTCGCCGACGACGGCCCGCCGCCCGCGGTGCCGTCGAACTTCATTCGGGGCATCAAGAGCCTCGCGGTGGAGTTCACGCCCGCGTAGCGCCGCTCACCGCGAGCGCGGCAGCGCGTACGCGACCACCCAGTCGCCGCGGCGCGTGCCGAGCTTGCCGTGGCCGCCGGCCGCGATCACGACGTACTGGCGTCCGTCCCTGGCGCGGTACGTCATCGGGTTCGCGTTGCCGCCGGCGGGCAGGCGGTCGCTCCACAGCTCGGCGCCGGTCTCGACGTCGAAGGCGCGCAGATACGAGTCCATCGCGGCGCCGATGAAGACCACGCCGCCCGCCGTGACGAGCGGGCCGCCGAGGTTCGGCAGGCCCATCTTCACGGGCAGCGGGACGCGCAGCAGGTCGGGCACGGTGCCGAGCGGCACCTGCCAGAGCAGCTTGCCGGTGTCGAGCTCGACGGCCGCGAGCGTGCCCCACGGCGGCGGGTTGCAGGGGAGCTGGAGCGGCGACTGGAGCGGATAACGCACCAGTGCGTATGGAGTCCCTTCTTGCGGCGCGAACTCGCGCAGCTCGAAGGCGCCCTTGCCGACCGCCTTCTCGCGGTCGTACGCGGCGCGCGGGATCAGCCGCACCACGAACGGCAGGTTGCTCTGGTTCAGCACCGCGATGCGCCGCTTCGGCTCGATCGCGACGCTGCCCCAATTGGTGCCGCCCGCGTTGCCCGGGAACATCAGCGTGCCCTGCAGACTCGGCGGCGTGTAGATGCCCTCGTTGCGCAGCGCCGCGATCTTCTCGCGGCAGCTCTTGCGGTCGAAGGGCGTGACGCCCCAGGCGTCCTCGGGCGCGAGCGTCTGCGGGATCAGCACGGGCCAGTGGGTCGGGAAGGGCTGCGTCGGCGACGCCGCCTCGCCCGGCACGTCGCTGGCGGGGACCGGCCGCTCCTCGACCGGGAACACGGGCGCGCCCGTGTCGCGGTGCAGCACGAACAGGAAGCCCATCTTCGTCGCCTGCACCACGACGGGCACGAGCCGTCCCTCGTGCATCAGCTCGGCCAGCACGGGCTGCGCGGGCACGTCGTAGTCCCAGAGGTCGTGGTGCACGGTCTGGAAGTGCCACGCGACGCTCCCGCTCTTCGCGCGCAGCGCGACGACCGAGTTGGCGTAGCGGTTGCCGCCGATGCGCTCGCCGCCGAAGTAGTCGGGGCTCGGGCTCGAGGTCGGCACGAAGACGAGGTCGCGCGCCGCGTCGTACGAGAGGATCGACCACGCGTTGGCGGCGCCGACGCGCGCGGCCTGCTCCGACTGCCACTCGCGGAACGCCGGGTCCTCGCCGCTGCGCGGGATCGGGTCCCACGCCCAGACGAGGCGGCCGCTGCGCGCGTCGTAGCCGCGCACGATCCCGCGCGGCATGTCGACGCGCTTGTTGTCGCTCATCGCCGAGCCGACGACCACGAGATCGCCCGCGACGAGCGGCGGCGACGAGATCGTGAACTCCCAGGGCCGGATCTCGCCGACGCCTTCCTTCAGCGACACCTCGCCGTTGGCGCCGAAGCCCGCGCAGCGCTGGCCGTTCGCGGCGTCGATCGCGAACAGGCGCGACTCCACCGTCGCGGCGAAGACGCGCACGCGGCAGGGAGCGTCCGCGGCGGCGTTCGCGTCGGTCCACGCGGCCACGCCGCGCGAGGTGAACTCGGGGAAGCGGCGGTCCTCGAAGCTTGCGTCGAAGCGCCAGCGCTCGGCGCCGCTGGCGGGATCGAGCGCGAGCACGCGGCCGAGCGGCGTCGGCAGCACGAGGAGGTCGTTCACCAGGATCGGCGTCGCCTGGAACGCCATGTGGCGAGGCGGCGGCGGCTCCACGTCGAGGTCGCCGGTGCGGATGCGCCACGCCTCGCGCAGCGTGCCGACGTTCTCGCGCGTGATGTCGGCGAGCGGCGAGTGGCGGCTGCCGCCGGCGTCGGCGGCGTACACCGGCCAGTCGTTCGCGCCGGCGGCCGCGGTCACGGCGAGCGCGAGCGCGGCAATGGCGAGCAGGGCGGGGGATCGTGTCACGTGCGTCTCCTGCGCGGGCGCGGCGGGTCGGGGAGCAGGCTCGCGAGGACGAGGCGCACGACGTGCTCGCGCACCGCGTCGTCGTCGGGAAGGCCCGCATCGGGATCGAGATCGCCGAAGCGGTGCCGGGCGAAGTAGACGATGGACTCGAGCGCGAAGCGCGCCGCGACGCGCGGATCGACGTCGTCGCGGAAGTGACCGCCGCGCTGGCGCCGCGCGACCCAGTCCGCGAAGCGCGCGAAGAACTCGCGCCGGAGCTGCACGAAGTAGAGCGCGTACAGCTCCGGCAGGTCGGGCGCCGAGCGCTCGATCACCGTCATGGGCCGGCGCGCGCGCTCGACCTGTGCGTAGACCGCGCGCACCACCTTCTCGAGCTCGGCCCGCGCGTCGGCCGGCGCGCGCCGCGCGAACGCAGCCTCGAGCGCCGGGATGCGGAACGCGCTGCCGAGCTCCTCGCGCAGGCGGCGGCGCGCGACGGCCGGGGCGGGCAGCCGGATCGGCAGCGCGTCGGGCGCCTCGACGACGCCGTCCGCCGCGCCGCGCTCCACGATCCAGTGGAAGAGCGCCTCCTTGCTCTCGACGTAGTTGTAGAGGCTGCCCGGCGACACCCCCATCTCGCGTGCGATGTCGCTCATGCGCGTCCGGCGCACGCCCTTGTGCGCGAACACGCGCAGCGCGGTGTCGAGGAGCTGTTGGAAGCGGTCGGGCGGGCGGGTGCGGGCCATGGATGGGCGGAGCTTAAAACTGAACGAATGGTTCAGTCAAGAACGGTTTTCAGGAGAGGTCGGAGATGGGCGACCGCGAGCCTTATGGGGCTCGCCGCTCGCCGTTGGCTCGCTACGCGGGAAACGGGCGCTTCGGCTGCGGGCGGGGCAGCGAGCTCGCGTTTACGACCGCGAGCTTGATGGGGCTCGCCGCTCGCCGTTGGCTCGCTACGCGGGAAGCGGGCGCTTTGGCTTCGGTCGGTGCTGTGAGCTCGCGTTTACGACCGCGAGCTTGATGGGGCTCGCCGCTCGCCTGCGGCTCGCTACGCGGGAAACGGGCGCTTGGCTTCGGCCGGTGCTGTGAGCTCGCGTGGGCGACCGCGAGACGGCGCGTGGCTACGTTGCGGGCGATCGGAGGGTTCATGGCTGCGCGCCTCGAGATGCCCGCTGCGCACCCGCACGTCGCGCTCGTCACGATCGACCGTCCCGAGCGCGCGAACGCGCTCGACCCCGCGACGCTGCGCGAGCTGGCCGCGGCGTGGCGCCGGATCGCCGCCGACGACGCGATCCGCTGCGCCGTGCTGACGGGCGCGGGGGACCGCGTCTTCTGCGCCGGCATGGACATGCAGACGACGATCCCCGCTTCGCAGCGGCTCGCGCGCGGCGAGCGCATCGATCCCGGCGACTTCGAGGGCCTGCGCGACGCCGCCGCGGCCGTGCTCGCGGGCTTCGATCTCGGCAAGCCGCTGGTGGTCGCGGTGAACGGCCACTGCCGCGCGGTCGGCCTCGACCTGCTGCTCGCGAGCGAGCTCCGCTACGCCGTGCCGCACGCGAGCTTCGCGCTGGAGGAGGTCGCGCGCGGCCTCTATCCCACGGGCAACGCGACCGTGCTGCTGCCGCGCCAGATCGGCTGGGTGCACGCGATGGAGCTGCTGCTGACGGCGCAGCCGATCTCGGCGCAGCGCGCGGCCGCGATCGGGCTCGTGAACGAGGTCGTCGAGGCGGACGCGCTGCTGCCCCGCGCGCTCGCCGCCGCCGGCGCGATCGCGGCGAACGCGCCGCTCGCCGTGCGCGCGACGCGCGCCGGCGTGCGTGAGCTGCTCGCGATGCCGCTCGACGCCGCCTACCGCCGGCAGGAAGAGCTGGGCCGGCCGCTGCGTCGGACCGAGGACGCCGCCGAGGCGACGCGCGCATTCGCCGAGAAGCGCGCGCCGGTGTGGCGCGGGCGCTGAGCGCGCGCGCAGGCGATCAGCGGCTCGCAGCCACCGTCGTCGCGAGCACGAGCTGCGCGCCGAAGTAGAGCGGCGTCCCCCAGGCCTTGTTGGCGAAGGTCGCCTCGACGAAGCGCTGGCGCGCGACCGCGAGGTCGGACGCGTAGAACATCGCGGCGCCGATCAGGATCGCGAGGTTGCCCGCCTTGCCGACGGTGCCGGCGGCGCACACGACCATGGTCGAGATGATCGCGACGTAGACCAGCACGGGGTACTGGAGCGCCGGCGCCTTGCGCTGCACGTGGGGCCAGAGGTAGCGGAGCGCGACCATGCTGGCGCCGGCGACGGGCGCGGCGGCGGCGGCGGCCGAGCGGATCTCGAGGCCGCGCAGCGCGAACGCGCCGGTGTAGGCCAGGTGGCCGAGCAGGAACGAGACGAGACCGGCGAGGAAGAACGCCTTCGCGCCCTTCGGAATCAGCAGCACGTCGCCGATCGCCGAGAGCACGAGGCCGGCGAGGATCCACTGGCCGTACGGCGTCGCGGTCGCGCCGTAGTGCAGCGCGGTCCACAGGAAGCCGGCGGCGGCGAGCGGCTTCGCGATCCACACGCCGGGGCGGAAGTCGCGCCACTCGGCGAAGAGCAACCCGAGCGTCGCGGCGATCGTGACCAGGACCGGCGTCGGCAACACGCGCATCCCCCTCTGCGAAGGGGTGCCAGCTTACGCGCCCCGCGCGTGCACCGCACAGCGATCGGAGTCGCACGCCGCTGCGCCGCGGCCCGTGAGCCGCAGCCGGTTGCGCGCGAACCAGCGATACGCGGCGTCGGCGAGCGGGCGCAGCAGCGGCCAGCGCGTCGGCGCGACGAGCCAGCCGAGCCCCACCGCCGCGTACGCCCGGCGGAACACTTCGACGCCTTCCACCAGCGTTCCGTCGGGCAGCACGCCGTGGATGCGCGCCATCAGGTCGTGTTGCGTCGCGCCGTAGCGCGCGGCGTCGAAGCCGGGCGCGGCGATGTCCTCGAGGTCGAGGCGGCCGCGGCCGCGATCGAGCCGGCGCAGCATCGCGACTTCGCGCGCGCAGAGGGGGCAGTCGCCGTCGTAGAGGATTTTGACGTCGAAAGCGGGTTGGTTGCCGCGAGCCTGATGGGGTCGGCCCGCTCGCCGTTGGCTCGCTACGGCGGAAGCTGGTGAAGGGCCCGCTCGCCGCTGGCTCGCTACGGCGGAAACGGGCGTGTTGGCTTCGATCGGGGCATCGAGCTCGCGTTCACCACCGCGGGCCTTGTGGGGTCGGCCCGCTCGCCGTTGGCTCGCTACGGCGGAAACGGGCGTGTTGGCTTCGATCGGGGTATCGAGCTCGCGTTCACCACCGCGGGCCTCATGGGGTCGGCCCGCTCGCCGTTGGCTCGCTACGGCGGAAACGGAGGGGTCGGCTTCGATCGGGGGTTGGCGATTCAATTAGGTTCTCCTCGGTGGGCGCGGGAAGAAGGCGGAGGTGGTCGCGACGTAGCGGGCGTAGTCGGGGCGGGTGTGGTGCAGCGAGCGCTCGAGCAGCGCGACGCCCGAGACGCGCAGCAGCAGGAAGGTCATCAGCGCGGGGCTCGCGATCGTGAGCCAGCCCCACGGCGTCGCGGCGGCGATCGCGAACAGGCCCCACCACACCAGCGCGTCGCCGAAGTAGTTGGGGTGGCGCGTGTAGCGCCACAAGCCGCGGTCCATCACGCGGCCCGCGTTGGCGGGATCGGCCTTGAAGCGCGCGAGCTGCCAGTCGCCGACCGCCTCGAAGAAGAGGCCGGTCGCGAAGAGCAAAACGCCGAGCGCGTCGAGCGCGCCGAGCGGCGCCGCGCCGGGCAGAAGCTGTGCGATCTGCACGGGCAGCGACACGAGCCACTGGAGCACGGCCTGCAGCCCGAACACCGTCGCGAGGCTGACCTCCGCGAAGCGCGCGCCGTGGCGGCGGCGCATCGCGGCGTAGCGCGGGTCCTCGCCGCGGCCGGCGTTGCGCCAGGCGAGGTGGATCCCGAGCCGCAGGCCCCAGAGCGCGGTGAGCGCGACGAGCAGCGCGCCGCGCGCGCCCGGCGCCGGCGAGAGCGCGTGCGCGACCGCCGCCAGCAGCGCGAAGCCCGGCCCCCACCAGAGGTCCACGATGCTGGCGTCGCGGCGCACGAGGCTCACGAGCCAGAGCGCGAGCATGACCGCCGCGCCGCACGCGAAGCTCGTCGCGAGCGCGCCCGCGACGCTCACGCCGCGCGCCCCGCGGCGGCCGGCGCGGCGAAGATCTCGCGCACGCGGTCGAAGCGGTAGTCGAAGATCGCGGCGAGCGCGGCCTTCACCGCGACGGCGTGCGCGACGCCGCCGAGCGGCCCGAGCGGCAGCGCGTAGCGCACCACGTCGCGCATCAGCACGCCGCCGCCGCACGGCTCGAAGGCGTGCGTGTGCTCCCACAGCGCGTAGGGCCCGCTCTCCTGGACGTCGACGAAGCCGCGCGGCGGCTCCCACTTCGCGATGCGCGTGCGCCAGCGCAGCGGAACGCCCGCGAGGCGCAGCCGGTACTCGATGCGCGCGCCGGTGCGCATCTCGATCGGGAGCGCCGTCACGAAGCCGAAGCCGAGCCACGGCGGCGTCAGCGTCTCCAGGTTGGCCGCGTCCGCGAAGAACGGGAACACGCGCTCGAGCGGGGCGGGGATCCACTGCTCGCGTTCGAGTCGGTGCACGTTCAAGGCGAAGCGCCTCCGGCGCGGGCGCGCTCCTCGAGCCAGGCGTCGACGCGCTCCCAGAGCGTGTAGAGCCAGTCGATCCGTTCGGCGCGGCCGGCCGGGATGGCGGCGGCGGGCACGCGCCACAGCTCGATCTCGACGCTGCGCCCGACGAGCGCGCCGCTCCATAGGTCCGCGAGCGAGCGCAGGTCCTCGAAGCCCGTGTGCGCGCACACCACGACGTCCACGCCCGGCGCGTCGTCGAGCAGAGCCAGCACGCCGCCGAAGCGCGGCGGCAGCACCTGCTGCAGGGCGCGCGCGCGCTCGAGGTGCTTCGGATCGGCCGTCTCGGCGAGCCGCGCCAACACTTCCCGGCGTCTCTGCGGCGTGTAGCGCGTGCCCTCCGGATAGAGCAGCACGCCGTCGCGCGGGCCGAGGTCGGCGGCGAGTTCGCGCACGCGCGCGATCTCCGCCTCGGCGCCGCCGCGACCGCGCCGCACGAACGCATTGGGCAGCCGCTGGCCGACGACGTCGAGACACGGGTCCCAGAGCAGCTCGCGCTTCATCACGTAGCGGAGCCGCAGACCGGTGCGGCTCGACACGACCGCGGCGGGCAGCAGCGTGTCGATCACGCTCGCGTGGCGCAGGAAGAGCAGCACGGGGCCGCGCTCCGCGGCGTCGAGACCACGCACGCTGACGCGCAGCCCGAAGATCCGGGCCGCGCCCGCGAAGAGCCAGCGCGCCCACGCCCACTGCAGGCGGAAGTTCCAGTCGAGCGCGCGCGCCGGAAAGAGCCATCCGGCGGGGACGAGCAGCGCCGCGGCGACGAGCCCGAGCAGCTCGCCGACCGCGTAGTGCGCGAGCGCGAGCGCGCAGCGCACGCCGCTCCAGCGATTGCGGCGCAGCGCGTCGTGCAGCGCGAGCGGCGGCAGGAGCAGCGGCAGCGCGACGAGCGCCGTGCATCCGAGCAGCGCGTAGGCCGGGATCGTGACGGCGCGGCGCGCGATGCGCGCGGCGGCCGGCTCGTCGGCGCGCGCCAGGCGGCTCACGGCGGCGCGCCGCGCTCCATCAGCAGCGCGACCTTGCGTTCGAGATCGTCCACGTCCGCGATGCGCGCGATCGCCGGCGCGAGCGCGAGGCCGTCGGATCCGGGCCCGCCGACCCAGAGCTCGACGCCGCCCGGCAGCGCCTTGCGCAGGTCGCCGAGCGCGACGCCGATGTCGTGGCCGTTGACGCGGCACACGCCGATCGCGACGGCGGCGGCGCCCACCGCTTCGGCGGCGTCGACGATCTCGGGAAGCGGCAGGCTGCCGCCGACGTAGATCGGATGACCGCCCGCGTTCGCGGTCGCGACCGCCGCCATCAGCGTGCCGAGCTCGTGCTCCTCGCCCGGCAGCGTCGTGAAGAAGATCGGCGGTGACTGCATCGCGGCGGCCGTCGTGCGCAGACACGCGCCGAGCAGGTTGCGCAGGATCGCGCTCGTCATGTGCTCCGACGCGATGCACAGGGAGCCCGCCTCCCAGCGATTGCCGACCTCGCGCAAGAGCGGCGACGCGACGGCGCGCACGAAGCGGCCGGGACCGAGCGCGGCGAGCTGCACGCCGAGCAGGCGTTCCGTCTCCGGCGCGTCGAGCCGGTCGACGGCGTCGAGGATGGGCGCGAGCGCGGGCTCCGGCAGTGCGGGCGCCATCTCGAGGCGGTGCGCGAGCTCGGCCTCCGAGGCGTTCGCGACCTCGCTGATCGAGTGGCCCGTGGCGACCGCCGCGCGCAGCATGCGCAGGCGCTGGACGTCGGACTCGCGGTAGCGGCGCGTGCCGCCCGGCGTGCGCAGCGGCGTGACCGCGCCGTAGCGGCGCTCCCAGGCGCGCAGCACGTGCGGCGAGAGTCCGGTGAGGCGCGCGACGGCGCCGAGCGCGTAGGTGGGCTCCGATGTGCCGTCGTTGGATTTCACGGGCGCAGGCTGCCCGACTGTTCGGGGGCTGTCAAGAAATTCTATTGACAAGCGCTTTGGCGGCCGCTCCCCTGAGCGAGATGTCGCAGCGATCCGAGCGCGTGGTCCACTGGTTCCGCAGCGATCTGCGGCTGCGCGACAACCGCGCTCTCGCCGCGGCCGCCGGGCGCGCGCGCGAGCTGGTCCTGCTCTACGTGCTCGACGATCGCCTGCTGCGCAGCAGCCCACCGCGCGCGCGCTACCTGCTCGCGATCCTCGAACGGCTCGCCCGCGAGCTCGCCGAGCGCGGCCAGCGGCTCGTCGTCGAGCGCGGCGATGCGCGCGTGCTCGTGCCGCGCCGGCTCCGCGAGTGGCGCGCCGAGCGCATCACGTGGGGCCGCGATCCGAGTCCGTACGCGTTGCGCCGCGACGCAGCCGTGCGTCGGGCCGCCGACGCGCTGGGCGTCGCGGTCGAGGAGCACGACGACCGCGCCGTGTGCGAGCCGGGCGCGCTGCGCACGAAGAGCGGCGGCGCGTTCCGCGTGTACACGCCGTTCCGCAACGCGTGGTGGGCGCGCTTCGAGTCCGATCCGCCGGCGCTCGCGCGGCTGCCGCGCCTCGCGCCGCCGCTCGCCGAAGCGCAAGGGCTCGCGCTGCCCGACGCCGCCGCGCTCGGCGTCGCCGGCGACGCGACGGCGCTGCCGCCCGCCGG
>QEVM01000377.1 GCA_003576805.1 Pseudomonadota bacterium | reverse complement strand
GCGCCTGCGCGAGCGCGGTGCGCGGCGCGCGCAGGCGCGCGTCGGGCGCCGCGCACGCGACGCGCAGCCGCTCGCGCTCGCGCGGATCGAGCCGCTCCTCGACGGCCGCCAGCACGCCCGCGAGCGCGATCGGGCCGAGTCCTTCGCCGACGTCCGCGCCGGCCGTGCCGCTCATGCGCATCAGGATCTCGCGGCAGCGCGCGGCCTCGTCGCGGATCAGCCGCGCGTCGGCGGCGAGCGACTCCGCGCCGGGCATCTGCTCCGCGGCGCGGCCGAGCTCGCGCGCGGCCACCGCGATCGTGCCGAGCGGCGAGCCGAGCTCGTGCGCGGCGCCGGCCGCGAGCGCCGACAGCGCGACCAGCTTCTCGTTGCGCGCCGCCGCGCGCTCGAGCTCGCGCAGGCGCTCGTCGCGCTCGCGCAGCGCCGCCGCCGTGCGGGCGACGAAGTAGCTGAGGATCCCCGCCGCCACGGCGGTGGCCGCCCACATGCCCTGGAGGTGCAGGCCGATGTTGCCGGGCGCGTGCGCGGCGTGGCCCGCGTGGTCGGCGTGGGGCTCGCCGTGCCACGACACCGGAACGTGTGCGACGAAGAGCACCGCGTAGCAGGCGGCGCACAGCGCCGCGATCGCGATGCTCGAGCGGAAGCCGAACAGCAGCGCGGCCAGCGAGACGTGCACCAGGTACAGCACGCTGAACGGGTTGGCCGGGCCGCCGGTGAGCCCGAGCAGCGCCGTCAGCAGCACGACGTCGAGCGCGACCACCGCCGCCGCGAGCGCGCTCGTGCGCTGCGGCGCGACGCGGCTCGCGACGCGCCCGAGCAGCGCGTTGCTGGCGACCGTGCCGAGCACGATCGCGAGCACCCAGGCGAGCGGCACCGCGAGGCCGAAGGCCCAGCGCGCGACCGCGACCGTCAGCAGCTGGCCCGCGATCGCGGCCCAGCGCAGGCGCACGAGCCACGGCAGCCAGGCCGAGCCCGCGCCGAGCGCGGCGGCGTCGGAGACTGCGAGAGGAGGGGACGCCATGGCGGGGCGGCGATCGTAGGCGTTGGCGATCACTGGGAAAAGGCGCAGCCGAGCGCGGCGAGCCGCTCGCGCCACGCGGCCTCGCTGCTCGGCCCGAACGCCCAGCTCTGCCGCTCGGACGTCCAGATCAGATTGGCCGGCATCTCGCGCCCGCCGCTCCGGCGCCAGGCGCGGCCGCCCGGGTCGAGCAGCAGCCGCGCGCGCAGCGGCCGGTCGGCGAGCCATCGCCGTACGGTGTCGGCGTCCTCGCCGACGTCCACGGTGACGACTTCGACGGGCGTTCCCTCGCAGGCGCGCGCCGCGCGATCGAGGTCCGCGAGCTCCGCCTTGCACGACGGGCACCACGTCGCCCAGAAGTGCACGACCAGCGAGCCGCCGGGCGCGGGCGCGAGCGCGACGGCGCGGCCGTCGAGCTCGGTCAGCGCCAGCGCGCCGTCCGCCGCGCGCGCTGCGGGCGCGAGCGCGAGGAGCGCCAGGACGAGCGATGCGAGGATGCGCGCGCGCACTCAGAACCCGTAGCCGACGCCGACCGACCACACGACGCCCTCGTCCTGCTCGTCGTAGAGCCAGGCGTCGGTGAGCGGGACCTGGACGCCGGTGCGCAGCCACGCGCGGTGCGTCTCGCCGAACGCGGGCAGCGCGATGCGCAGCGACGGCGACGCGTACAGCACCGACCCGCCCGTGTCGGCGACGCCGTCGCCGCCCGCGCGGTCGCGCCCGGCCCAGCGGAAGTCGAAGCCCATGCCGGGCGTCACGCGCTGCAGCGCGCGGACGCCGAGCGCGTGGCCGAGCGGAACCTCGAGCGCGGCGGTGGCGAGCACGACGTCGCCGTACTCGTAGTCGAGGCCGCCCTCCGCGTTGCGGCGGTGGAACACGCTGCCGTACAGCGAGCCCCACGCGAAGCGGTGCACCGCGGCCGCGCCGACGCCCCAGTCCCACGAGCCGGTGCCGGCCTGCACGTGCGAGTCGAGGACGCCGTCGGTGCGGCGCTCGTCGCGGCCGGTCGGCGCCTTGCCCCAGGCGCGCAGCTCGAGCCACGTGGACGGCAACACCGGACGGTTTCGCCACACGACGCCGTTCACGGCCAGCGCGACGTCGCCGAAGCCCGAGAGCGAGTAGTGCGTGCGGTCGCCGCTCTCGCCCTCCTCGATCGCGTTCATCGCCCAGGGCAGGTCGAGCGTCAGCGTGAGGCGGTCGAGCGGCGTCCAGGCGACGTAGAGATCGAGGCGCCGGCTGTCGTTGCGCTCGCGCGTGGAGCCGTGCTCGTGCGCGTCGCCCGCGCCGGCGCTCGCGGCGTCCGCGGCCGGCGGCGGCGGAGCGGGCTCTTCTTCGTCCTCGTGACCGTGTCCCGCGTGGCGCGGCGTCGGGCGCAGCGGCCCGGGCGGCGCGCCCGCCGGC
>QEVM01000089.1 GCA_003576805.1 Pseudomonadota bacterium | reverse complement strand
TCCTCCGCGGCCGCTGCCTGCTCCGCGAGCGCGGGGATGAGACAGGCGCGTCGCTCGACGGCCTGGCGCTCGGCCAGGCGGTAGGTGGCCAGGCGATCGGCCAGCACCTCGAAGTCGACCTCGTGGCAGTAGAACTCAGGACCGTCCACGCAGGCGTACAGGGTGTGGCGGCCGACGCTCACGCGACAGCCGCCGCACATGCCGGTGCCGTCGACCATGATCGCGTTGAGCGACACCAGCGTCGGCACGTGATAGGGCGCCGCTGTGAGGTCGGAGACCGCACGCATCATGGGCACGGGCCCCACCGCATAGACCCGGTCCACGCCACCCGCATGGAGCAGGTCCCGAAGCGCGTCGGTGACCAAGCCATGCCGCCCATGGCTGCCATCGTCCGTGCATACGACGACATCGCCGTAGCGACCCAGCTCCTGCTCGTAGATGACCCAGTCCTTGGAGCGCCCGCCGATGATGGAGGTCACCCGCACGCCGAGCGCGGCGAGTCCCTGGGCGATGGGATGGACCACCGCGGTGCCCACGCCGCCGCCCACGCACACCGCATGGCCGCGCTCGATGAGCTCGGTGGGCTTGCCCAAGGGCCCCGCGACGTCGGTGATCGTGTCGCCCACCTGGAGCGCGCACAGGTCCATCGTGGTCTTGCCCACGGCCTGGATGACGAGGGTGATGGTGCCCGCCTCGAGGTCCGCGTCGGCGATCGTCAGCGGGATACGCTCGCCCCAGGGGCCGTGTCGCACGATGACGAACTGGCCGGGTCGGCGGACACGCGCGATCCGGGGGGCCTCGAGGGCCAGGCGCGTGACGTTGGGCGAGAGCTGTTGCCGTTCGACGATCCGGTGCACGTGCATCCCTCATGCGGGAGGGGACTCATAGAGGATGCGCGTCGTGGCAGCCCACGGGCACCGCCAAGCGGCCCGTTCCTCGGGCCGAATGTCACGATCATGCGGAGGGCGCGGGCCGGGATGGCAGCGGTGCGGCCTGCCGGGCCCTACGGGGATGGCAGTGGGCGCCGGTCCGGCTCGGCCCTCCGCCACGTCAGGCCGCGCTGGCGCGGTCGCTCTCGTCCGGCCCCCAGCCGAGCGCGCGCAACGCCTCGTCCGCCCGCTCGCGCTCGCGCGCGACGACGAGCAGCCAGGCGACGTCGCCGCTGCGCGGCGCCTCGTCGGCGTGCACCGGCTCGATCGTGCCGGCGCGCTCGCGCGCGAGGATCAGCCAGGGCGCCGCTTCGGGCGGGCCCGCGTCGGCGTCGCCCGCGCTCGCGAACGTGCGCCGCTCGAGCTGGACGTCGCCGTGCCGCAGCCGCACCGACCAGCGCTCGACGTCCTTCGGGCCGTCGAAGAGGAGCGCGCTGCCCTGGCGCGAGAGCACGGCGCGCGTGAGCGCGGTGCCGCCGTGGCCGACCGCCACGTAGGTGGACGGCACGCGGAAGCCCTCGCGCGCCTCGCGCGCGAACAGGCTGTTGACCTCGTCGTTCGAGGTGGCGCCGACCGCGATCTGCGCCTGCTCGAGGCGCGCGCGCGCCTGCACGCCCGGGTCGAGCGCGTTGCCGAACAGCACCGGGAGGCCGCGCTGCTCGGCGCGCTTGCAGTGCTCCGGGTTGCCGTCGATCAGCAGCACCCGGCGGCCGCCGCGCACCAGCACCTCGGCGAGCGCGATCGCGAGATCGCCGGCGCTCAGGATCGCGATCGCGTCGCGCGCGGGCAGCCGCACGCCGAGCAGCGACGCGACCGGCCCCGCCGTCACGCCCTGCACCAGCACCGTGCAGGCGATCGTCAGGAACACCAGCGCGCGCAGCTCGCGGCCGCCCTCGATGCCGGCCTGCTCCAGCGCCGCGGCGAACAGCGACGTCACGCCGGCGGCCACGATCCCGCGCGGCGCGATCCAGGCGAGGAACGCGCGCTCGCGCGGCTCGAGCTCCGTGCCGCGCGTGCAGATCGCGATCTGGATCGGGCGCACCACGAGCGCGAGCACCGCGACGGTCGCGAGCCCGCGCCAGCCGAGCGCCGCGACGTCGGCGAGCCGCACGTCCGCCGCGAGCAGCACGAACAGCAAGCCGATCAGCAGGCTCGTCAGCAGGCCCTGGAACTCGCGCAGCTCGCGCCCGACGCGCGTGCGGGCGTTGCCCGCGACGACGCCCGCGACGGTCACCGCGAGCACGCCGGTCTGCGAGAGCAGCGCGTCGGAGGCGGCGAAGAGCGCGAGCGCGCCGCCGAGCGCGACGGGGTTCTCGAGCCCGTCGGGCACGATGCGCGGCCCGCGCAGCAACAGCGCGAGCGCGCCGCCGCCGGCGAGCCCCGCGATGGCGCCCACCGCGACGCGTGAGGCCAGCGCGCCGAGCCCGCCGCCGGCCGGCGACTCGTGCACGCCGAGCGCGATCTGCAGCGCGACCGCCGCCACGATCGCGCCCACCGCGTCGATCAGCACGCCCTCCGCCTCGAGCACGGTCGCGGCGCGCGCGCGCACCCGCACGTTGCGCAGCAGCGGCCCGATCACGGTCGGGCCCGTCACGATCACGAGCGTCCCGAACAGCGCGGCGAGCTCCCAGTCGAAGCCCATCACGAAGCGCGCGGCGAGCGCGCCGCCGATCGCGGTGATCGCGGCGCCGATCGTCACGAGGCGCTGGATCGCGCGGCTCTCGCGGCGCAGCCGCGAGCCCTCGAGCGAGAGCCCGCCCTCGAACAGGATCACCGCGACGCCGAGCTCGACGAGCGCGAACAAGCCCTGGCCGAGCGCGCCCGGCTCGATCCAGCCCAGCAGGTCGGGGCCGAGCACGACGCCGAGCGCGAGCAGCGGCACGATCGCGGGCAGCCGCACGTGCCGCGCGATCACCAGCCCCGCGACGCCCGCGGCGAGCGCGATCGCGAACACGAAGACGGGCGACGTGGCGCCGTGTGCCGCTTCCACGCGCGCACCGTATCGGTCGGGCGCGCCGGGCGCGACCCGCCGCGAGACGTCGCTCGCCTGCGGCTCAGCGCGCGGCGGAGCTCGGGCGTTCGGCCTCGTCCGTCGCGAGCCGCTCCGCGACGATGCGCCACACGCGCGGATCGAAGCCGAGCCCCGCGTGCGTGCTGTGCACCTCGACGTGGCGGGCGGCGCGACTGGTGCGGTCGATGCACGCCTGCCACGCGACGACGCCGTCGCGGCGGCTGTAGATCGCGGTGACCGGCGCGGCGATCGGCCGGCACGCGCGCGCCTCGCACTCGGCCTCGATCGCGTCGAGGTCGTAGCCGCGGCGCCGGAACGTCTCGGCGACCGCGGTGTACTTGGGCCCGCCGATGACGGGCGTCCCGAGCGTGATCACCTGCGAGACCAGCTCGGGCCGGTCGCGCGCCGCCTCGCGCGCGAGGAAGCCGCCCATGCTCCATCCGACGAGCGCGACGGCGCGCCGGCTGCGCGCGGCCATCGTCTCGAGCACGTGGACCACGCGCGGGAGCAGCGCAGGCGCGTCACCGCGATTGATGCCGAGCCCCCAGCCGCGCGCGTCCCAGCCGAGCCCGCGCAGGAAGCAGCGCAACAGGAACATCGACGTGTCGCCGGCGGCGTAGCCGGGGAGCAGCAACACCGGCGAGCGATCGCCGCGCGGCGCGCGCACGAGGTTCGGCGCGTGGCGCAGCCCGGCCGCGAGATCGAGCGCGATGCGCGCCTCGCGCAGCAAGCCCCAGCCGGACGGAATCGGGATCTGCTGCATGCGCGCTACGCCCCGACCGTCTTCCCGCCCGTCTCCTCGAGCACGACGCCGGTGACGAACGACGAGTCGGCCTCGCTCGCGAAGAACACGTACGCCGGCGCGATCTCCTCGGGCTGCGCCGCGCGCCCGATCGGCTGCTGCGCGCCGAACTGCGAGAGCGCCTCGGGCGACTGGCCCTCGTCCGCGGGATTGAGCGGCGTCCAGACCGGCCCCGGCGCCACCGCGTTCACGCGGATGCGCTTCTCGGCGAGCTGCTGCGCGAGCGACTTGGTGAAGGCGTCGATCGCACCCTTGGTCGCGGAGTAGTCGAGCAGCGCCTTCGAGCCGAGCAGTCCGGCCTGCGAGCTGGTCGCGATGATCGAGCTGCCGGGCCGCATGTGCGCGACGGCCGCCTTCGCGAGGTGGAAGTAGGCGTCGACGTTGGTGCGGAAAGTGCGGCGCCACTCGGCGTCGTCGATCTCGGCGATGTCGTGCTTGCGGTTCTGCCAGGCCGCGTTCGACACCAGCACGTCGAGGCGGCCGAGCTCGCCGACGGTGCGCTCGACGGCCTCGCGGCAGAACGCCGGGTTCGTGAGGTCGCCCGGCAGCGGCAGGCAGCGGCGGCCTTCTTCCTCGATCGCCGCGCGCGTCTCGTCGGCGTCGCGCTCCTCCTCGGGCAGGTACACGATCGCGACGTCGGCGCCCTCGCGTGCGAACAGGTACGCGACCGAGCGCCCGATGCCGGAGTCGCCGCCCGTCACGAGCGCGACCTTGCCGGCGAGCTTGCCGGCCGCCTTGTAGCTCGGCGCGCGCCACTGCGGGCGCTGCTCCATCTCCGCCTCGACGCCGGGCTTGGCGAGCTTCTGCGAACTGTACGGCGGCTGCGGGCGGGACTCGCCGGGCATCGGGATCTCCTGCGGCGGCGCTACGCCCGCGCGCGGCCGGCGGACGCGGGAAGCGGCGCGCGCCAGACGAGGGACTCGGCGCGCAGCGCCGGCCGCGTGCCGCCCGGCTCTTCGACGCCGGGCACCACTTCGCCGGGGGGCTCCGTCTCGGGCCCCGTGAGCAGCGAGATGGCGATCGCGACCAGCCACACCAGCGCGATCACGAGCAGCACGCGCAGCGCCATCGTGAGGACGCGGCGCCCGGCCTCGGGAGGACGCGAGGGCCCTTGCAGCTCGGGCGCGCGGCCGCGATCGGATTCGGCGTCGGGCATGCATGCTCGCGAGAGCAAGCCGCGTGCCGCGGCGACGCGCACAGAGCGTGCGCGAGCGGCGCTTCCAGCCGCCGGCGGGGTCGTTTCTCCAATTCGCGCGCCTCGCTTCGGTACGCTGGCGCTTCGCTCACCGCATCGGAGCTCGCATGCACCGCCTCCGTCTCGCCGCCCGTTGGATCTCCTGCGCCTCGCTCACGACCGCGCTCGTGCTCGCCGCCGCCGCCGCGCCGGCCGCGCCCTTCGACGTGCTCGACGCGGCGCAGGACGGCGTCGGCGGCGTCGACGGCCTCGACGGCGCGCGCGCGCTCGCGCCGAGCCCCGACGGCGCGCACGTCTACGTCGTGAGCGCGCTCGAGAGCGCGCTGGCTGCCTTCGCGGTGGACTCCGCGGGCTCGCTCACGCAGGTGGACGTCGAGAAGGAAGGCGTCGCGGGCGTCGCAGGCATGGCGAGCCCGGTGGACGTGGTCGTGAGCCCCGACGGCGCGCACGTGTACGTCGCGGGCTTCGCCGGCAACGCGATCGCCATCTTCGCGCGCGATGCGGAGGACGGCGCGCTCGCGTTCGTCGGCGCGACCTTCGACGCCGATCTGCCGAGCGGAGGACTCGCCGGCGCGTCGGGCGTCGCGACGAGTCCCGACGGCGCCTTCCTGTACACGACCGCGGGCGTGTCGGACGCCGTCGCCGCCTTCGCGCGCGATCCCGCCACCGGCCTCCTCGAGTGGATCGAGACGGAGTCGGGCGACCCGCTGCTCGACGGCGCGGTCGATCTCGCGCCGAGCCCCGACGGCGCGCTGCTCTACGTCGTCGCGCAAGGCGTCTCCGCCGACGCGCTGCTGACGTACGCGCGCGACCCGCAGAGCGGCGCGCTGACGCTCGCCGACAGCGAGCAGAACGGCGCGAACGGCGTCGAAGGGCTCGAGTTCCCGAACGCGCTCGCGGTCGCGCCGGGCGGCGCGCACCTCTACACCGCCGCGGGCTTCGCGGGCCAGCAGGGCACGATCCCCGGCCGCCTCGCGCTCTTCCGCCGCTCGCCGCAGGACGACGCGACCCACTACGTCTCGCTCTGGGCGGACGGCGCGAACGGCGTGGACGGGCTCGGCTACGCGATCGGCATCGCGACGACGCCGAGCGGCGGCCACGTGCTCGCGACCGGCGCCGCGGACGGCGCGCTCGCCGTCTTCGCGCGCGACCGAACGACCGGGCTGCTCGCCTTCGAGCGCGCGATCCGCGACGACGCGGACCCCGCGCTGCTGCTCGACGCCGCGGTCGACGTCGCGGCCGATCCGCTCGGCCGCTTCGTGTACGCGCTCTCGCTCAACGAGGACGCGGTGACGGTGTTCGCGCCCGAGCCGGGCGCGGCCGCGTGCGCGGCGGCGGCGTGCGCGGCGCTGGCGGGACTCCGCCAGCGCCGCGCCCGGCCTCAGCCCTGGAAGCCGAAGCGACCCTGATCGAGGACGATGTCGCCCTTCGGATTCACGGTCTGGAAGACGGCGGAGCTGCCGTCCACCCACATCTTCACCGTGACCGCCTCGCCCGGATACACCGGCTTCGAGAAACGGCCCTCCATCGAGCGGAAACGCGCGACGTCGTTCTTGCACAGCGCCGAGAGCAGCGCGCGGCCGGTGAAGCCATACGTGCACAGGCCGTGCAGGATCGGCGCGGGGAAGCCGACCGCCTTCGCGAGCTCGGGATCGGCGTGCAGCGGGTTCATGTCGCCGGAGAGGCGGTAGATGAGCGCCTGGTCGCGGCTCGTCTGGTAGGTCACCTCGTGGTCCGGCTTGCGGCTCGGCGCCTGGAACGGCTCCGACTTCGGGCCCGGGTCGCCGCCGAAGCCGCCGGCGCCGCGGATGAACACCGTCATGCGGTTGCGGAAGCGCAGCTCGCCGGTCTCGGCGTCCTTGCTGTCGGTCTCGAAGGTGACGACGCCCGCCTTGCCCTTGTCGAACATGGACGCGACGCGGCCGGTCGTGACGACCTTGCCGGCCGGCGGGATCGGGCCGAACACCTCGATGGCCTGCTCGCCGTGCACGAGCATCGCGAAGTTGAAGCTGCCGACCTTGTCGAAGGGGATGCCGCCCATCCCGACGATCACCGCAAAGGTGGGCAGCACGAGCTGGTTCTTCTCGAAGGTGAACTGGAGGTCGTCGACGCCGCAGCCGACGCCGAGCGCATAGAGCAGCGTGTCGCGCGTCGTCCAGGCGCGCTCCGCCGGGGTGCCTTCTTGGCCGACGGCCTTGGGATCGAGGGCCATGGAATCCTCCGTGGGGGTTGATTCGAAAATCGGCCGGGCATTGTAGCCGCGGGGCGGGCGAGTTCGAGCTGGTAGCATCGCGGCGCGAGGATCCGCCGTGCGCCCGCTCCCCTGCGTTCTTCCGCTGCTCGTGATCGCGCTCGCCGCCGCGCCCGGAGGCGCGAGCGAGTGGGCGGGCCGCGTCGTCGACACGGCGGGCGCGCCGGTCGCGGGCGCGATGGTGACCGCGTGGCGCGGCGATCCGGCGCAGCACACCACCGTGTTCACGCGCGACGACGGCGCGTACGCGCTCCCGCTGCCCGACGGCGACGGCGCGCTCGGGCTGCGCGTGCGCAGGCCCGGCTTCCGCGACCTGCGCGTCGAGCGCGCGAGCGCGCAGCAGGCCGCCGTGCTGCGCGTCGAGCGCGAGACGGATCCGTACGCGCTCGCCGACGCGCTGCCGGCGAACCGCTGGTACGCGCTCGTGCTCGAGCGCATCGACGACGCCGCGCAGCGCGAGGAGCTGGTGCGGCAGTGCACCTACTGCCACCAGCAGGGCAGCCACCAGACGCGCGTGCAGCGCAGCGAGGAGCAGTGGGAGAAGGTCCTCGACCTGATGGGCCGCATGGGCGGCATGGTGTCCGCGGACCTGCGCGCCAAGATCCCGCAGCTCTTCAACGAGACCTACGACCCGGCCTACGCGGTGCCCCGGCTCACCGCGAACCTGCAGGCGGACGAGCTCGCGCCCGCGCCCGCCGCGCGGCGCGCGCGCGTCGACGAGTGGGAGCTCGGCGGCCGCGCGTCGATGCAGCACGACCTCGTCGTCCACCCGGACGGCCGCATCTACTCGGTCGACATGCAGCAGGACCAGCTCTTCCGCCTCGATCCCTCACAGCCCGATGGAACGCGCTCGGCGTGGACGCTGCCGCGCGGCGACCTCCCGCTCGGCGGCGTGTTCGCGACCACCGGGCAGCCGGTGCCGCCGAACACCAACGCGCACGTCGGACCGCACTCGCTGCAGGTCGCGCCCGACGGCTCGCTCTGGATCACGCTCGCGCTCGGCAACCAGCTCGCGCGCTTCGATCCGGCGACGGAGACGTTCACGACGCACGCGCTGCGCTGGGGCTACTACCCGCACACGCTGCGCTTCGATGCGCGAGGCCGCATCTGGTACACGATCGCGGCGTCGAACCACCTCGGCATGTTCGACCCGAAGAGCGGCGAGAGCCGCGAGATCCGGCTGCCGGCGCCGAGCCTCGCGCAGGACGTCGTGCTGCGGCTGATGCCCGCGTTCCTCTGGCTCGGGCGGCACGTCGACCTGCGCGGCGCGGCGGCGCAGAGCGAAGGCGTCTCGGTGCCGATCCCGTACGGTGTCGACGTCGCGCCCGACGGCGGCGTCTGGTTCAGCCAGCTCAACGCGCACCGGATCGGGCGCATGGACCCCGCGAGCTTCGAGGTCGAGATCGTCGAGACGCCGTTCCCGGCGCCGCGCCGCATGCGCTTCGACTCGCAGGGGCGGCTGTGGATCCCGTCCTTCTCGAGCGGGAAGCTGGCGCGCTTCGACCTCGCGACGCGCGCGTTCCGCACCTGGGACATCCCGATCGAGCCGCTCGGCAGCGACGTGCCGTACGCGCTCAACGTCGACCGCCGCACCGACACGGTCTGGATCTGCGGCACCAACAGCGACACGCTGATCCGCTTCGAGCCGCAGACCGAGGCGTTCACGGTGTATCCGCTGCCGACGCGCGTCACCTACACGCGCGAGATCGACTTCGACGCCGAGGGCCGCGTCTGGACCTCCAACTCGAACGCGCCCGCCTGGCAGATCGAGACCGGCATCCCGAAAGTGATCCGCCTCGATCCCGAGTGGGAAGCGCGCGCGGCGCGGCTCGCCGGCCGCTGAGGCTGCGCGCGGCTCAGAACTCGAAGCGCAGCGAGCCCTCGAAGGTGCGCGGCCGGCCCGGCGTCTGGAAGCGCGGGTCGTCGAAGCCGGGCAGCACTTCCTCGGCGTCGCCGAGCGCGCCCGCGACGGCGTACTCGCGGTCGAGGAGGTTGTCGACGCGGAACGTCAGGTGCAGGCGCTCGGCCAGGCGCAGGCGCGTCTCGATGCCGAAGATCGCGTAGCCCGGCACCGCGCCGAGCGCGTTCGCCTCGTCGCCCTGGTGAAAGCGGCCCGACACCAGCGAGGCGTCGGCGCCGACCGCCCACGCGTCCAGCACGTCCCACCACAGCCCGGCGCGCAGCGCGTGGCGCGGCAGGTTGGGCAGCCGGTCGCCGCGCCGGACCGCGATGCGGCCGTCCGCGTCCGCTTCCGGGTGGTGCGGCGAGAGGAACGTCGCGCCCGACTCGAAGGTCGCGTGCACGAAGCCGTAGCGGAGCCAGCCGCGCAGCGAGCGCCAGCGCGCGTCGAGCTGCGCGTCGAAGCCGATGCGCCGCGTGCGGCCGGCGTTCGTGAAGTAGCCCGAGCCGAGCACCGGCCCCGACGCGACGAACAGGATGTCGTCCTCGTTCCAGGTCGCCCACGCCGCGGCGCTCCAGCCGAGCGCGAGCGCGCCCTCGCGGCCGCCGCGCGCGCCGACCTCGACGCCGCGCGACACGACCGCGTCGAGCGGCGGGTCGGCGGTGAAGGCGTTCGGCACGCGGCACGCGCGCTCGGGATCGGCGCAGGCGAGCTCGGCGGCGGTCGGCGCGCGCTGCGCCTCGGCATAGCGCGCGAAGAGCCCGAGCGACGGCGTCGCCTGCCACGTGACCCCGAGCGAAGGGCTCACGCGCACGAAGGCGTGGTCGCCGTTCAGGTCGGCGCCGCGCAGGTCGTCGAGGTCGATGCGCGCGACGTCGAGCCGCGCCGCCGCGGTGACGGCGATCGCCTGCGTCGGCGAGAACGTGTCGGTGAGATACGCGCCCCAGTGCTGGTTGGTGGTGGCGAGGCGCGTGTTCCAGTCCTCGCCGCCGAGGTAGAAGCCGAGGCTCTCGACCTCGCGCGAGTCGGTCAGGCGGCCCGCGCGGCTGCGCGCGCGGTAGTCTGCGAAGCCGAGATCGGCCGACACGCCGAGGCTCGCGCGGTTCTCGCGCCCGAAGAGCGGGCGCTCGTCCGACAGCTCGAGCGCGCCGCCGGTGGCGCGGCTGCGCGTGCGCGTCTCGTTGCGCGCGCCGTCCGCGCCGACGCCCGCCGGCACGGGACGCCCGTCGCGGTCGACGAGCAGCGCCTCGCCGTCGGCCGACTCGCTGCACAGGAAGCCCGCCGAGGCGCCGTCCTCGCACGCCTCGAAGTCGGCCTCGTCGCCGTTCACGGTGCCGACGTCGGTGGCGCGCACGTAGGCGCGGGCGTGGAGCAGCGCGGTGTCGCCGAGCGGGCGGCGGCCGCGCAGCGTGGCCGCGAGCAGCCGGTCCTCGGAGCGATCGGGCTCGGTGAAGATCGCGCGCACGTCCTCGTCCAGCAGCTCGCGCGGCGCCGGGCCGTTGCCGGTGAAGTCGGCGTGCGCGAGCGCGATCGAGAGATCGAGCTCGCCCGCGTCGCCGCGCGCGCCGAGACGCGCGAAGCCCTGCAGCAGCGACGCCGGCGACGCGTCGCGCCAGCCTTCGTCGTGCAGCACGCGCACGCCGCCGTACGCCGCCAGTCCGCCGCGCGCCCCGCCCCACTCCGCGCTGCCGCCTCCGGCGGGCTGCGATCCCGCTTCGACGGAGAGCCGCGCGCCCGGCGCGCCGAAGCCGCTCTTGGTCTCGAGCGCGACGGCGCCGCCGAGCGCGTTCGGGCCGAACACCGGGTGCGCGCCCGGCAGCACGTGGATGCGCTCGATCGCGAAGTCGGGCAGCAGCGCCCAGTGCACGACGTCGCCGAAGGGGTCGTTGACGCGCACGCCGTCCTGGAACACCGCGACGCCCTGCGGCGCGCCGAGCACAGGCGACGCCGTGAAGCCGCGCAGGTCGAGCGTCGCGTTGAAGAGACTGCCCTGCGTGTCGGTCCACGATGCGCCCGGCACCTCGTCCGCGAGGACGCGCCCGAGCGGCTCGAGCACGTGGCCGTCGAGCGCGTCGCGCTCGATCGTCTGCACCGCGCTCGGGATGCGCTCCGCCTCGACGCCCGCGCCCGGCACGACGCGCGGCGCGGTGACGCGCACGTCGAGCTCGCTGCGGATCGGCGTCTCGGGCGTCTGCGCGCGCGCGCCGTCGGGATCCAGCGCGAGCGCGACGAGCGCGCTCCACACGCGCTGCCGCGACCCGCGCAAACGCGCTCGCACGCGCGCCGTCACGCGCGACACCGCGTCGCTCCGACGTTCACGTCGATCCGCATCCACCCGCCGCCCCTTCGCCAGCATACGCGAGCGCGCAGCGCGCGCCGCGTTTGCAGCGCTCGGAGCCGGGTGCCACCCTGGCCGGGCGTGCGCATCCTCTGGATCGCGTCGGAGCTCGAAGCGCGCGGAGGCATCGGGCGCGTCCTCGTCTCCGCCACGCGCGCGCTCGCAGCGCGCGGCCACGAGGTGCACGTCGCGGGGCCGGGCGACGCATCCGGCGCGGCGGCGTTCGCCGGCGTCACCGCGCACGCCTGGGGCAAGCGCCGCTGGAAGGCGCTGCTGCTCGCGGATCTCGCGCCGCTCGTGCGCCGCCTCGCGCCCGACGTCGTGCACTTCCACTCCGCGATGCCGCACGGCGAGGTCGTCGCGGGCCTGCGGCTGCTGCGGCGCGGCGCGCCGCGGCCGTTGCTCGTCGTGACACCGCACAGCTCGCGCCCGTACGCGAAGCGGCGCGCGCGACTCGGCCTGCGCGCCGCGGATCGCGTGATCGTGCCGTCCGAGTGGGCGGCGGGACACGCGCGCGCCGCGGGCGCACGCCGCGTCGACGTCGTGCCCGCCGGCGTCGATCCCGGCCCCGAGCCGCGCCTCGCGCCGCGCGAGCCCGCGGTGCTCGTGCTCGCGCGGCTCGCCGCGGTGAAGGGGATCGACCTGCTGCTCGCCGCGTTCGCGCAGGCGGCGACGACGCGTCCGGCGTGGCAGCTGTGGATCGCGGGCGAGGGATCCGAGCGCGACGCGCTCGCGCGCGAGGTGCAGCGTCTCGCGTGCGCGCCGCGCATCGCGTTCCTCGGCTGGCTGGAGGGCGAGGCGAAGGAGCGCGTGCTCGCGCGCGCCGCGATCGGCGTGCTGCCGTCGCGCCGCGAGAGCTTCGGCGGCGCGCTGCTCGAGATGCAGGCGCGCGGGCTCGCCTGCGTCGCGAGCGACGCCGGCGCGCTGCGCGAGCTCGCCGATCACGGGCGCGCCGCGCAGCTCGTCGCGCCCGCGGACGCGGATGCGCTCGCGCAGGCGCTCGGCGCGCTGATGGACGACGAGCGCGCACGCCGCGCACTCGCAGAAGCGGGCCGCGCGCACGCGCTGCGCTTCGCGTGGAGCGCGATCGCGGAACGCTACGAAGCGCTCTACCGCGACGCGCTGAGCGCGCGTTCGAGCCGCGCTCCAGAATCGGGGCAGCGTGCATGACGAGTACGTGGCCTTTGTAAAAGTTTCCCGTTCAGCCTCTTCGATCTCCGTGTTAACCGTTGTTCTCCTTTGCAAAGGGACGGGATTTGGCCGAGCAGCGCGGCGGTCGCCGAAAGCAGAATCGCCTCCGCGGACCCCGCGCGCTGGAGAAGGCGCCGACGGGCATCGCCGGGCTCGACCAGGTGACCGCCGGCGGACTTCCGCGCGCGCGTCCCACGCTGGTGTGCGGCAGCGCCGGCTGCGGCAAGACGCTGCTCGCCATGGAGTTCCTGGTCCGCGGCGCGACGCAGTTCGACGAGCCCGGCGTCTTCATGAGCTTCGAGGAGCGCAGCGAGGAGCTCGCCGCCAACGTCGCGTCGCTCGGCTTCGACCTCGAGGCGCTCGCGGCGGACAAGAAGCTCGCGATCGACCACGTGCGCGTCGAGCGCAGCGAGATCGAGGAGACCGGCGAGTACGACCTCGAGGGCCTCTTCATCCGCATCGGCTGGGCGGTGGACCGCATCGGCGCGCGCCGCATCGTGCTCGACACGATCGAGGCGCTCTTCTCGGGCCTCTCGAATCCCGCGATCCTGCGCGCCGAGCTGCGGCGCCTGTTCGCCTGGCTGAAGGAACGCGGGCTCACCGCGGTCATCACGGGCGAGCGCGGCGAAGGGCAGCTCACGCGCCACGGCCTCGAGGAGTACGTCTCCGACTGCGTGATCCTGCTCGACCACCGCGTCCACGACCAGCTCTCGACGCGGCGGCTGCGGGTCGTCAAGTACCGCGGCTCGACGCACGGCACCAACGAGTACCCTTTCCTGATCGGCGACGACGGCATCAGCGTGCTGCCCGTGACGTCGGCCGGGCTCGAGCACGCCGCGCCCACGGAGCGCGTGTCCACGGGCATCGAGCGGCTCGACGCGATGCTGGGCGGCGCGGGCTTCTACCGCGGCAGCTCCATCCTGGTGTCGGGCACCGCGGGCACGGGCAAGAGCTCGCTCGCGGCGCACTTCCTCGACGCGGCGTGCCGGCGCGGCGAGCGCTGCCTCGCGTTCGTCTTCGAGGAGAGCCCGGCGCAGATCCTGCGGAACATGCGCTCGATCGGCATCGACCTCGAGCCGTGGGTGAAGAAGGGCCGGCTGCGCTTCCACGCCGCCCGCCCGACCTTCCAGGGCCTCGAGGTGCACCTGACGCGCATGCACCGCGAGGTGGACACGTTCGATCCCGCCGTCGTGACCGTGGACCCGATCACGAATTTGATGCAGTCCGGCGCGCACTACGAGGTGCAGACCATGCTGCTGCGCCTCGTCGACCATCTGAAGACCCGCGGCGTCACGTCGCTCTTCACGAGCCTGCTGCACGGCCCCGCGGAGGAGTCGGAGGTCGGCGTGTCGTCACTGATGGACAGCTGGCTGCTGCTGCGCAGCGCGGAGAGCAGCGGCGAGCGCAACCGGCTGCTCTACGTGCTCAAGAGCCGCGGCATGGCGCACTCGAACCAGGCGCGCGAGTTCCTGCTGACCGACCGCGGCATCGAGCTGCTCGACGTCTACACCGGGCCGGCGGGCGTGCTCACCGGCTCCGCGCGGCTCTCGCGCGAGGCCGAGGACGAGGCGAGCGCGCTCGCGCGGCGCCGGGCGATCGAGCGCAGCGAGCGACAGCTCGAACGCCAGCGCGCCGCGCTCGAAGCGCGCATCCGCGCGCTCGAAGCCGAGTTCGAGGCCGAGAAGGACGAGGCGCTGCGCGGGATCGAGGAAGAGCGAGCGCGCGAGCAGCAGATCGCGCTCGACCGCACGCGGATGGCGCGCAGCCGGCGCGCCGACGCGGCGGCCGGCCGGGCGCCGCGCGGCACCACGCGGCCGGGAGAGCGGTCGTGAGCGTCCGCCGGTCCGCGCCGCGCTCGCGTCTGGCGCGCCCGCTCAGCCGCGGCGCGCGCCGCAAGTCGGACGACGACTCGAGCTGGATCCTGCGCCTCTACGTCGCGGGACAGACGCCCAAGTCCGTCGCGGCGATGCGCAACCTGAAGCGCTTCTGCGAGGAGCACCTCGAGGACCGCTACCGCATCGAGGTGATCGACCTCGTCGAGACGCCGCAGCTCGCCGCCGAGGACCAGATTCTCGCGATCCCGACGCTCGTGCGCCGCATCCCGAAGCCGCTGCGCAAGATCATCGGAGATCTCTCCGAGACCGAGCGCGTGCTGGTCGGGTTCGACCTGAAGCCGCGCGAAGTACCGTGAACGATGCACAGGATCCACGAGCTCGAGGCCGAGAACGCCGCGCTTCGCGAGCGCCTCGCCGAGGCGGAGGAGACGCTCGCCGCGATCCGCCGCGGCGACGCGGACGCGTTCGCCATCTCGGAGCCGGCGGGCACGCGCGTCTACACGCTGCACGGCGCCGACCGCCCGTATCGGCTGCTCGTCGAGTCGATGCCCGACGGCGCGCTCGTGCTCGCCGAGGACGGCGCGATCCTGTACGCGAACCGCCGCTTCGGCGAGCTGGTGGGCGAGCGGCCCGAGGCGCTCGCGCACCGCGCGCTCGCCGATTTCGTCCTGCCGGACGCGCGCGCGAGCTTCGACGCGCTGCAGAGCGCCGGCAGCGGCGAGTGCGACGTGCGGCTGCGCAGCGGCGACGGCGCGTCGTGCCCCGTGCGCATCGCGATGAGCTCGCTCGAGCTCGGCGAGACCAAGACGCGCTGCGCGATCGTCGCGGACCTCTCGGCGATGGAGCGCGCCGCGGTCGAGGTCGCGAGCGCGCGCGCCACCCAGGCGATCCTCGAGCAGGCGCCCGACGCGATGTTCGTGTGCGACCCGAACGGCCGCGTGACGCACGCGAATCACGCCGCGCACGGGCTGTGCGGCGCGGCGCCGGTGGGCCGCTGCGTCTGGGACTGCCTCGACGCGGAGGCGCGCGATCGGCTCGAGCCGATCGTGCGCGCGGCGCTCGCGGGCGCGCGCCCGCCGACCGAGCGGCTGCGGGTGCGCGGCCGCGACGGCGACCGCCACGCCCAGCTCACCTGCGGCCCGCTCACCGACCGCGGCGTCGTGACGGGCGCCGTCGTCAGCTTCACCGACGTGACGCCGCAGCACCGCGTGGAGCAGGCGCTGCGCGAGAGCGAGGAGCGGCTGCGGCTCGCGCTCGCGTCGGGCGAGCTCGGCACCTTCGACTGGTGGATCCGCGACGGCAGCGTGCGGTGGTCGCCCGAGACCGAGCGGATGTGGGGCGTCCAGCCCGGCGGCTTCGAGGGCACGTTCGAGGGCTGGATGCGGCGGCTGCATCCCGACGACGTCGCCACCTGCCGCGCGCTCGTCGAGGAGTCGTTCGAGAGCGGCATGTTCGAGAGCCGTCACCGCATCGTCCTGCCCGACGGCTCGACGCGCTGGCTGCACGCGCGCGCCGACGTGCTCTTCGACGACGCCGGCCCGTACCGCATGGTGGGCATCAACCAGGACATCACCGAGCGGCGCGCCGCCGACCAGGCGCTGCGCGAGAGCGAGCGGCGCTTCCGCAAGCTCGCCAACCAGCTTCCCGCGATCGTGTGGCGCGTGAACGCGGCCGGCCGCGTCACCTTCGTGAACGAGTGGTGGTTCCGGTACACGGGTCTCTCGCTCGCCGAGACCGAGGGCAGCGGCTGGCTCGGCGCGCTCGACCTCGCCGAGATCCCGGGCATGCAGGAGCGCTGGCGCAACGACACCGAGTCGGCCACGGCCTACGAAGGCGAGCTGCGCGTGCGCAACGCGGCGGGCGAGATGCGCTGCCACATGGTGCGCGTCGTCCCGGAACGCGACGCGGACGGCGCGGTGCTCGGCTGGATCGGGACGGCGACGGACGTCGAGTCGATGAAGCGGCTGCAGGAGGAGTTGACGCTCGCCGACCGCCGCAAGGACGACTTCCTCGCGATGCTGGCGCACGAGCTGCGCAACCCGCTCGCGCCGATCCGCAACTGCGTCGCGGTGCTGCGCGCGCTCGGCCCGGCCGACCCGCCGGTGGCGCGCGCCCGCGACATCATCGACCGCCAGGTCGAGCACATGGCGCGCCTGCTCGAGGACCTGCTTCGACATGTCGCGCATCACGCGCGGGCAGATCGTGCTGCGCACCGAGCGCATCGCGCTCTCCGAGGTCATCGAGGAGGCCGTCGAGGCGGCGCGCCCGCAGATCGAAGCCGCGCGCCACCAGCTCGACGTCTCCGTGCCGCGCGAGCCGATCGTGGTGGACGGCGACAAGGCGCGCCTCGTCCAGTCGCTGACGAACCTGCTCTCGAACGCCGCCAAGTTCACGCCCGCGGGCGGACACATCGGCGTGACGGTCACGGCGCACGCCGGCGAGGCGCGCATCGCGGTCCGCGACGACGGGCTCGGCATCCCGGCGGAGCAGCAGGCGCGCATCTTCGAGGCGTTCGCGCAGGCCGACACCGACCTGGCGCGCTCGAAGGGCGGCCTCGGCATCGGCCTCGCGCTCGTGCGCAAGCTGGCCGAGCTGCACGGCGGCGCGGTGCGCGTCGAGAGCGAGGGCGCGGGCCGCGGCTCGGTCTTCACGCTCGCGCTGCCGCTCGCGAAGCGCGCCGGTCCGCTGCGCGCGCGGCCCGCGGAGCCGTCGGCCGACACGGGCCGCAGCCTGCGCGTGCTGATCGTCGAGGACCACCCCGACGCCGCGGACGCGCTCGAGATGCACCTGCGCCTGCGCGGCCACGAGACCGCCGTCGCGCGCGACGGCCCGAGCGCGCTCGAGTGCGTCGAGCGCTTCTCGCCGCAGGTGGCCTTCGTGGACGTCGGCCTGCCGGGCATGGACGGTTTCGAGGTGGCGCGGCGGCTGCGCGCGCATCCGAGCTGCGCGGGCGCGTTGCTCGTCGCGCTCACCGGCTACGGCCGCAGCGAGGACAAGCGCCGGGCGAGCGAGGCGGGCTTCGACACGCACCTCACCAAGCCGGCGCCGCTCGCCGCGATCGCGCAGCTGCTCGCCGACGTCGCCGCGCGCACGCGCAGCCGCGCGGACGCGCGCTGAGCGCGCTCAGCG
>QEVM01000376.1 GCA_003576805.1 Pseudomonadota bacterium | reverse complement strand
AGCCGAGAGCGCGGCGGCGAGCGCGAGCGCCGCCGCGAGGCGGCGGGCGGAGCGGGACGCGCCCGCACCGCCCGCGCCGCACTCAGCGGCCCAGGTTGACGAGGTCACCCAGCAGCTCGTTCGTCGTCGAGATCGTGCGTGTGTTCGCCTGGAACGCGCGCTGGTTGATGATGAGGCGCACGAACTCCGTCGCGAGGTCGACGTTCGACTGCTCGAGGCTGCTCGCACGGATCGAGCCGAGGCTGCCGGTCTGCGGCTGACCGATCAGCGGCTGGCCCGACTCGCGCGTCTCGATCAGGTTGGTGTTGCCGATCGACTGGAGCCCTTCCAGGTTGGGGAAGGTCGCGAGCCCGAGCTGCGCGAGCGGGATCGTCTCGCCGTTCGAGAACGAGCCGGTCAGGTAGCCGTCGGTTCCGATGCTCAGCGTCTGGAGCGTTCCGGCGCCGAAGCCGTCCTGGCTGAAGCTGGTCGTGCTCGAGTCGTTGCTCGACGCGTCGCCGACGGAGTACGCCCGCGTGGGATCGCCCGTCCCGACGCCGCCGATCGGTCCGAAGCTCAGCGTCACCGCCTGGCCGGGCGCTGCGCCGCCCGCGAACTCGAGCGTGAAGCTCGTGCCGGTCGCGCTGGTGAGCACGCCGTCGGTGTCGAAGCCGAGCGTGCCGCTCCCCTGCACCACGAACGGGTCGGTCGGATTCACGGGCGGCGCGGCCGACGCGGCGGTCGGAATGGCGAGATTCCATGCCCACGTGCCCGGCGCGGTCTGCGTGAAGAACAGGCTCGCCGACTGCTGGCGGCCGAGCGAATCGTAGACCGACAGCACGCTCGAGTGCGACGACGACGTCGTCGGGTTGGCCGGGTCGAAGCCGCCCGGGATCAGCGGCGCATCCGCATCGAGGCTCGCGGCGAAGCTCACCGTCGACGTGGCGCGCGGCGGCGCGATGGCATTCGAGATCTGGATGTCGCCCAGCTGGCCGTTCGAGAGCTGCGTGACCGGGTCGATGCCGTAGCCCTGCACGAGCCGGCCTTCGGGATTCACCAGGAATCCCTGGTCGTCGAAATTGAAGATGCCGGCGCGCGAGTAGGCGCGGCCTTGCGGCCCGTCCACGATGAAGAAGCCGCGCCCCTCGATTGCGACGTCCGTGGTGCGGTTCGTCGTCTCGAAGGTGCCCTGCGTGAACAGCGTGCGGATGTCGGACACCTTCGAGCCGGCGCCGATCTGCGAGAAGCCGCCGGCCGTCGCGATGCTCTGGCCGAGCACGTCGGCGAACTCGGTGCGTCGCGACTTGAAGCCCGTGGTGTTGACGTTCGCGATGTTGTCGCCGACCACCGAGATCGCGGTGGACGTGGCGTCGAGACCGCTGACGCTCGAGAACAAGGCTCCGGAAAGGGGCATCGGGGTGTCTACTCCTGGTTCGTTGCGGCACGAAGGCCGCTCGGGTTCGTCGCCACCGAGCGCTCGACCGTCGAGACTCGGAGCGTGATCGCGTCCTCGCAGCGGATTTGCCGCGAGAGCCGTTCGTGAAACGACGCGGCGGGCGCCGTGCGCGGCGCGAGGCGGCGCAGCCACGCCCGCGCCGCGTGCGCGATGCGCGCGACGCGGCTCACGCCGCATCCTTTCGCGCGGCGTCGTCTGCTCCGCCCGGCTCGCGCAGCAGCTTCTCGATGCGGCCGATCCCCTCGTGGATCGAGATCAGCTGCTCGAGCGACGAGAACGTCGCGAGCTGCGCGGTGAACTCGGTCGCGTCCTGCGGGTTGAGCGGATCCTGATTCTCGAGCTGCGCCAACAGCATCTTCAGGAAGTCCATCTTGCCGACGGACGCCTTCGCCGCGCCGTCCGAGCGCTCGGTGGAATCGCCGGCCTCCGCAGCCTGCGCGCCGAGCGCCTGGAGTGAGGTGAAGTCGCCGATCTGCATGCGTGCCTCCGCCGCCTAGACCCGCAGGTCGAGGCGCGTGCTGGTTTCGCCGGCCGCCGGACGCGCCGCGGCGCTCGCCGCGTGCGCCGGAGCCGCACCGCGTTCGGCTGCGCCGCGCGCGGAGCGATGCGGTGCGGCGTCGCCGCCGCCCTCTCGCGAGTCCTCCGACTCGTGCTCGCGCGACGCCGTGTCCGCGCCCGCGCCGAAGCGCGGCTCGTCCGGCGCGTCGTGCTGCACCGAGAAGTCCTCGATGCGGATGTCGCGCGCCGCGAGGATGTGCGACACCGTGCCGCGTTCGGCCGCGAGCAGCAGCTGCGTCGCGCTCTCTCGCGTGCGCACCGCGACGTCGGCGACGCCGCCGCGCAGCCGCACCTCGATCTCGATCTCGCCGAGCGCGGGCGGATTCAGCTTGATGCGCGCCGTGCCGCCGCCGTGCTGCGCGAGCCACGCAACGCGCTCCGCGACCGCTTCGCTCGGCGCGCCGGCGGCCGGCGCCGCGGCCGGCGGCGCGG
>QEVM01000088.1 GCA_003576805.1 Pseudomonadota bacterium | reverse complement strand
CCGGCCGCGACGGGCCGCCGCGCATCGAGCGGCTGCTCGACCGCCACGCGAGCGAGCTCGAGCTGACGGACGAGCAGCGCGACCGCGTGAGCGCGATCGCCGAGCGGGCGCGCGAGACCGAAGCGCCGCTGCGCGACGGGCTGCGCGCGCGCCGCGACGAGCTGCACGCGTTGCTGCGCACCGACGCGCCCGACACGGACGCCGTGCTGGCGCAGGCCGACCGCGTCGGCGAGGCGGAGACCGCGCTCCACAAGCAGCGGCTCCGCACGCTGCTCGAGGTCCGCGCGATCCTGACGCCCGAGCAGCGCGAGAAGCTGACCGCGATCTTCGAGCGCGGCCGCGAGCGTCTCGAGGAGCGGCGCGCCAAGCGCAAGCGGATGGACGACACGCCCGAGTGACGCGCCGCCCGCGCGACGCGATCTCGGCCTACGGCTCGCGGCCCTCGACGGGCCCCGGGTCCTTCCAGATCTCGGTGTCGGGGTGGAACGCCTTCCACGCGAACCAGTAGGCCTCGGTGACCTCGACGTCCTCGGGCGCCTCCCACTCGAAGACGCCGCGATCCGACTCGTACGCGACGCGGATCGGGCGGCCCTCGAAGGTCTCCTCGACGCGCCCGCCGTTCTTGGTCAGCAGCGACGCCAGATAGGCGCGCGCCTTGCCGCCGACGACGACGCCGACCACCAGCTCCTTCGCGTGGAAGCGGCGGTCGCGCGCCTCGACCGGGAAGATCGAACCGTCCTTCTCCGCGTAGCCTTCGTAGGGCGACGCGTTGTAGTCGAGCCGGGCGGGCTCGGGCGGCACCAGGATGCGCGTCTTCGGCTGGCGGCGGCGCCACGCGGAGAACTCCTCCTGGCGCACGCGGATGCGTTCGAGCGAGCGGCCCGCGAGCTCGCCCGCGATGGCGCGGCCTTCGAACTGCGACCACAGACTCTCGGTCTCGCGGTCGTAGAGCAGGAAGCCCGAGTTGTAGAGCAGACCCGACACGCCGAAGCGCAGCGTGCGGCCGTCGACTCCGCGGCGGAAGACGCGCGGCACGCCGGTGAGCGGGTCGAACGTGACCGCGATCGGCACGCCGCCCACCTCGTCGTTCACGACCTGGTGGTACTCGAGGATCGGGACCAGGTAGGCGCGCGCGTCGCCTCCGATCGCGACGCCGACGACGGGCGTCTCGGGCGCGATCGCGTCGGCTCCCTCGACGCCCACGAAGGTCGGGGCGTCGACGGCGCGGATGCCGTCGCGGCCGGGGCCGCCCGGCACGATCTTCTCGCGGTCGACGAGCTGGCGCGTCACGCGGAAGCCGTACAACTTCGCGGGATCCTGCTGCACCGGCAGCGTCTTGCCCGCGGCCGGCGGCTTCGACGGCGGATCGGCCGCGGCGGCCGGGAGGGCGAGCAGCGCCGCGAGCGCGGCGCACGGAAGCCAGACGCGCATGCGGTTCCTCACGCGCCCGCGACGGCCGCGACGCTCTCCGCGACGATCGCGAGGAGCCGTTCGAGGTCGGCGTCGGGGATGTTGAGCGGCGGCGCGACGTAGATCACGTTGCCGAGCGGCCGCAGGTACGCGCCGCGGCGGCGCGCCTCGTCGTAGACGCGCCAGCCGGCGCCGGCGAGATAGCCGGCGTCGCCGGCGAGGTCGAGCGCCCCGATCATGCCGAGCGAGCGCGTGCGCGCGACACCGCGCAGCGACGCCATCTTCGCGAACGCCTCCGCGATGCGCGCCGCCTTCGGCGCCGCGCGCTCGAGCACGCGCTCCTCGTCGTAGACGCGCAGCACCTCGAGCGCGACGGCTGCGCCGAGCGGATTGCCGCAGAACGAGTGGCCGTAGTAGAAGGCGCGCTCGCGCCCGCCGAGGAAGCCGTCGTGGATGCGGCGCGTGGCGAGCGTCGCCGCCATCGGCAGCATCCCGCCCGAGAATCCCTTCGCGGTGCACAGCAGGTCGGGCGCGACGCCGGCGTGCTGGCACGCCCACATCGGGCCGGTGCGGCCGTAGCCGGTGAAGACCTCGTCGGCGACGAAGAAGACGTCGTGGCGCGTGCACAGCGCGCGCGCCGCGCGCAGGTAGGCGGCGTCGTGCATCCACATGCCGGCGGCGCCCTGCACCATCGGCTCGACCACCACGCACGCGATCGTGTCGGCCTCGCGCGCGAGCAGCCGCTCGAGCGCCTCGAGCGCGCGCTCGGCCGAGACGGACGGATCGCCCGGCGACGGCAGGTGGAAGCACTCCGCGAGCACGCCGCGGAACGGGCGCCGGAACAGCTCGACGCCGCCGAGCGCGGTCGCGCCGATCGTCTCGCCGTGGAACGCCTCGCCGAGCGCCGCGAAGCGCGTGCGCGCCGGCCGGCCGTTCTGCGCCCAGTACTGGACGGAGAGCTTCAGCGCGACCTCGACCGCGGTCGAGCCGTCGTCGCTGAAGAAGACGTGCTCGAGGCCGCCGCCGTCCGGTCCGCCGCGCGGCGCCACGCCGCACAGCGCCTCCGCCAGCTCCGCGGCGGGCGGATGCGTCATGCCCGCGAGCGCGCTGTGGCAGTTGTCGCGCGCCTGGCGCGCGAGCGCCGCGACGAGGCGCGGATGGTTGTGCCCGAGCGACGCCACCCACCACGACGAGTTGGCGTCGAGGTACGCGCGCCCGTCGGCGTCGTGGAGCCACGGGCCCTCGGCCCGCACCACCACGATCGGATCGACGCCCTGCGCGTACTCGTCCATCGACGTGTACGGGTGCCAGACGCGCGCCTTGTCGAGCGCGACGACGCGCTCCCGGTCGATCGTCACCGTGCGATCAGAGCGCGAGCTCCGCGAGCGCGCGCAGCGCCTCGGGCTGCCCGGCGCCGACGAGCAGCGTCTTCACCGGCGACGCCTTCCACGCCTCGAGCCGGTCGCGGATGCGCTCCTTGGTGCCGAGCAGCGCGATCGAATCGACCAGCTCGTTCGGCACCGCCGCCATCGCCTCCGCCTTCTTCCCGGCGAGGTAGAGGTCCTGGATCTTCGCCGCCGCCTCCTCGTAGCCGAGGCGCTTCGCGTAGTCGTTGTAGAAGTTCTTGCCGCGCGCGCCCATGCCGCCGATGTAGAGCGCGAGCATGCCCTTCACCGGCATGCGGCACTTCTCGAGGTCGTCGCCCATCACGCAGGTCACGAACGGCGCGACGTCGAAGCTCGCCAGCGACTTGCCGCCGCCGGCCTTCGCGAAGCCCTTGGCGAGGTGCGGCTCGAGCAGGTCGAAGCGCTCCGGGTTCATCCACACCGGGATCAGGCCGTCGGCGACCTCGGCGCTGCACTCGATGCCGGCGGGGCCGATCGACGCCGTGTAGATCTCGAGGTCCTTGCGGCCGTGCAGGATGCTCTTGAGCGGCTTGCCGAGCCCCGTCGCGCCCGGGCCCGTGAACGGGATCTGGTAGTGCTCGCCCTTGAACTCGAGCGGCGCCTCGCGCGCGAGGATGCGGCGGACGATCTGCACGTACTCGCGCGTGCGCGTCAGCGGCTTGCCGTACGCGACGCCGTGCCAGCCCTCGACGACCTGCGGACCCGACGGGCCGAGGCCGAGGATGAAGCGACCGCCCGACATCGCGTCGAGCGTCATCGCCGTCATCGCGGTCATCGCGGGCGTGCGCGCCGGCATCTGCATGATCGCGGTGCCGAGCTTGATCTTCGTCGTGAACGCCGCGATGTACGCGAGCGGCGAGACCGCGTCCGAGCCGTACGCCTCCGCGCTCCACACCGACCAGTAGCCGAGCCGCTCGGCCTCCAGGATCAAGTCGCGATTGATCTGCATCGAGGCGCCGGAG
This sequence comes from Pseudomonadota bacterium, assembly GCA_003576805.1. Lineage (GTDB taxonomy): Bacteria > Myxococcota_A > UBA9160 > UBA9160 > PR03 > PR03. Next base: position 31,143 of record QEVM01000088.1, on the reverse strand, counting down.
TAGCCGGCGGTGAGGCCGAGGCGGAGGGAGGGCATCGCGGGGGGCTCCTTGGTGAGGCGTGCCGGGGCATTCTAGCCGCTTCGCGCGCGCCGCCGCCGCGCCGCGACGATCCGCAGCGCGAGCGCGCCGAGCGCCGCGCCGAACAGCGGCAGGAACGCGAGCTGCCCCGCGGCGACGCGCCCGAAGTAGCTGAACGCGAACACGAACCAGATGTAGTGCACGCCGAAGAGGTGGAGCGGCCGCCAGCGCCGCCCGAGCCGGCGCACGGCCGCGTCGTTCGACGTCGCGGCGAGCGCGCCGAGCGCGACGAACGCGCCGCCGCCGACGACGAGCGTCACCGCATCGGGCGCTTCGGCCTTGGTGAGCTGGAACGCGGTGAGCGCACCCAGGTGGATCGCGTGCGCGGTCGCGAACGCGAGCGCGAGCGAGCGGCGGCGCTTGCGCACCCAGCGCGACGCGGCGCTCGGCGCCAGCCGGTTCCAGGCGCTCGCCACGTACACCGGCAGGAAGAGCAGGAAAGCGAAGCGCGCCGTGTAGCGGGCGGCGAGCTGCCAGTCCTCTGCCGGCGCCGCGCCGAGCGCGAGGCCGGCCGCCAGCGCGCCGCTCGCGAGCAGCGCGGAGGCGGCGCACAGCGGCGCCGTGAGCGAGCGCGCGCGGCGCTCGGCGCGCGCGGCCGGGATGCTGGTCATCGACTCCTCCTCGCGGCGCGGCGCGCGGGGGCTGGACCGGCCCCCGCCGGTCCTCTACACCTACCGGACTTTCGTACGCCCCGTATCAGGACACATACAACACGTATGAAAAGACGCGCAACCGGGCGCGCGCGCGCGCCCCGCTCGAGCCGGCCGCGCACCAACGAGCAGATCAGCGAGGCCACGCGCCGCAAGCTGCTCGCGGCCGGCCGCCGGCTGTTCGCGACGCGCGGCTACGCGCAGGTGTCGGCCGAGCAGATCGCGGACAAGGCGCGCCTCACGCGCGGCGCCCTGCACTACCAGTTCGGCGACAAGCGCGGCCTGTTCGAAGCGGTCGCGCGCGAGCTGCTCGGCGAGCTCACCCGGCGCGTCTACGCCGACACGATGGCCGAGGTGGACGAAGGCACCGCGGAGCTCGAGCGCGGCTGCGAGGTGCTGCTCGCGGCGTACGGCGAGCCGGAGCTCCAGGCGATCCTGCTGCGCGACGCGCCCGTCGTGCTGGGCTGGGCCGAGTGGCGCCGCCTGCAGGACGAGTCGGGCCTCGCCTCGCTGCTCGGCCACGCGCTCGAGCACTGGGTCGAGGCCGGCTGGATCGGCGCCGAGCGCGTCGAGCCGCTCGCCCGTTTGCTGCTCGGCGCGCTGACACAGGCGGGCGTCGCCATCGGCGAGGCCGACGACCGGCCCGCCGCCCTCGCGCGCTACCGCGCCGAGGTCCGTCACCTCGTGCGCGGCCTGGCGCCGCACACGGCGAAGGAGCTCCGATGATCGTCGGCCGCGTCGCGCAGATCTGGCGCCATCCCGTGAAGTCGATGGAGGGCGAGCGGCTCGCGCGCACCGAGGTCGGCGTGCGAGGGCTGCCCGGCGACCGCGCCTGGGCGGTGCGCGACGAGGTGCGCGGCGGCATCCGCGGCGCCAAGAAGCTCCCCGGGCTGATGCGCTGCCGCGCGCGCTACGCCGGCGAGCCAGCGGCGTCGGCGCCGGAGATCGAGCTGCCCGACGGCACCTGCGTGCGCGCCGACGCGCCCGACGCCGCCGCACGCGTCGGCGCGGCCGTTGAGGCCAAGGTGTCGCTCTGGCCGCTGCTGCCCGAGACGGCGCTCGACCACTACCGGCGCGGCGCGCCGGACCACGAGGACGTGCTCACCGAGCTGCGCGCGATCTTCGGCCGCGAGGAGGGCGAGCCGCTGCCCGACCTCTCGCTCTTCCCGCCCGACGTGATCCAGTACGAGTCGCCGCCCGGCACCTACTTCGACGCGTATCCGATCCTGCTCCTCACCGACGCGACGCTGCGCCGGCTCGCGCAGCTCGCGCCCGCGTCGCGCATCGACGTGCGCCGCTTCCGCCCGAACTTCCTCGTCGAGACGGCGGGCGGCGGCGACGGCTTCCCGGAGCTCGGCTGGCGCGGCCGGCGCGTGCGCGTGGGCGGCGCGCTGCTCGACGCCGTCGCGCCCTGCCCGCGCTGCGTGATGATCACGCACGGCTTCGCCGACCTGCCGCGCGATCCCGCGCTGATGCGCGTCGTCGTGCGCGAGGCCGACCAGAACGTGGGCGTCTACGCGAACGTGACCGCGCCCGGCGCGGTGCAGGTCGGCGACCCCGTCGAGCTCGTCGACGCATGATCGAGGGTTTCCTCGTCTCGACCGGCGTGGTCGCACTCGCCGAGATCGGCGACAAGACCCAGCTCCTCGCGCTCGTGCTCGCGGCGCGATACCAGCGGCCGCTCCCGATCATCGGCGGCATCCTGGTCGCGACGCTCGCGAACCACGCGCTCGCGGGCGCCGTCGGCGCCTGGCTCGCGGCGGCGATCGGACCCGACGCGCTGCGCTGGATCCTCGGCCTCTCGTTCCTCGCGATGGCGGTGTGGACGTGGATCCCCGACTCGTACGACGAGGCCAAGGAGGCGGCGCCGGCGCGCTTCGGCGTCTTCGGCGCGACGCTCATCGCGTTCTTCCTGGTGGAGATGGGCGACAAGACGCAGATCGCCACGGTCGCGCTCGCCGCCAAGTACGCGTCGCTGGCGGCGGTCGTCGCGGGCACGACGCTCGGCATGCTGCTCGCGAACGTGCCCGCCGTGCTGCTCGGCGAGGCGGCCGCGCGCAAGCTGCCGATGCGGCTGGTGCACGGGATCGCGGCCGCGATCTTCGCGGCGCTCGGCGTGCTGATGCTGCTCGGCGTCGGCGCGCCCGTATGACGCGTCTGCGTGTCAGCGCCGCGGCGCGAGGCTCGCGAGCCAGTTGCGCACCTCGAGCGTGCGCTGCGCGAAGTCGAGGAGCTCCGGGCCGACGCCGAGCGACGCCGCGAGATCGGCGCGCGACGGATCCGCGGCGAGCGTCTCGAGGCGCGCGATCCAGTCGCACGCGGCCGCGTCGTCCGCGAACGTGCGCTGCGCGACGAGCTCGTCCTTGCGCAGGCGCGCGAGCGCGGCGACCTCGCGCGCGTCGTACTCCGGGTGGTACTGGAGCGCCCAGAAGCGGCCGCGGCCGCGCGCGACGCCGCAGCGTCGCGCCCTCGCACAGCGCGACGACGTGGTCCGCGTGGCTGGTCCACGCGTCGAAGCGCCGCGGCTTGCCGCGGTACATCGGGTGCGCGGCGCCCGCCTCCGTCAGCTCGATGCCGCGCGCGACGCCGAACTCGCGGCCCTTCGGGTTCGCCTCACAGCGCCCACCCGCGGCGGCGACCGAGAGCTGCGCCGCCCAGCAGCTTCCGAAGCTCGGCACGCCCGCGTCGTACACGGCGCGCGCGAACGCGATCTGCCGCTCGACGCGCGCGTCGCCGGCCGCGTGGATCGTGAGACTCGAGCCGGTCCACGCGATGCCGTCGTAGTCCGCGAGCGCCGCGCCGCTCGGAAGGCGCGGATCGGGATCGGCGGGATACGCGATCTCGACGGCGGCGTCCGGCGCGAGCGCGCGCAGCATGCGCTCGTACAGCCGGCCCGCCTCGGTGCCGCCCGCGCCGCGCACGGCGGCGCGGCCCTCGGGCGCATAGGCGTCCAGCACCAGCAGGCGCAGACCGGTCATCGGACCGGCGTGTCTCCCTGCAACGTCACGCGGTACATCACGCGCTCGAAGCCCTCGTAGTCGTCGATCGCGTAGTGCTGCACCGAGCGGTTGTCCCAGATCGCGAGCGAGCCGGGCTGCCAGGCGAAGCGGCACTGGAACTCGAGGCGCTGGCAGTGCGCGTGCAGCATCGCGAGCAGCGCGGCGCTCTCGTGCGCGGCGAGGCCGGCGATGCGCTGCGTGAACATCGGGTTCACGTACAGGCTCTGGCGGCCGCTCTCGGGGTGCCTGCGCACGACCGGGTGCACGACCTCGTCCCAGATCGCGTCGGAGTACGTGTAGGTGATCGGCGCCTCGCCGCGGTACTTGGCGTCGCCGGTGGTGCGCGGATCGTAGGCGCTGGCCGCGCTGTGCACGGCGTCGAGCGGCTCGAGGAAGCGCTGCATCGGCGCGGAGAGCGTCGCCCAGGCCTTCTCCATCGACGCCCACACGGTGTCGCCGCCGACGGGCGGCACGACCTCGCCGTAGAGGATCGTGAACGAGGTGGGCTGCGCGAAGAAGCTGTTGTCGGTGTGCCAGGAGGTGCCGAAGAAGGCGCGCTCGCCGGCGGGCTTGAGCACGCGAATGATCTCCGGGTGCTCGGCCATGCCGTTGGCGATCGGGTGCACTTCCGGCTCGCCGAGCCGCCGCGCGAAGCGGAGCTGCGCGTCGCGATCGAGCTTCTGGTCGCGCAGCATCACGACGCCGTGATCGACGATCGCGCGCCGCAGGTCGCGCACCGCGGCGTCGTCCAGCGCGCCCGCGACGTCGACGCCCACGATCTCCGCGCCGAGCGCGCCCGCCACGGACCGCAGCTCGATCCTCCGCTCCGCCATCGCCGCTCCTCCTCGCTTCCGCGTCGGCTCAGTATGCCAGAGCGCGGCGTTCGCTCAGACGCCCGCCGACTCGTCGGCGGCCGCCTCGTCGAGGACGTCGGGAAGCGCGTCCTCGTCCGGGCCGCGCTCGCCCGCGTCCAGCTCCACCGCGCCGCCTTCCACCGCGGCTTGCAGGTCGGCCGCCGGGTACGGCGCACGGACGGCGACCAGCGCGCCCGCGCAGAGCAGCGCGCTGAGCGCGCCCACGACGGCAGCCTGCGGCAAGCGCATCCAGAGCGGGCGCGCGAGCGGGGCGATCGCGCGCCCGCGCCGGTCCAGCCACTCGGCCGCGACGGCGACGGCGGCGAGCGCGGCCACGTCGAGCGCGAGCAGCACCGCGATCCGCAGCGGCGTCGGACCGACGCGCCAGATGCCCTCCGTGAGCGGCACCTCGACGAAGAGGTGCGCGACGTAGACCGCGAGGCTGCTGCGGCCGAGCAGACGTGCGAGCCCGGCGCCGCGCCGCACGCCGCCCGCGCGCGCGAAGGCGAGCGCCGTCCACGCGAACACCAGCTGCATCGCGAGCGCGTAGCGCAGCAGCTCGGCCGGCAGCAGCGGGACCTTCGTGAAGCTCCAGCCGAGCGGCGCGAGTCCGAAGGCGCCCGTGCGCGCCGCGACCAGCGCGCCGTACGCCAACCCGGCGCACGCGGCCCATGCAGCGAGGCGCGGCGTGCCGCCGCTGCGCAGCCAACGCCACGCCGGCGCGGCGACGAAGCCCGCCACGAAGAGCGGCTGCCAGAACGCGAGCGGGAAGCTCCACGCCGCGTCGCTCGCCGGCGCCACGTTCGCGACGGCGAGCGCGTACGCCGCGGCGCTCGCGAGCGCGACGCCCGTCCAGCCGACGCGCCGCGCGACCGCGACCAGCGCCGGCGTCGCCGCGAGCAGCATCGCGTAGAGCAGCAGCAGGCCGCCGGTGACGCCCGGGTCGCGGAAGAGCAGGATCGGCAGGATGGCGGGCGCCGCGGCGTCGCCGGCAGGCTCGGCCGACGACGCGACCGCCTGCAGCCCGACGCGTACCACCGCGACGGCGCGATCGAGCACGAGCAGCAACAGCGCGCGCCGCCAGAGCGCGCGCCGCGCGCGCACGGCGGCGGCGCCGCGGCCCGCGAGCGCGGCGCCGAACGAGGTCGCCACGCCGAGCCCCGCGATGAACACGAACGCGCCCGCCGCGAAGCGCAGGTGCTCGCGCATCACGACGTCGAGCGCGCCGGGCAACGCGAGTCCGTGCCCGAGCAGGTGCAGCCACGCCATGTCGACGAGCGCGAGACCGCGCCAGAGGTCGATGACGCCGTCGCGCCGCGTGGCCGGCGCGGACGCCGCCGTCGCTCCCGCGAGCTGCGTGCTTCGACTCCGGGCTCGAACCAAGAACGGCGCCTCGCGTTGGCGCCGGGGGGCTCGACACGAGCGGGGGTGGCGCAGGGACGGCCATGCTAGAGAGAGCCGAAGCGGGGTCAAGCCGAGATGACGGGAGCGACAGGTTTCCTGGATCGCGAGATCGCGGTCGGCGGCGCGCGCCGGCGCTGGGTCTTGCACGTGCCGCTCGGCTACGACGCGCAGGCCGCGTGGCCCGCGATCGTGTTCCTGCACGGCCGCGGTGAGAGCGGACGCGACGGACGCCGGCAGCTCGCGCAGGGTCTCGCGCCCGCGATGCTCGATCGCCCCGAGGCGTGGCCGTTCGTCGTCGCGTTTCCGCAGAAGGCCGACGAGACGCGACCCTGGACGGACGAGCTGCCTCTGCTCGCGGCGCTCCTCGCGGAGCTCGACCGCACGCTGCGGCTCGATCCGGCGCGGCGTCACCTGACCGGCCTCTCGCAAGGCGGACACGGCACGATCGCGCTCGCGACGCAGCTCGCGTGGCGCTTCGCGTCGCTCGTGCCGGTGTGCGGCGGCGCGCGCGACCCGGGCGCCGCGGCGGCGGCGATCGGCGCGACGCCGCTCTGGGCGTTCCACGGCGACGACGACCCGATCGTGCCGCTCGCGCGCTCGCTCGAGCTGGTGGACGCCATCGCGCAGCGCGGCGGGTCCGCGCGGCTCACGCGCTACGCGGGCGTCGGTCACGACTCGTGGGCGCCCGCGTACCGCGAGCCCGAGCTGCCGCGCTGGATGCTCGCGCAGCGAACCTGAAACGAGGAGGAACTCGCAGTGGCCGTGAAGAGAAGGCGCCGCGCGCGGCGCGACGTCGAGCGGGACTATCCGAAGAAGCAGTTCGTCTCCAAGCTGCGGCGGCTCGCCGACGCGATCGAGGCGGGACGCACGTTCCGCATCCAGGTCGCGGGCGAACGCATCGCGATCGCGCCCGACGCCACGATCCAGATCGAGCACGAGCGCGGCGACGGCGTCGAGGAGATCGAGTTCCAGCTCCGCTGGCCGACCTCGGAATAGGCGCCGGCGCTCGCGCTACTCCGGCGCGAGCAGGAAGCGCATGCCGTCCTCGCCGAGCGTCACCTCTCCGGAGAAGGCGCTCTCGGCGTCCTTCTGGAAGCTGCGCCGCACGAGGAAGTTGCTGGGCGCCGGCACCATGTGCGAGAGCACGAGGTGCGCGACGCCCGCCGCCTGCGCCACCTCGCCGGCCTCGCGCGGCGTCGTGTGATAGCTCGGGATGTCGCCGGCGAGCTTCGCGAGCCGCTCCATGCCGATCCGCTTCGCGGTGGCGACCGCCCGCTCGGTGAAGCTGGCGGCGAGCGCCTCGTGCACGAGCAGATCGGCGCCCTTCGCGTGCTCGATCACCGACGCGCTCTTGCGCGTGTCGCCCGAGACGACGAGCGAGCGGCCTTTCCAGTCGAAGCGGTAGCCGACCGCCGGCCGCACCGGCTCGTGGTCGACCGCGAACATCGTGACGCGCAGCCCGTCCTGGTCGAACACCACGGCGCTCGCGTTCGGCGCGTCGCCGAGCGCGGTCTCGCGCGCCACCGCGCCGGCCGCCGCGCGCGGCATGTAGGCGTCGCCGTGGTGGGCGACGCGCGCCTCGACGTCGGCCGCGAGCGCCTCGGCGAAGCCCGCGACGACGCGCGCCACGCCGGGCGGACCGTACACGTCGAGCGGCTGCGCGCGGCCCGCGATCCAGCTCTGCGTGATCGCCTCGCCGAGATCGCCGACGTGGTCGGAGTGGAAGTGCGTGAGGAAGACGCCGCGCAGCGCGCCGGTCGGGAGGTTGGCGAGGTCCACCTGCTCCCAGGAGCCCGGCCCCGCGTCCACGAGGAAGAAGTGCCCCCCCGCGATCACCGCGGTGCACGCCGCCGCGCGATCGGGGTCGGGCAGCGGCGATCCGGTGCCGCACAGCACGACGTGCAGCGCGGGCGACTCGAGCAGGCTCTGGTCCGCGCGCTGCAGCGTGCTCTCGACCTGTCGCTCGACGAAGCGCTCGCAGCCGCTCGCCGCGAGCGCGCACGCGACCAGACACGCGAGCGAAGAGCGGGCCATCACGACTCCTTCCGGCGCGCCGCGGTCAGCAGCGCGAGCAGCGAGCGCGCGACGACGCGCTCGGCGTGCGCCGCCGACGCGCCGGCGTGTCGGCGTAGGTGCTCCCACGCGCTGAAGCTCGACGCCATGCACAGCGCGTCGCGCAGCTCGCGGCGCGCGGCCGGCTGCAGCCGCTCCAGCTCGGCCGGGAAGATGCGGTCGACGTCGCGCCGGCACGAGCGCCGCATGCCGGCGAGGCGTGCGGCGATCGCGCGCGAGAACGGCTCGTGGAGCAGCGCCGCGCGCCGCACCGGCGTGATGCGTTCGTAGAGCGCGGCGCGCGCGGCGGCCAGCGACGCGACGCGCGCCGCCAGCGAGCCCGTCGTCGCGGGCGGGCCGATCTCGAGGGCGATGCGCTCGAGCTGGCGGTCCGCCACCGCGGCGTGCAGCTCCTCGAGGTCGGCGAAGTGTTGGAACAGCGAGCGCGTGGAGACGCCCGCGCGCTCCGCGATGCGGTCGGCGCGGGGCCGCAGCTCGCCGGCCTCGAGCAGGTCGAGCAGCGCTTCGACGACCGCGGCGCGCGTGCGGAAGGCGCGCCGCCGGCGGCCGTCGATGCCTGCCATGGCGTCGGCGCGTGACGCAGCGCTGCGGCGGGCGGCGGCGGACACGCGAGCACGTTACGTGAGTTTGCACCGCCCGTGCAAGTTGATTCCGACGCGCGCGCGCGTCCTGCCGGGGTATGCTGCTCTTCTCCCACGAGGAGCCGCCATGCCCGGACCGCTCAGCGGAGTTCGCGTCGTCGACGTGTCGGCCATCCTGGCCGGGCCGCTCGCCACGATGATGCTCGCCGACCAGGGCGCCGACGTCGTCAAGGTCGAGCCGCCCGGCGTGGGCGACCTGCTGCGCCTCTCGCCCTTCCGCCGCGGCGGGATGGGCGCCTTCTTCGCCAACGGAAACCGCGGCAAGCGCAGCGTCGTGGTGGATCTGCGCGAGCCCGCCGGCCGCGACGTGCTGCTGCGGCTGGTCGAGCGCGCCGACGTGTTCGTGCAGAACTTCCGGCCCGGCGCGGTGGAACGGCTCGGCATCGCCGAGCGCGACCTGCGCAAAGTGCGCCCCGACCTCGTGTACGTGTCGATCACGGGCTACGGCGAGAGCGGACCCTACAAGGACCGGCGCGTCTACGACCCGATCCTGCAGGCGCTCACCGGGCACGTCGCGATCCAGAAGAACCCGGACGTCCCGATCCCCGACCTGATCCGCCACGTCGTCGTGGACAAGGCGAGCGCCTACACCGCGGCGCAGGCGATCACGGCGGCGCTCTTCGCGCGCGAGCGCGGCGCCGGCGGCCAGCACGTGCGCGTCGCGATGCTCGACGTCGCGCTCGCGTTCCTGTGGCCCGACGGCATGATGGCGCACACGATGCTCGGCGAGGACGTGCAGCCCGGCCCGACGCTGTACGAGATCTACCGCCTCACCGAGACCGCCGACGGCCACCTCGTCTACTTCGCCGCCAGCGACGACGAGTTCCACGGCCTCTTCCGCGCGCTCGGCCGGCCCGAGCTGTGCGACGACCCGCGCTTCTCGCTGTGGGAACGCGGCAAGAACGCCGAGGCGCTCGGCCAGCTCCTCTACGACGAGTTCCGCAAGTGGAGCACCGGCGAGCTGCTCGCGCGCATGATCGCCGAGGACGTGCCGGCCGCGCCGGTGAACGACCTCCCGAGCGTGCTCGACGATCCGCAGGTGCGGCACAACGGCGTGGTCGTCGAGCTCGAGCACCCGGTCGCGGGCAAGATGCGGCAGGCGCGCCCGGCCGCGCGCTTCGACGCGACGCCGTGCGAGCCCGCGTCGCCGCCGCCGCTCCACGGCGAGCACACCGACGCGGTGCTGCGCGAGCTCGGCTACGACGACGCCGCGCTCGCGGCGCTCGCCGAAGCGGGCGTGATCCCGCCGCGCGCCTGAGCGTCAGCCCGCCGCGACGACCTCCACCGCACCGCCGAACAGCACCGCCGCGCCGCTCGGGCCGTCGGCGGGCGCGTCGTCGGTGACGGCGTTGACGTTCGCGCCGGGCTTGCGCGCCGCGACGGCCAGCCCGATGCCGTCGCCGTCGTGGCCGAAGCCGTGCGGCAGCGACACGACGCCGCGCATCACGTCGCGGGTGATCTCGACCGGCGCGCGCAGCTCGCCGACGCGCGAGCGAACCAGCGCGATCGCGCCGTCGGCGAGGCCGCACGCGCGTGCGTCGTCGGGGTGCATCTGGAGCGTGCAGCGCTCGCGCCCCTTCGCGAGCGACGGCAGGTTGTGCAGCCACGAGTTCATCGAGCGCAGGTCGCGGCGGTTGACGAGACGCAGCGAGGGCGCCTCCTCGCGCGCGAGCCACGCCTCGAGGCGCGGCACGTCCGCGACGATGCGCTCGGGCGCGAGCTCGATCCGGCCGCTCGCGGTGCGCACGTGGCCCGGCAGCATCGGCACGAGCGGACCGAGGTCGAGGCCGTGCGGGTGCTGCTGGATGCGGGCGAGCGTCAGGCCTTCGGGCCGACGCCCGCACGCGTCGCCGTACGGGCCGACGCGGATCAGCGCGTCGAGGATGCGGTCGGGGCCGGGCTCCTTGCCGGTTGCATGGACCAGCTCGTCGACCGTGACGTCGCCCTGCCACGGGCTCGCCGCGAGCGCGAGCGTCGCGAACTGGCGCAGCACGAGTCCGTCCACCTGCTCCGCCGCGAGCGACGCGAGCCCCATCCAGCGGCGCGCCAGCTCGAGCGCGGTGGTCCACGCGCTGCGCGCGCCCGGCTCGGGATCGAGCGCCGCGGGCGCGTACTTGGCGAAGTTGCGCACGCCGAAGTGCGCGAGGCCGAGGTCGTAGTGGCTGCGCTCGAAGGGCCCCGGCGGCGGCAGGATCAGGTGCGCGTGGCGCGTCGTCTCGTTGCGGTACCAGTCAAGGCAGACGACGAAGTCGAGCGACGCGATCGCACGCTCGATGCGCGCGCTGTTGGGCGCCGTGCGCACCGGATTGCCCGCGACCGTGACGAGCGCGCGCACCTGGCCATCGCCGGGCGTCTCGATCTCCTCGGCGAGCGCCATCACGGGCAGCTCGCCGACGATCTCGTGGCGGCCGCCGGCGCGGCTCCGCCAGCGGCCGAACTGCACCGCGCCGTTCGGCTCGAACGCGAAGTGCAGCGGCGCCGCGGGCCGCGCGAACATCGCGCCGCCGGGCCGGTCGAGGTTGCCGGTGAGGATGCAGAGCAGATCGAGCGCCCACGTCGCGAGCGTGCCGAACGCCTGCGTCGACGTGCCCATGCGTCCGTAGGCGACCGCGCTCGGCGCCTCCGCCATCTCGCGCGCGAGGCGGCGGATCGTCGCGGCGTCGATGCCGCAGCGCGCGGCGACGCGCTCGGGCGCGAAGCGCGCCGCGATGCGCTCGACCTCGCCGACGCCGTTCACCAGCCCCTCGCACGCGCCGAGCGCGACGCGCCCTTCGGCGAAGAGCACGTGCAGCATCGCGAGCAGGAAGGCGGCGTCCGTGCCGGGCACGACGAAGTGGTGCTCGTCGGCGCGCTCCGCCGTCTCGCTGCGGCGCGGATCGACGACGATCAGCTTGCCGCCGCGCGCCTGCAGCGCGGCGAGCCGGCCGCGGAAGTCGGGCACCGTCATCAGGCTGCCGTTCGACACCATCGGGTTGGCGCCGACCATCAGGAACCAGTCGGTGCGCTCGATGTCCGGCACGGGGCAGCGCAGCGGACCGCCGTACATGCTGCCCGCCTGCACCCAGCGCGGCCAGGTGTCGAGCGCGCCCGCCGAGTAGACGTTCTTCGTGCCGAGCGCGCGCACCAGCACGTTGGCGCCGAGGATCGTCGCGTAGTCGTGGATGCCCGGATTGCCGCGGTAGAGGGCGACGGCGTTCGCGCCGCCCGCCTCGCGCACGCGCGCGATGCGCTCCGCCGCGAAGTCCCAGGCCTCCTCCCAGCCGATCTCCTCGAAGTCGCCGCGCGCGGTGCGGCGCAGCGGCCGGCGCAGGCGGTCCGGGTCGGCGTGCAGGTCGCGCATGCCGACCGCCTTCGGGCACACGTGGCCGCGCGAGAAGACGTCCGCGTCGTCGCCGCGCAGGCGCACGACGTCGCGCCCCTCGAGCTGCACCTCGATCCCGCAGGTCGCCTCGCAGAAGCTGCACGTGCCGTAGACGGTTCTTCGCGTCATGCGCACAGGGTACGGAGGCCGCACGCCGCGCGGAAAGAACCAATCGCCGCCGTGCGGCGCGGGCCACTTCGCCGCGCCTCCGGGTGCGGGCTAGGGTGGCGAGGCGCCCGCACGGAGGTTCGATGGACGCAGCGCTCGTCGAGAAGGTGCTCGAGCGGCTCGGCTTCGCCGCGCGGCCCGAGCCGGATCTCGCTGGACTCTCTTCGGTGTATGCCGCGTGGTGCGAGCGCGTGCCGTTCGACAACGTGCGCAAGCGGCTGCACGTCGCGTCGGGCGACGCGGGCCCGCTGCCCGGCGACACGCCCGCGGAGTTCTTCGCGGCGTGGCTCGCGTACGGCACGGGCGGCACCTGCTGGGCGGGCAACGGCGCGCTCTGCGCGCTGCTCGAGGCGCTCGGCTTCGCCGCGCGGCGCGGCGTCGCGACGATGCTGGTCGCGCCGGATCTGCCGCCGAATCACGGCACCGTGAGCGTCGCGCTCGCCGAGGGCCGCTTCCTGGTGGACGCCTCGATGCTGTTCGGCGCGCCGCTGCGCGTCCCCGACGCCGAGCCGAGCGCGGTCGAGCATCCGGCGTGGGGCGCCGCCGCGCGTTGCGAGAACGGGCAGCCGATCGTGCGCTGGCGCCCGCTCCACCTGGGCGACGGGCTCGACTGCCGCGTCGACTCGCTCGCCAGCGACGCGGCGGAGTTCTGCACGCGGCACGAGGCGACGCGCGGCTGGAGTCCGTTCAACTTCTCGATCTCCGCGCGCCGCAATCGCGGGGGCGGCGTGGTGGGCGTCGGACTCGGCCAGCGCGCCGAGATCGCGCCCGACGGAACGCTCACGATCCGACCCTTCGAGCCGGGCGAGCGCACCGCGTGGCTCGTCGAGGCGCTCGGCATCGCCGAGGAGATCGCCGCGCGCCTGCCGCCCGACGAGCCGCTGCCGCCGCCGCCGAAGCCGCCCGCCTGACGCGCGACCGGCACGGTCGATGCAACGAATTCGTGTGCGGGACGGCGAGGAGCCCAGGCGATGGCCAAGTACGGCAAGAAGGCGTCCGAGAAGGTCGGCGAGAAGATGCACGAGATGAAGGAAGGCAAGCTGAAGAGCGGCGGCTCGGGCAAGAAGGTGACGAACCCGAAGCAGGCGATCGCGATCGGCCTCTCCGAGGCGCGCCGCGAAGGCGGCAAGGTGCCGCGCCAGCCCGAGAAGAAGACGGCGAAGCGCAAGTCGTCGTCGCGCAAGGCGTCGTCGAGCAAATCGTCCGGCGGCAAGAAGCGCGCTTCCGGCGGGCGCTGACGCTCAGCCCGCGCGCCGCACGAGCAGCAGCGCCGCGACGGCCGCCGTCGCGAGCGCGCCCGGCCAGTCGCCCAGGCGCGCGTACACGGTGTCGGCGTAGAGCGCGCGGACGCTGCCGCGCAGGTTCTCGCGCGTCAGCAGCCCGGTGCGCCCCGCGAGCCGCCCGAGCGGGTCGATGATCGCGCTGACGCCGCCGTTCGCCGCGCGCACGACGAAGCGCCGGTGCTCGATCGCGCGCAGCCGCGCGAGGTTCAAGTGCAGCCACGGCTCCTGCGAGTCGCCGAACCAGCTGTCGTTGGAGAGCATCACGAGCAGGTTCGGGCGCGCCTCGCGCACCATGCGCCGCACGAAGCCGGCGACGATCGCCTCGTAACAGATCGGCGTCGCCATGCGCCACGGGCCGAGCGTGAGCGGCGGCGTGTCGGCCGCCGCGCCGAAGTGATCGGCGTGCGGCAGCCAGCGCGCGAGCGCGCCCACCGGCAGCCGCTCCGCGAGCGGGATCAGCAGGTTCTTGTCGTAGCCGTCGCGGATCGCGCCGTCGGCCTCGATCAGGAACGCCGAGTTGTAGGTGAGCGAGCGCCCGTCGGGACCGCTGCGCACCGACGCGGCGCCGAACAGGAGCGGCACGCCGAGGTCGCGGCGGATCAGGTCGCCCGCGACGGGGAGCGGTCCCTGGATGCCGCGCGTGTAGACGGTCTCGGGCCACACGACGAGATCGACCGAGCCGTCCGCGAGCAGCTCGCGCGTCTGCTGCAGGTAGGCGGCGTGCATGCGTTCGGGATCACGGCGCTTGGCCAGCACGTCGAGATTGCCCTGCACGACGCCGGCGCGCAGCTCGGGCGCGCGCGCGACGGCGTCCTCGAGCGCGCGGATGCGCAGCGTTCCGTACGCCGCGGCGGCGCCCACCGCGAGCGCGGCGGCTGCCCACGTGCCGCGCGGCAGCGGGCGCGCGCCCGCGGCCCAGCGCAGCGTCTCGAAGACGGCCGCGTTCACGACGAGCGCGAGCGCCGTCACCAGCAGCGCGCCGCCGAGGTCGGCGATCTGCACGAACGCGGTGCGGTCGACGAAGGCGTCGCCGAGACGCACGGGAAACAGCGCCGGCCACAGCCACTCGACGGCGAGCAGCGGCGCGACGCCGGCAGCCGCGACCGCCCAGCCGCGCGCGCGCAGCGCGGCGTACAGCGCCGCGTACGCGGCGTAGGCAGCGGCGAACCAGGCCGAGTGCGCGAGCCAGAGCGCCGCGCCGAGCGGCCGGTTGCCGTCCAGGAAGACGTCGACGAGGCGCCACAGCCAGCCGAAGCCGCCGGCGTGTGCGACCCAGCCGAACACGAAGCCCGCGAGCGCGGCCGCCGCGACGCCGCGCGCGCGCGCCGCTTCGAGTCCCCACCAGAGCGCCGCCCACGCGACGAGCGCGAGCGGCCAGACGCCCCAGCCCGCGTAGCCGAGGAAGAAGAGCGCGCCGCCGAGCGCGGCGCCCGCGAGCGCGCGCGCCGTCCCGCCGCGCGCCGCTGCGCTCAACGCGGCGACTGCAGGGCGCCGGCGCTGCGGCAGACCGCGGAGCCCGGCGCGGCGACGTCCGCGGCCGTGCGCCCTTCCTGATTGCGCTGCGACGGATCCGCGCCGCGCTGCAAGAGCAGCTCCGCGGTGGCGTCCTGGCCCTTGCTGCACGCCATCATCAGCGCGGTGTCGCCGAAGCGGTCGGCGGCGTTCACCGCAGCGCCGCGATCGAGCAGGAAGGCGACGACCTCGCCGTGGCCGCCCGCCGCCGCGTGGATCAGCGGCGTGCGCGCGTCCGACTCGCGGCGGTCGACCTTTGCGCCCTGCTCCACGAGCCAGCGCACCGCTTCGAGCCGGCCTTCGGCCGCGGCCCACGAGAGCGCGGCGCGCCCGCCGATGTCGGGCTCGTCGAGCGGCACGCCCTTCTCGTGCAGCATCTTCGCGAGGTCGAGGCGGTTCGCGTCGCGCACGGCGAGCAGCAGCGCGTTGCGGCCGAGGTCGTCGCGCGCGGTGGGTGCGACGCCGCGTTCGAGCGCGACCCGCAGCGTCGCGCGATCGCCGGTGCGCGCGGCGTGCAGGAAGCGCTGCTCGGGCGTGAACGGCTGCGGAATCGGCATCTGACCGATCCCGAGCGCGTCGGCGCGGGCGGGTTCGTCGTCCTGCGCTCGCACGGGCGCCGCCGGCGCGAGCGCCACGAACGCCAGCAGCGCCAGCCGCGCGATGCCCTGCGCGCTGCGCGACGCGCCGGGCGCGAAACGGCCGGGAGCCCGCGCGGACTCCCGGCCGTCGCACGAGATCGGAATCAGCCGTCGAGCGCGTCGTTGATGAGCGGCGCGACGATGGACATGCCCGGATCTTCGTTGTTGTAGTAGTTCTCGGTCTCGACGATCCGCTGCTGCTGGTTGTTGGTGAGCCAGTTGGAGAGGAACGTCTCCATCGGCCGGAACGTCCCGGTGCACTTCCAGGACTGCGGCCACGGGATCTCGTACCAGTACTTCTTGCGGATGCTCGAGCACGCGTGGCTTCCCATGAAGGTGATGATGGCCGAGCAGTGGCTGTCGTTGATCGGGCGGTGCCACGGGATGTGATAGCTGAAGTTCGAGTAGGTCTTCATCTTGTTGACGAAGTTGGCCTGGTCCTGCCGCCAGTAGGCGAGGATCGTGGCCTGCGTGATGCCCGGGTAGAAGCGCTCGTACGAGAAGCGCGAGAAGTTGTAGTCGCTCGAGTACCCGGTGTACGCGAGCAGGTCGCCGGGGAACTGCTGCGCGATCATGTCGGTCATCGTGCCGAAGTCGTTCTGGTTGAACGGCGCGGGCAGCTGGCTGTAGACCGACGTCAGGTTCCAGCTGGTCTTGATGAGGTCGTGGAGCGGGCGCGACTTGTAGGTCGAGTTGGGCGCCGGGAAGGTCGGGCCCGAGTCGTTCAGCATGTAGCCGCGGGCGGGCAGCAAGGTGCGGCGCGCGAAGTAGTAGCCGGCGTGCGAGGCGACGCCGCCCGCGCTGAAGCCGGTCACGAGCAGCTTGTTGATGCTCGGGAAGCGGCCGCGCAGGTAGGTCAGCACGGCCATCGTGTTGTTGTAGCCGTTGTGGCGGAAGGTGAGCGGCGGGTTCTGGCCGGTCGGGTCCGTGTAGGTCTTGACGTTGTTGCCGATGTGCACGTCGCCCGTGCAGTACGGCACGTACACCATGTCGAAGCCCTTGGTCGCGATGTCCTTCTTGGGGCGGCCCGGAATGCCGGGGTCCGCGCCGTTCACGAGCGGCGACACGTACTTCGGCTGGAAGTCCTGGATGTAGTTGTCGGGGATGCCGTTCGGGTGCGCGGCGCCGAGGATGCCCGCGCGACCGCTGCACGTGTCGTAGTCCCAACACGCGCCGCCGCCCTCGAACGAGATCAACATGTTGTTCGAGGTCGGGCTGTCGTAGACGTAGAACTTGTACTGCGAGCCGTTCCCGCAGATCGTTCCCGGCAACCGCACTTCCTGCCAGGCGTAGTTGTTGCCGCCGTCCACGACGTCCTCGATGCCGATGCCGTTGGCGGTGGCGAATGACAAGCCGCTGACGAGCAAGGCCGCGCATGCGGCCCGCCCGATCGATCGCGATCGGAGCGAATGCAGAAGTGACATGGGCGTACGCCCTCCCAAAGAGAGAATCTTTCCCGCATATCACGAGTGCCGGGTACGGCTCAACACGGAACTGCGGAGCCGCGCAGAGTGCGCCGCGTCGCGTCAGGCGCGGGAGGCGCGGCGGGCGCGGCGATCGGAGCGCGATCGGGTCAGGGCGTGTCGGAAGGAGGCGCCGTCGCGGCGTCCGCTTCGGCTTCGGCGGCTTCGCGCGCGGCGGCTTCGAAGGCTTCCTCGTCCGCGAGCCACGCCTCGCGCGCGGCGTCCTGCTCGCGCTTGCGGTCGAACGCCTCCTGCATGCGGCGCGGAAGCTCCTGCAAGCGGGCGAGGTGAAGACGGCGCGCGACGTGGAGCAGCTCGAGGTCCTGCTCGCCCAGCTTCTCCGGGTAGCGCTCCAGCACGTAGTCGACGAAGCGCACGTAATCCGCGGACATACGATTGCGGTAGTCGTAGTAGTCCCGGATCTCGTCCTCGGTCCCAGTGCCCGAGAGGACCTTCCCGTACTGCTCGTTGCGGCGCTTCTTCTCGCGCTCGCGATCGCCGAGCAGGCGCGGGTCCTTGGTCGGCGCCGCGAGCTCCCAGTAGAGGTTGTCGGGCAGCGCCTCGCGCACCTCCTCGAGGTCGATCGCCGCGAAGCCGGGCGGCGGCTCGGGCGGGAGCAGCTCGGGCGGCCGGAGCTCGCGCGGCTCGGGCGGCTCGGGCGGCGGCTCCGGCTCCGGCTGCAGTGCGTCAGAAGCGGGCGGCACGGCTGCGACGTCCGCCGGCGCGGGCGGCGCGTCCGAGCCGCCGCGCAGCAGCGTCGCGAGCGCCAGCAGCGCGAACGCCGCACCGACGGCGACGACCGCGATCCCGAGCCACCTGCGCCAGCCGCTTCGCATCGGCGCACCATATCCCGAGCGCCGCGCGCGGATCAAGCGATCTCGCGCGGCTCCCGCCGGACCCATGCGCACAGCCGCTCGGCCGGCCACGCGTTCGCGATGCGGTCGGGCCCTACCCACGCGCGCTCGGCGTTGCGCGCCGCGAAGCCGACGCGCTCGAGCTCGCGCGCGTGGTGCGCGTCGCTCGTCAGCACGAACGTGACGTCGCGCTCGCGCGCGCGGCGCAGCGCGTCCGCGGAGAGGTCGAGGCGCGGCAGCGCGCCGTTCACCTCGAGCGCGGTGCCGGTCTCCTCCGCCGCCGCGAGGACGGCGTCGAGGTCGACGTCGATCGGCGGGCGCGCGCCGATCATGCGCGCCGAGAGGTGGCCGATCATGCGCACGGCGGGATCGCGCATCGCGGTGACGATGCGGCGCGTCTGCGCGGCGCGGTCGAGCTCGAAGCGGTCGTGCACCGACGCGAGGCACCAGTCGAAGCCGCGCCGGAACTCGGCGTCGTAGTCGAGCTCGCCGTTCGGGCCGATGTTGAGCTCGACGCCGTGCAGCAGCAGGAGCTCGTCGCCGAGCTCCGCGCGGAGCGCGCGGATCCGCGCGCGCTGCTCGAGCAGCGCCTCGCGTCCGACGCCCGACCGCGTCCCCTCGGCGTGATCGGTGATGGCGAGGACGCGCGTGCCGCGCGCGCGCGCCGCTGCGACCACCTCCTCGAGCGTCGAGCGCCCGTCGCCCGACACGGTCGTGTGCACGTGGAAGTCGCCGATCACGTCCCCGATGCGGGCCGGCAGGGCGCCGCGCTCGGCGGCCGCGATCTCGCCGGCGCCCTCGCGCAGCTCGGGCGGGATCCACGGCAGGCCGAGCGCCGCGTAGATCTGCTCCTCGGTCTCGCTCGCGACGACGCGGCCTCCGTCCAGCTCGGAGAGCGCGTACTCGTTCAGCGTCATGCCGCGCGCCAGCGCGCGCTGGCGCAGCTCGATGTTGTGCGTCTTCGAGCCGGTGAAGTAGAGCAGCGCCGCGCCGAGCTGGTGCGCGCCGACGACGCGCAGGTCGATCTGCGTGCCGCGGTGCGTGACGACGCTCGCCTTCGAGTCGCCGCGCCCGAGCACGCGCTCGACCACGCGCAGCGAGACGAGCGCGTCCATCACCGGCGCCGGATCGCTCGCCGCCACGACGACGTCGACGTCGCCGATCGTCTCGGCGAAGCGCCGCAGCGAGCCGCAGTAGGCCGCGTGCGAGACGCCGGGCACCTGGCGCAGGCGCTCGACGATGCGCGTCGCGAGCGGCAGCGCGACCGAGATCGGCGTGCGTTCGAGCGAGCCCTGCGCCTCGAGCCGCGCCAGCGACTCGGCCAGCTTCTGCTCGGCCTTGGCGCCGAAGCCGGCGACGCCGCGCATCGCGTGGCGCGCGAGCGCGTCGCGCAGCGAGTCGATCGAGTCGACGCCCAGCTCCGCGCGCAGCCTGCGCACCGACTTCGGCCCGAGCCCCTGGATGCGCAGCAGCGCGACGACGCCCGGCGGGTGCTTCGCGCGCAGCTCCTCCAGCTTGCGCACGCGCCCGGTCTCGAGCAGCTCGCGGATCTTGTCCGCGGTGCTCTTCCCGATGCCGTGGATCTCGCGCAGCTCCTCGACGGTGAGGCGGCCGAGGTCGCTGGCCTGCGCGGCGATCGCCTGCGCCGCGGTCTCGTAGGCGCGCACCCGGAACGACTGCGGATCGGCCTCGTCGATCTGCGTCAGCTCGGCGAGCTCGCGCAGCATGTCGAGCACGTCCTGCTTCGAATCGTGTGACGAAGGGGGCATCGAAGGCGCCATGGGACAGGTGTAGCCTCGCCCGCATGGCGCGAGAAGAGCCGCCCGAGCTGCTGGCGATCGACGGGCGCGAGGTGCGCATCACGCACCCGAGCAAGCTCTACTTCTCCCGCGAGCGCCGGCTCTCGAAGCTGGAGCTCGTCCGCTACTACCTCGCGGTCGCGGACGGCGCGCTCGCCGGCATCCGCGACCGGCCGATCGTGCTGAAGCGCTTCGTGCACGGCGCCGAGGGCGAGGCCTTCTACCAGAAGCGCGCGCCGCAGAACCGGCCGGCGTGGCTGCGCACCGCGACGCTCTCGTTTCCGTCGGGCCGCACCGCCGAGGAGATCGTCGTCGACGACGCGGCCGGGCTCGCGTGGATCGTGAACCTCGGCTGCATCGAGCTGCACCCGCACCCGGTGCGCGCGGGCGCCCTCGAGCACCCCGACGAGCTGCGCGTGGACCTCGATCCCGGCCCGGGCGTCGCGTGGGCCGACGTGCGGCGCGTCGCGCTCGAGGTGCGCGCGCTGCTCGAGGAGACGGGGCTCGTCGGCTGGCCGAAGACGAGCGGCTCGCGCGGCATGCACGTGCTCGCGCGCATCGAGCCGCGCTGGAGCTTCACGGAGGTGCGGCGCGCGGCGCTCGCGCTCTCGCGCGAGGTCGAGCGCCGCGCGCCCGCGCTCGCCACCTCGAAGTGGTGGAAGGAAGAGCGCCACGGCGTCTTCATCGACTACAACCAGAACGCCAAGGACCGCACCACCGCCTCCGCGTACTCGGTGCGCCCGCTGCCCGACGCGCGCGTGTCGGCGCCGCTCGCGTGGGACGAGGTGCCCGACTGCGACCCCGCGGACTTCCACGTCGACACCGTGCCGCGACGCTTCGCGGAGATTGGCGATCCGCACGCCGGCGGCCTCGGCGACGCGCCGTGGCCGCCGCACTTCGCGAAGGGCGAGCGCGAGGCGCCGCGCGTCGCGCCCTCGCGCGCAAAGGGCGCGGCCAAGAAGCCAGCCCGGGTGAAGATGCCGCTCGTGGTCGTCGCCAAGTCGCGCAGCAAGGACGAAGCGCTCGCGGGCCTCGAGCGCTGGAAGGCGCGCCATCCGGATGCGGCGGCGCACCTCGCCGTCGACGACGTGCTCGTCGACTCGATGCGCGGGCGCTCGTCCACCTGGACGCGGATCCGCGTGAACCTGCGCCAGGTGCCCGAGGCGCTGCGGCCGGCGCAGGAGGCGCCGGATCCGGATCTGTGATCCGGCCTCAGGCGCGGCGGCTGCGCGGCGGCTGGTCGGCGACGCGGCCGAGGACGTGGCGGAGCATGCCGAGCGCGAGCTCGTGCTCGCCCATGAAGACCTTCTCGACGTGCTCGCTCTCGAGCAGCGCGGCCTCCTCGTCGCTGTGGGCGCGCGCGACCGTCTCGATGTCGGGCTTCAGCCTGCGCGCGATCTCGACCATCTTGCGCGCGCGGAAGGTGTCCGGCACCGCGATCACGAGCATGCGCGCACGCGCGACGTGCGCCTGCACGATCACCGCCGGATCGGACGCGTCGCCGGACACGGCCGGCACGCCCTGCGCGCGCAGCCGCTCCACGATCTCGCGGTTCTGCTCGGCGACGACGATCGGGATGCCGTCGCGCAGCAGCGCTTCGGCGATGCGCCGGCCGACGCGGCCGTAGCCCACGACCACCACGTGCCCGGTGAGGCGGCTCTCGTCCACCGACGTCGGCAGCTCGGCGAGCGGGTCGTCGGGCCGCTCCATGGCGCGCGCCAGCCGCGAGCGCGAACGGATCCACGCCTGCAGCGGCGCCACCGCCTCGAACACCAGCGGGTTCAGCGCGATCGAGAGCAGCGAGCCGGCCAGGATCAGGTTGTGGCCCTCGGCCGGCAGCAGGTCCAACGACACGCCGAGGCTCGCGAGGATGAACGAGAACTCGCCGATCTGCGCGAGGCTGGCCGACACCGTGAGCGCCGTGTTCAGCGGATAGCGGAACGCGAGCACGAGGCAGAAGGCCGCGAGCGTCTTGCCGAGCACGATGATCGCGAGCACGACCAGCACCCGGAGCGGCTCGTCCACCAGCATGGCCGGGTCGAACAGCATGCCGACCGACACGAAGAAGAGGACGGAGAACGCGTCGCGCAGGGGCAGCGACTCGCTGGCCGCGCGGTGGCTCAACGACGACTCGCGCAGGATCATCCCGGCGAAGAACGCGCCGAGCGCGAACGAGACGTCGAAGACCGCGGCGGCGCCGTACGCGATCCCCACGGCGGCCGCGATCACGCACAGCAGGAACAGCTCGCGCGAGCCCGTGCGCACGACCTGCCAGAGCAGCCACGGAAAGACGCGCCTCCCGACCAGGACCATCAGGCCCACGAAGACTGTCACCTTGCCGAGCGTGATCACGAGCGCCGCGAGCAGGCCGCGCTGGCCCGACGCCCCGCCCGCGGCGTCCGCGCCGCCGAGCGCGCCGGAGAGCGCGGGCAGCACGACGAGCACGACCACCATCGCGATGTCCTCGACCACGAGCCAGCCGACCGCGATGCGGCCGTTGAGCGAGTCGAGCGCGCTGCGGCTCTCGAGCGCGCGGATCAGCACCACGGTGCTCGCGACCGAGAGCGCGAGGCCGAACACGAGGCCCGCGCCGAAGCTCCAGCCCCAGAACGAGGCGACGGCCGCGCCGAGCGCGGTCGCGACGGCGATCTGCGCCACCGCGCCCGGCAGCGCGATGCGGCGCACGGCGAGCAGGTCCTCCAGCGAGAAGTGCAGCCCGACGCCGAACATCAGCAGCATCACGCCGATCTCGGCGAGCTGCTGCGAGAGCGCGACGTCGGCGACGAAGCCGGGCGTCGCGGGACCGAGTAGGATGCCCGCGACGAGATAGCCGACGAGCGCGGGCAGCCGCAGGCGCACCGCGACGAAGCCGAGGATCGCGGCCAATCCGAGCGCTGCGGCGATCGTCGTGATCAGCGGCGCGGCGTGGGGCACGCGCCCTCCTCAGCGACCGCGCGCGCAGCGGGTCAACGGCGCCCGGCGAAGATCGCGGCGAGCTCGTGCGGCGCCGCGACCTCGAGCTGTGCGTAGGTGCACGCGCGCGGCGGCTTGTCGCGGCGCCAGCGGCGGAAGTGCGCGGTGTGGCGGAAGCGCGTGCCCTGCATGTGGTCGTAGGCGACCTCGACCACCAGCTCGGGACGCAGCGCCTCCCACGAGAGGTCCTTGCCGCCGCTCCAGCGGCTCTTCGCGCCGGGCATGCGCTGCGCCGCCGCATCGGCGCCGCCCCACGCCGCCCACGGGTGATCGGCGAGCGCGTCCGTGCGATGGGGCGCGAGCTCCTCGACCAGCTCGCGCCGCCGCGCCGCCGTGAAGCTCGCGCACACGCCCACGTGGTGCAGCGTGCCCGCGTCGTCGTAGAGGCCGAGCAGCAGCGAGCCCACCGCCCGGCCCTGCTCGCCCTTGTGCCAGCGGAAGCCGGCCACCACGCAGTCGCACTCGCGCGCGTGCTTCACCTTCAGCATCACGCGCTTGCCCGGCTGGTACGCGTCCGACTCCGCCTTCGCGACGACGCCGTCGAGGCCCGCGCCCTCGAAACGCTCGAACCAGTCCTGCGCGACGGCGCGCTCGCGCGTCGCAGGCGTGAGATGCAACGGCGGCGCGGCGCGCGCGAGCAGCGCTTCCAGCGCCGCGCGCCGCTCGGCGAAGGGCCGCGCGCGCAGGTCGCGCTCGCCTTCGCACAGGAGGTCGAAGAACACGATCGCGGCGGGCGTCTCGCGCGCGAGCCGCGCGACGCGCGAGGCGGCGGGATGGATGCGCTGCTGGAGCGCCTCGAAGTCGAGTCCGTTCGCGCCCGCGACCACGATCTCGCCGTCGAGCGCGCAGCGCGGCGGGAGCTGCTCCAGGAGCGGCGCGCGCAGCTCCGGGAAGTAGCGGTCCATCGGCTTCTCGTCGCGGCTCTGCAGCAGCAGCTCGTCGCCGTCGCGGAAGACCAGCGTCCGGAAGCCGTCCCACTTCGGCTCGAAGATCCAGCCCGCGCCCTCGGGCAGCGCGTCGGCGCGCTTGGCGAGCATCGGCGCGATCGTCGGTGCGGCCGGGAGGTGCATGGGGCCAGCGTAGCGGCGATGCTCGGCGCGGTGCCCGCTCGCATCTTCCTCCTCTCGCCGGCGAACCTCGGTGGGCTGCGCGCGCAGCAGCTCGTCGACCCGCGCGCGCGCTTCGAGCTGGCGCTGCGGCTGCGCGAAGCCGGCGCGCCGATCGGCGAAGTGATGAGCTTCGTCTCGGCGCTCTACTTCCGCGGCAAGCTCGCCTACGCGGAGCGCTTCGCCGCGCCGCCGCGACGCGCGCCCGGCGTGCTCGTGATCACGCCGAGCCGAGGCCTCGTCGCGCCGCGCACCGCGGTCACCGCGCGCGACCTGCGCGACCTCGCCGCGGTGCCGATCGACGCGCGCGAGGACCGCTACGTGACGCCGCTGCGCGACGCGGCCGAGTCGCTGCGCACGCGGCTCCCGCGCGACGCGGAGGTCGTGCTGCTCGGCAGCATCGCGACGCCGAAGTACGTCGACGTGCTGCTCGCCGCGTTCGGCAGGTCGCTGCTCTTCCCCGCCGACTTCGTCGGCCGCGGCGACATGAGCCGCGGCGGCCTCCTGCTGCGCGCCGCGCGCGCGGGCGAAGAGCTCGCCTACGAGCCGCTCGACGGCGCGGTGCGGCGGGGCGCGCGGCCGGCGCGGCTGCCGAAGCTGCGCTGAGCTGCGGGGGGAAGCGGCGAGGCGATCGTCGTGCAGGTTCCGAGAAGCCCTCGGGCACGACCGCGCGCTACACCCACGGCAGACGGAGGGCGGCTCATGAACGCGCACTCGCGGCTCATCGCAATCACGATCTCGCTCTCGTGTGTCACACCAGCTTGGGGTGACGACGACCGCCCCTTCCACGAGAGCGCCGCGGAGGCCGGAACCCCGCTCGATGCTCCCAATCCGGAGGGATTCGGGACGTACCTGAGGCCACTCGACGACTCCGACGAAGCGTCGCGCGCGCTGCTGCAGCGGTTCTTCGAGACGACTCCGTGCGGGCGCGGCGGCGTCGAGTCAGCCGACGGGCTCTGCGACGAGGCGCTCGCTCTTCTCCGCGGAGGCAGTGACCAGCTCGCCCGCTATCTGATTCGGCAGGTGGAGGCCAACGAGGCGGAGGGCTTTCCGAACCACGGTACGTACCTGCGGCTCCTCGGCCTCACGGAGAGCCCGGTGGCGGTGGAATACCTGCAGGACCAGGTGTCGATTCGCGGAGAAGCGTTTCGGGACGCTGGGCTGCCCGTGCGGGATCGCTACCTGAGCGCCATCGAGGCCCTAGGCCGTACGCGTGCCCGTGCCGTCGCCGACACGGCGCTCGCGATCTTGGAGAGCTCCGAGGATCCGCAGGTCCAGCTCCGCGCGATCAACGCCTTCGACCGCGTGCAGCGCAAGCACGGCGTGATCGCGGGCGCGCAGGAGCGGATTCGGGCCGTCCGAGCGCTCATCGGGGAGAAGCAGGCCGCGTCCGTGGACGCGATCTCCGCCGGGCACACGCGCTGACGCGCTGCGCTCAGCGCGGCGGCGCGGCGGCGCCCTCCTTCGCGGCCGCCGACTTCGCGACGTCCTCCGCGAGCGGCTTCGCGACGACCTTCGAGCCGGGGCGCGCCTTCTGCACGCCGTCCACCACGACGCGCTCGCCGGCCGCGAGGCCGGAGCGGATCTCCTGCATGCCGTCGTGCACCGCGCCGACCTCGACCGTGCGCGATTCGACGACGCCGTCCGGCGTCACCACGAGCAGCGAAGAGCCCGCCTGCTCCTGCAGCACCGCGCGCTGCGGCACCAGCACGGCGCCGGTGCGATCGGGGAAGACCGCCGTCGCGCGCACGAACTGGCCGGGCCGGAGCACGTCGTCCGGGTTCGGCACGAGCGCGCGCACCGTGACGGTGCCGCGCGTCGCTTCGACGGTCGGGTCCACGTAGTCCACCACGCCGGGGTGCGCATAGAGCGATCCGTCGCCGAGCCGCAGCTCGATCGGGATCGTGCCGATCCGCACGGGCGGGATGCGGCCCTCCTCCGCGCCGCGCAGCACGTCGAGGCGGTCGCGCTCGGTCGGCGCGAAGTACACGTGGATCGGATCGACCTGCACGATCTCGGCGAGCACGGTGTCCTGGCCCGATTCGCCGACCAGATTGCCGACGTCCACCAGCGCGCGCCCGATGCGGCCCGCGATCGGCGCCGTCACCTGGCAGTACGAGAGGTTCAGCTCGGCGTCGCGCACCGCGGCGTCGGCGGCCTGCACCTCGGCGGCGGCGGCGTCGCGCGCGGCGCGGCGCTCGTCGAGCACCGAGACGCTCACCACCTTCTGCTGGTACAGCTCCTGCGCGCGGGCGAAGTCGCGCCGGGCGCGGTCGGCGTTGGCGCGCGCGCGCGCCTGCTGGCCCTTCGCCTCGGCGAGCGCGATCTCGTACTCGCGCGGGTCGATGCGGAAGAGCAGTGCGTCCTTCGCGACGAGCTGGCCGTCCTCGAAGAGCTGCTCGCGCAGGTAGCCGCGCACGCGGGCGCGCACGTCGACGCGGTTCACGGCGCGCACGTTGGCCGAGTACTCGCGGCGGTCGGGCACGTTGCCGACCTGCGCGGTCGCGACCAGCACCTCCGGCGGCGGCGGTGCGGCCGCCTGCTCGTCGCGCCCGCACGCGAGCGCAACCAGCGCCGCGAGCGCCGCGATCGCGCCGCGCGCGCCTCTCCCGGTCATCGCACTCCCCCCTCGGCCACGCGCCGGCTGCGCAGCCTGCGTCCCACCCATTCGGCGCCGCCCTGCACGAGCACGTACAGCGCCGGCACCAGCACCAGCGACAGCAGCGTCGCCACGAGCATGCCGCCGAACACCGCGGTGCCGAGCGAACGGCGCGCCGCCGCGCCCGCGCCGCTCGCGAGCACCAGCGGCACCACGCCGAGGATGAACGCGAACGCCGTCATCACGACGGGGCGGAAGCGCGTCTCCGCCGCCTCGCGCGCGGCGTCGACGAGGCTCGCGCCCTCCTCGCGGCGGCGCTTGGCGAACTCGACGATCAGGATCGAGTTCTTCGCCGCGAGCCCGATCAGCGTGACGAGCCCGATCTGGCAGTAGAGGTCGTTGCCGAGCCCGCGCAGGAGCTGCGCGCCGAGCGCGCCGAGGAAGGCCAGCGGCACGACCAGCATGATGACGAGCGGCAGGCTCCAGCTCTCGTACTGCGCCGCCAGGAAGAGGAACACCACGAGCAGCGAGAGCGCGAGGATGATCTGCACCTCGCGGCCCGCCTGACGCTCCTGGTACGCGGTGCCGGTCCACTCGAAGCCGAAGCCCTCGGGCAGCACCTCGCGCGCGATCGCCTCCATGCGGTCGAGCGCCTCGCCCGAGCTGAAGCCGGGCGCCGCCTCGCCCTGCAGCTTGGCGGAGCGGAACTGGTTGTAGTGCGGGATGTCGCGCGGGCCCGCGATGCGCTCGAGCGACACCAGCGTCGAGAGCGGCACCATCTCGCCGCGCGCCGAGCGCACCCACAGGCGCTGGACGTCGTCCGGCTGCGAGCGCAGATCGCCCTCCGCCTGCGCGTACACGCGGAAGAGACGCCCGAAGCGGTCGAAGTCGTTGACGTAGAGCCCGCCCATGTAGATCTGCAGCGCCTCGAAGACCTGCGTCACGTCCACGCCGAGCGCCTTCGCCTTGGCGCGGTCGAGGTCGACGAAGATCTGCGGCACGGTCGGGCGGAAGCTGGTGAAGACGTTGCGCAGCTCCGGCGAGCGGTTGGCCGCGTCGACGACGCGCTGGGCGGCGGCGGAGAGCTCGTCCAGCGTGGCGCCGGCGCGGTCCTGGAGCTGGAACTCGAAGCCGCCCGTGCGCGAGAGGCCGCGGATCGGCGCGGGGTTGAGCGCGATCACGCGCGCGCCCGCGATCGCCGCGAGCTGCGGGCGCACCGCGGCGAAGATCGACTCGAGCGATTCGCCGCGCTCGCCGCGCTCGTCCCACGGCGCGAGCGTCACGAACACCGAGCCGAAGTTCGGCGGGTTGGTGCCGGTCAGCGCGTCGAAGCCGCCGAACAGGTTCGTGCCGACGATGCCCGGCGTGTCGAGCAGGATCGCCTCGACCTGCTTGGCGACGTCGAGCGTGCGGTCGAGCGACGCGCCGTCGGGGAGCTGGAAGCTGACGATGAAGTAGCCCTGGTCCTCGTCGGGCAGGAAGCCGGTCGGCACCGCGCGGAACAGCGCGACGGTCGCGAGCACGAGCAGCCCGAACGCGCCCGCGACCAGCCAGCGGCGCGGGAACAGCGCGCGCACGCCGCGGTCGTAGCGCGTGACGATCGCGTCGAAGCCGCGGTCGAAGGCGCGGAAGAAGCGGTTCTTGCGCTCCGCCTCGGGCCGCAGCAGGAGCGCGCAGAGCGCGGGCGAGAGCGTCAGCGCGTTCACCAACGAGATCAGCACCGCGCAGGTGACGGCGAGCCCGAACTGCCGCAGCAGGAGCCCGGTCGTCCCGGGCAGGAACGCGACCGGCACGAACACCGCGCCGAGCACCAGCGTCGCCGCCACGATCGCGCCCGTCACCTCGCCCATCGAGCGGCGCGCCGCCTCGCGCGCGGGCAGCCCGGTGCCGATCAGGCGCGACACGTTCTCGACCACCACGATCGCGTCGTCCACGACGAGCCCGATCGCCAGCACCAGCGCGAACAGCGTGATCGTGTTGATCGAGAGCCCGATCGCGTACAGCACCGCGAACGTGCCGACCAGCGACACCGGGATCGTGACCGCCGGAATGAGCGTGGTGCGCCAGTCGTGCAGGAAGATCCACACGACCAGGAACACGAGGATCATCGCCTCGACCAGCGTGCGCAGCACCTCGGAGATCGACTCCGCGACGAAGCGCGTCGGGTCGTAGCGGACGCGCCAGTCGACGCCGCTCGGAAAGCCCTCGGCGATGCGGGTCATCTCGGCGCGCACGGCTTGCGAGACGTCGAGCGCGTTCGCCTCGGGGAGCTGGAAGATGCCGAGGCTGATGGTGGGCTGCCCGGAGAGGCGCGTGAAGCCGGCGTAGCTCTGCGCGCCGAGCTCGACGCGCGCGACGTCGCCGAGCGTGAGCACCGAGCCGTCCGTCTCGGCGCGCACGACGATCGCGCGGAAGTCGTCCTCGCTGGTGAGCCGGCCCTTGGTGCGCAGCGGCAGGTCGAGCTGCTGGCCTTCCGGGTTGGGCGGCGACCCGGCGCGGCCGGCGGCGATCTGCACGTTCTGGTCGCGCACCGCGGCGACGACGTCGTTCGCCTCGAGCCCGAGCCGCGCGAGCCGCTCGGGGTCGAGCCAGACGCGCATCGCGTAGCGCCGCTCGCCGAACAGGTTGGCTTCGCCGACGCCGGGCACGCGCTTCAGCCGGTCGATCACGTTGATCAGCGCGTAGTTCGAGAGGAAGAGCGCGTCGCGCGAGCCGTCGGGCGAGAGCAGGTTCGCGACCAGCGTCAGGTCGGGCGACTGCTTGCGGGTGGTGATGCCGAAGCGCCGCACCTCCTCGGGCAGGCGCGGCTCGGCCACCGCGACGCGGTTGTTGACGTTGACCGTCGCGATGTCCGGGTCGGTGCCGAGCGCGAACGTCACGGTGAGGCCCATCTGCCCGTCGTTCGCGCTCGTCGAGGCCATGTAGAGCATGCCCTCGACGCCGTTCACCTGCTCTTCGATCGGCAGCGCGAGCGTGCGCTCCACCACGTCCGCGCTGGCGCCGTTGTAGTTGGCGGACACCTGGACGGTGGGCGGCACGATCGGCGGAAACTGCGAGACCGGCAGCAGCGGGATCGAGATCGCGCCGGCGAGCGTGATCAGGATCGCCACCACGGTCGCGAAGATCGGGCGGTCGATGAAGAACGCGACGAAGCCGGGCGCGCGCGGGCCGGTCTCTTCGGGCGCGGTCTCCTCGGAGGGACCGGGGACTTCGAGCGGGCGCGACAAGATTCTCCCAGGCGGAAGCCGGCGCGGGGGGCGCGTCCGCCCGGCGGAGGCCTAGGTGTATCGAATGGCGGGCGTCAGCGCCGTCCGGGCAGCGCGCGATCCGCGCTCTCCCAGACGGTGGTGAGATCGCCCGCGTCGCCGAGCAGCTCCACCGGACTGCGCTTGTCGATGTGACCGACGAGGCCGCGGTAGACGCCGTAGCCGACCAGCTCGCGCAGGCGCGGCGAGAAGCGGCGCGCGACATCTCGCGGAATGCCGAGCTGCTGGTTCTCCTGCTGCCGCACCCAGCCCGCGCAGTAGTTCATCGCGATGCCGACGCGCACCGCGTCGCTGCGGTTGGCGCCGCCGCCGTGCCAGAGGCTGCCGTGCCAGACGAGCACGCTGCCGCGCGGCATCTCCGCCGGGATCGACGCGTACTCCGCGCCGTAGCGCGGACTGTGGTCCGCCCCGTGCGAGCCCGAGACGATGCGCGTCGCGCCGTTCGCCTCGGTGAAGTCGGTGAGCGCCCACATCGTGTTGCAGACGGTCGCGACGTGCGGCTTCGGCAGCGGCAGGAGCTGGTCGTCGGCGTGGATCGGCTGCGCGATCTCGCCCGGATGGATCGCGATCGACGAGAGCGACGACACCAGGCAGCCGGCGTCGAGCACGCCCTCCACGATCGGCAGCACGCGCTCGTGTACGGGGATCGCCTCGAAGAGCGGGCCGTGCGCGAGCAGGTTGTAGACGCGCTTGGTGCGGTGACCCTCGAACGCGTTGGTCGCGTACCCGATCCCGAGCGCGCGCTCGAGCCGCGCGAGCTCTGCGAGCAGCGCGTCGGCCGCGGCGGCGTCGAAGACGTCCTCGACGATCGTCCAGCCGTCGCGCTCGATGCGCGCGAGATGGTGCGAAACCTCGGGTTCGCTCATGGTACGGAAGCTAGCAGGGCGGCCGGCGGCGCAGAGCGTCGCCCGAGGCAGCGCGGCGCGGTAACGTGCGGCCGCCTCCCCGCTGGAGGATCGCCCATGTTCACTCGCCGCCTGCGACACGCGCTGATCGCGCTGGGGAGCGCGGCGCTCGGCGCCTGCGCACCGGACATCGCGTCGGCGCTCGCGTTCTACGACGCGCCGACGCCCGCCGACGTCGCCGCGCGTCGCGATGCCTGGCTGACCCGGATCCAGGTCACGCCGCAGTTCCGCGTCGACTTCGAGACCGGCTTCGCCGCAGGCCAGTCGCTCGAGAATCAGCCCGGCCTGCTGCCGGGCGGGCTCGTGATCCGCGACGCGAGCGAGTCGACGGCGGTGACGGTCGAGGGCGCCGGCAGCGCGAAGCTCGGCGGATCGCTCCCGGTCGGGTCGCTCGCGCTCGCCACCGGCAGCCGCCGGTTGATCCTCGACTTCTCGGCCGCGCCCGTGGACTACGTCGCCTTCCGCGACATCGACCTCGAGGGCATGGCCGGCGATCCGACGAGCGCGTGGATGGTCA
>QEVM01000087.1 GCA_003576805.1 Pseudomonadota bacterium | reverse complement strand
CGACACCACGAGGCTGCTGCGCGCGCCCTCGACGAGGAAGCCCTGCGCGTCGAACAGCAGCGCCTCGTGCGCGCCGACGCTGCGCGCCTG
This sequence comes from Pseudomonadota bacterium, assembly GCA_003576805.1. Classification (GTDB taxonomy): domain Bacteria; phylum Myxococcota_A; class UBA9160; order UBA9160; family PR03; genus PR03. The sequence continues at coordinate 17,872 of QEVM01000087.1, read as the reverse complement.
CGCGAGCGCGTCGTCCCAATACTGGCGCGCGGTGCACTTCACCGCCGAGGTCGGAGACGCGCCCGGGTGCGGAGCGCAGCCGGTAGTGGCGCGCCAGAGCGCGGGATCGCCGTCGAGCTGCGTCGCGGCGCCGCGCAGGCGCACGCCCGCGGCCTCGCCGTGCGCCTCGACGCGGATGCGCAGCGGCGCGCCGCCGCGGCTCGGCGCCGCGAGCTCGTCGAGCAGCGCGAGGGCCCGCTCGACGTCGAGCTCGCCGAGCCCGAGCAGGCGCGCGTCGCGCGCGAGCCGGCGCGCGTGTCGCTCGCGGTACCACACGCGCCCGTCCTCGGCGCGCGCGGTCGTGTAGCAGCCGCGCGCGATCCTATCGCTCGCCGATCGGCACGAACGCGCGCTCGGTCGCCCCGGTGTAGACCTGGCGCGGGCGCCCGATCTTGAAGTCGGGGTCGCGGTGCATCTCCACCCACTGCGCGATCCAGCCCGGCAGGCGCCCGATCGCGAACAGCGCGGTGAACATGTTCTCGGGCGTGCCGATCGCGTTGTAGATGACGCCCGAGTAGAAGTCGACGTTCGGGTAGAGCTTGCGCTCGACGAAGTACTCGTCCTTCAGCGCGATCTCCTCGAGCTCCTTGGCGATCTCGAGCAGCTTCGAGTTGACGCCGAGCTTCTCGAGCACGCCGTCGCAGGCCTTCTTGATGATCTTCATGCGCGGATCGAAGTTCTTGTAGACGCGGTGCCCGAAGCCCATCAGCCGCGACGTGTCGTTCTTGCTCTTGGCGCGCTCGACGAACTCGCGCGCCGAGATGCCCTCGTCGCGGATGCGCACCAGCATCTCGATCACCGCCTGGTTGGCGCCGCCGTGCAGCGGGCCCCAGAGCGCGTTGATGCCGGCCGAGATCGCGCCGAACAGGTTCACCATCGACGAGCCGCACAGCCGCACGGTCGAGGTGGAGCAGTTCTGCTCGTGGTCGGCGTGCAGGATCAGCAAGAGGTCGATCGCCTTCTCGATCACCGGATCGACGCGGTACGCCTCGCACGGCGTCGCGAACATCAGGTGCAGGAAGTTGCCGACGTAGCGGAGGCTGTTGTCGGGGTACATGAACGGCTGGCCGATCGAGTGCTTGAAGGCGTAGGCCGCCATCGTCGGCAGCTTGGCGATCAGCCGGTGCACCGACACCTCGACCTGGCGCGGATCGCGCGGGTCGAGCGAGTCCGGATAGAAGGTCGCGAGCGCGCCGACCGCGGCCGAGCAGGCCGCCATCGGGTGGGCGTCCTTGGGCAGCGCGCCGTAGAAGCGCTTGAAGTCCTCGTGCAGCATCGTGTGCCGCTGGATCGAGGTCGTGAACAAGCGCAGCTGCGGCTCGCTCGGCAGCTCGCCGTAGATCAGCAGATAGGCGACCTCGAGGAAGCTGGCCTTCTCCGCGAGCGTCTCGATCGAATAGCCGCGGTAGCGCAGGATGCCGGCGTCGCCGTCGATGAACGTGATGGCGCTCTTGCACGAGCCCGTGTTGGCGTAGCCCGGGTCGAGCGTGATGTAGCCGGTCTGGTCGCGCAGCTTGCGGATGTCGATCGCGCGCTCGCCTTCGGTGCCGACGACGATGGGGAGCGAGAGGACCTGGTCGTCGATGTGCAGCTCGGCGTTGCCGTCCTGCTTGGGCATGGATCGGTCTCCGTGCGAGCCGTCGCCGGGGGGCCGGCGCGGGCTCTTCCTGGGGTTTCGTCGGAGCCCGGAAGCTAGCCGACGCGTGCTGGCCCGGACAGGCGCAGCGGCGGCGCGGGGCGCGAGATCTAGCCGCCTTCCGCGCGTCGCGGCGTGAGCACGAGGACGGCGCGGCGGCCTTCGCGCGCGCGGAAGTGCACGCTCACCGGCGCGGCGGCGTCGACGCGCTCGCGCTTCTTCTCGGCGACCACGACGGCGCGGCCGCCGTTCGCGAAGAATCGCGAAACGTCGTCCGCGCCGCGCAGCAGCGCGATGCGGCGCGCGCCGTAGTACGCGAGGCCGCCCGCCATCTGCGCATCGCCGACGAGCCCGATCGCGCGGTCGGGCGGCGTGAGCTGCGCCGCCGCCTCCGCGATCGCGCGCGGCGACTTGTCCGGGTCGCGCGCGGGATACACCACGGTGAAGACGACGAGCAGCGTGGCCCAGACGGCCGCGACCGGGACCGCGAGCCGCAGCCGCAGGCGCGCGCGCGCGCGCCAGAGCGAGAGCTGCGCGACGAGCGCCGCGCCGACGATCACCACGACGGCGGCGCCGGTCACGAGCGAGGCGCGCGGGTCGCCCAGCGGATCGCGCAGCGCGACCCACACGCCGGCGCCCGCGAGCGCGGCGCCGAGCAGGCCGGTCGTCGCGTGGAAGCTGCGCGGAATGGCGCGCGCGCGCTGCACCCAGCGCCCGAGCGCGTCCGCGAGCAGCAGGTTCGCCGCGGGCAGCATCGGCAGCAGGTAGAGCCCGCGCTTGCCGCTCGAGAGCGTGAAGAACACGAGCGTCGCGCCGACCCACGCGAGCAGGAAGCGCCAGGCGCGGCGCTCCTCCTCGCTCGCCTCCGCGACGAAGATGCAGCGGCGCGCCGCCCACGCCGCCACCGGGAACAGCACGCACCACGGCAGCGTCTCGAGCGGGAACTGGTAGAGGTAGTAGTAGAACGGCCGCGCGTGCGAGGTGCCGGCGAAGAAGCGCCCGAACACGTTGTCGAGCACGGCGTCGCCGAAAAAGCCCGGCGGCGCCAGCGCGACGGCGCCCGCGATCCACGCGAGCCCGGGCCCGAGCGAGAGCGGCAGTCCCCACCACGGCAGCGCGCGCGGCAGATCGCGCAGCCGGCGCTCCCACAGCAGGAAGCTCGCGATCACCAGCACGGGCACGAGGAAGCCGACGGGCCCCTTGGTCAGCACCGCGAGCCCGAGCGACGCGTGCAGTCCGAGCTGCGCGGCGCGCCGGCTGCCGATGCCGCGGTCGGCGCGCCAGAACGCCGCGAGCGCCAGCGTCTCGAACAGCGCGAGCACGACGTCGAGCTGCGCGCGGCGCGCGTGGTGCGCGAAGTCGAAGGTGGTGAGCAGCAGCGCGGCGCCGAGCGTCGCGGTCGCGCCGCCCAGCAGGCGCCCGCCGAAGCGGAGCACGAGCGCGACGAGCGCGAGGCCCGCGAGCGCGGACGGCAGCCGCGCCGCGACCTCGGTGACGCGGCCCTGCGGCGCGCCCGCGGCGGCGGCGAGCCAGTAGTAGAGCGGCGGCTTCTGTGTGTAGGGTTCGCCGTTGAGATGCAGCAGCACCAGCCCGCGCGCGCCGAACTCCATCGAGCGCACCGTCTCCGCCACGTGTCCGTAACGGGGCTCGTCGGGCGCCCACAAGCCGGTGGCGCCGAGGCGCGCGAACAGCAGGATCGCCGCGCCCGCGAGCAGCAGCGCCTGCGCGCGAGGACTCGCCGGTGCCGCGTTCAGATGCGTCCCTCCACAGCTCCGTCGGCGGACGTTCGCGCCGGCTGCGCCGCCGGACGCCCGACGTTACCCTCGGCGACGCGGAGGTGCCCCATGTCCAGCCGAGACTCCGATCCCGTTCGCGCGTTCCTCGGGCCGCTGCGCGAAGCGGTCGTGAAGCCGATGGAGATCGCGCGCGCGCTCGACGACATGACGCACGCGGAGCGCGTGAGTGCGATCCGCGCCGCCGGCCGCGCCGAGCAGAAGCGGCTCTACGACGCCGTCGCCGCCCAGCGCGAGCTGCGCATGACGGACATGGTGCCGGCCGCGGTCGCCGCGATGCGGCCGGTCCGCCATTACGGCAAGAACACGCTGCCCGCGTTCACCCACTTCGAGAAGCGCTTCTGCCGGCCCGAAGACGCCGATGCCGCCGCGCCCGCGCAGCTCTGGGGCTACAACGAGGGCAGCATGCGCTGGCTCACCGGGCCCGGCTACTTCGTGCTGCGCGGCGATCCCGAGCGCGGCGAGCTGCTCGTCGACTACAACCTCGTGCCGCCCGCGCATCCGCCCGAGTGGCCGGCGCTCCGCCGCAACGAGCAGGGCCTCTCGCGCTTCGTGTACGGCTTCATGATCGACCGGCTGCGCGGCGTGTCGCAGCACGTGACGGTCGGGTCGGCCGCGCGCAAGGGCAAGGATCTCGGGAGCTGGTTCCTGCTCTGCCGCGAGGCGTAGGGCGCGCTGCGTGAGCGCGGCGCCGCGCGTCTCGATCGTCGTTCCGGCGTACGACGAGGAAGACTCGCTCGAGCCGCTGCACCGCGAGCTCGACGCCGCGCTCGCGCAGGTGGCCGGCGGCGTCGAGATCGTGCTCGTCGACGACGGCAGCCGCGACGGCACGCTGGCGCGCATGCGCGCGATCGCCGCCAAGGACCCGCGCGTGCGCGTCGTCGCGCTCGACGGCAACCAGGGCCAGACGGCGGCGTTCGCGGCGGGCTTCGCCGCCGCGCGCGGCGAGATCACGGTGACGCTCGACGCCGATCTCCAGAACGACCCCGCGGACATCCCGCGCCTGCTCGCGCGCATGGACGCCGAGGGCGCGGACCTCGTGAACGGCGTGCGCGCCGAGCGCCACGACTCGTGGGTGCGCCGCGTCTCCTCGCGCGTCGCGAACGCCGCGCGCAACCGCGTGACGCACGACGCGGTCACCGACGTCGGCTGCTCGCTGCGCGCGATGCGCACCGTCTACGTGAAGCGCGTCCGCCTGTTCCGCAACATGCACCGCTTCCTGCCGACGCTGCTCCGCATGGAGGGCGCGCAGAAGATCGTCGAGATGCCGGTGGCGCACCGCGCGCGCCGCCACGGCGTCTCGAAGTACGGGATCGGCAACCGGCTGTGGGTCGGCATCGCCGACCTCTTCGGCGTGCGCTGGATGCAGGCGCGCCACTTCCGGCTGCGCGTCAAGGACGACGCCGGCTCGGGCTGAAACGACCCGCGCGACGCGCCGGCGTGTCGCCGCGCGCAGCGGGACGCGCGTCCGTCAGGGATGCCCGAGGCCGTGCAGGCGGGCGTGCTCCACCATCAGACACGCGTCCTGCACGACGCGGATGCCGGCGTCGCGCAGGCGCGCCGCGCTCTCGTCGTGGCGGATGCCGAGCTGGAACCAGACCGCGAACGGCAGCGGCTCCATCCCGAGGATCTCGTCCACGTGCGCGGGCAGGTGCTGCGGCGCGCGGAACACGTTCACGAGGTCGACGGGCTCGTCGACGTCGCGCAGCGAGACGGCGCAGCGCTCGCCGAGCACCGACTCGAGCTTCGGAGACACGGGCACGATCCGGTAGCCGTGCTCCTGCATGTACTTCGGCACGCGGAACGCGTCGTCCGACGCGCCCGCCTTCACGCCGACCACGGCGATCGTGTGACAGCGCTCCAGGATCTCGCGCAGATCGTCGTTCTCCGCCTCGGACGTCCGTTCGCTTCGCATGGACGACAAGTTGCGCTGGGTTAGGCTACGCCGCCATGCCCGGACCCGGTCGTCCCGCCGTCGCCGTTGCAGCCGTTCATCTCGCGCTCTGCTTCTCGCTCCTCCCGGCGCCGCGGGCTGCGGCGTCGCCCGACGTCGAAGATCCCGCCCTGCGCACGCAGATCACGCGGCTCGACAACGGGCTCACGGTGCTGCTGCTGCCCGACGCCAGCACGCCGGCCGTGTCATTCCAGATGTGGGTGCGCGCCGGCGCGAAGGACGAGACCGAGTACACCGGCCTCGCGCACCTGTTCGAGCACATGATGTTCCGGGGCACGGACCGCCTCCCGCCCGAGTCGCACGAGCGACTCATCGAGGCGCGCGGCGGCCGCGTGAACGCGTACACGACCGCCGACAACACGGTCTACTTCGCCGACGTCGCGCCCGACAGCCTGCCGCTCGTGATCGAGCTCGAGGCCGAACGGCTGCGCAACCTGCGCATCACCGACGAGGTGCTGGCGAGCGAGCGCCAGGTGGTGCTGGAAGAGCGGCGCATGCGGACCGAGGACCAGCCGCAGGGCCGCGCCTTCGAGGCGCTGCTCGCGCTCGCCTTCACCGCGCACCCTTACCGCGTGCCGACGATCGGCTGGCGCAGCGACATCGAGGCGGTGACCGTCGAGGCGTGCCGCGAGTTCTTCCACGCCTACTACGCGCCCAACAACATCGTGCTCGCGGTCGCGGGCAGCTTCGACGCCGCGGACGCGCTCGCGAGGATCCGCGAGCAGTTCGGCCCGCTGGAGCCGGTCGCGCACGTGCCGCGCAGCCCGACGCGCGAGCCCGAGCAGCGCGGCGAGCGGCGCGCGATCGTGCACTTCGACGTGCGCAGCCCGATCCTCGCCGCCGCCTGGCACGCGCCCGCGACGGGACACGCGGACGCCGAGCCGCTCGACGTCGCGAGCCTGGTGCTCTCGGGCGGCGCGAGCTCGCGGCTCTATCGCAAGCTGGTGTACGAGCGCGGGCAGGCGCTCGGCGCGCACGGCGGCTACTCCGAGTTCGAGCAGGCCGGCCTGTTCTTCGCCTTCGCGAGCGTGCGCTCCGACGGCGACGTCCACGAGGTGGAGCGCCTCTTCATGGACGAGATCGCGCGGCTCCGCCGCGCGCCGGTGCCGGCCGCGGAGCTCGCCAAGGCGAAGCGGCAGATCGAGGTCGACCTGATCTCGGGCATGGAGACGTCGAGCGAGATGGCGAGCCGGATCGGGAGCGAGTACGTCCACTTCGGCCGCATCCGCCCCGTCGAGGAGCGCCTCGCCGCGTACCGCGCGGTGACCGCCGCCGACGTGCAGCGCGTCGCCGCGACGTACCTGCGCGACGAGCGCCGCAGCGTCGTCCACGTCGTGCGCCCGCCGGATGCGGAGGCGCGGCCGTGAGGATGCGCGCGCGCGCCGCGTGGCTCGCATGCGCCGTGGTTGTTGCGCTGCCCGGCTGCGCGCTGTTCGGGACCAAGCCCGCGTGGGAGACGCCGCCGCCGCCGATCGCCGAAGGCCCGGTCGTGCCGCAGCAGCGCCTGCACCGCGCGACGCTCGACAACGGCCTCGCCGTGCTCGTGCTCGAGGACCACGCGCTGCCGCGCCTGTCGGTGGGGATCGTCACGCGGCGCGGCGGCGCGAGCGAGACGCTCGGCGAGGCGGGCGTCACGTCGCTCGTGCTCGACGTGATGAAGCGCGGCGCCGGCGAGCGCGACGCGCTCGCGCTCGCGCGCACCGTCGAAGAGATGGGCGCCTCGCTCTCGGCGGGCGCCGAATGGGACTCGGCGAGCGTCGGGCTCGCGGGCCTCTCCGAGGACGCCGGCCGGCTCTTCGCGCTGCTCGGCGACGTCGTGCTGCGCCCGCGCTTCGAGCCCGGCGAGGTCGCGCGCGCGCGCGCCGAGCAGCTCCAGTCCTTCGTGCAGGAGAAGGACGAGCCGAACGCGCTGGCGGGGCGGCGCCTCCAGCTCGTGCTGTACGGCGGCCACCGCTACGGCGTGGCGCTCGCCGGCGCGCCGGAGAGCGTGGAGACGCTCGACGCGGCGGACCTGCGCGCCTGGCACGCCCGGCTCTTCACGCCGGCCCAGTCGATCGCGTACGTCGTCGGCGATCTCTCCTTCGACGAGGCGATCGCGCGCGTGCGCGAGCAGTTCGGCGCGTGGGCGCCCGCGGCCGAGGGACTCGAGCGCGGCGCGCCGCCTCCGACGTCCACGCCCGGCGCGCGCCGGGTCGTCGTCGTCGACCGGCCCGATCTCGGCCAGGCGCAGCTGCTGTTCGCGCACGAAGGGCTCTCGCGGCGCGATCCCGCGCGCATCCCGGCGAACCTGATGAACACGCTGCTCGGCGGCGGCGGCTTCCTGTCGCGGCTGATGAGCCGCGTGCGCGCGGAAGAGGGCCTCGCGTACGGGATCTCGTCCGGCTTCGCGCTGCGCTGGCACCCCGGCCCGTTCTTCGTCGGCACGTCGACGCGCGCCGAGCAGGCGGGCCGCGTCACCGAGCTGGTGCTCGCGGAGCTCGCCCGCATGAAGAGCGAGCCGCCGTCCGAGGCGGACGTGCGGCTCGCGAAGAGCTACAGCGCCGGCCGCTTCGTGCTCGGCCTCGAGACGGCGAACGCGATCGCCGGCGCGCTCGTCGATCTCGACGTCTACGAGCTGCCGCCCGACTCGCTCGACACCTACCGCACGCGCCTCCAGCAGGTGACGCGCGACGATCTGGGCGAGGTCGCGGCGCGCCACCTCCACCCGGACCGGATCGCGATCGTCGCCGTCGGGCCGGCCGCGGCGCTGCGCCCGCAGCTCGAACGCTTCGGCCCCGTCGAGGTCGTCGCACCGTGAAGCGCGCGCGCGGCGCGAAGCTCGCCGCGGGTCTCGTCGCCGCGCTCGTCGCATTCTCGTGTACGACTCCGCCGAAGAGCACGACGTCGGCGAAGCCGCGCGTCCGCCAGGCCGCGCGGCCGGACGCGCCGCAGGCGTTCTTCTGGGAGGCGCAGGGGCAGGACGGCACACGCCTCTACCTGCTCGGCTCGGTCCACATCGGCGACGGCCGCGAGCTCGCGCTCGATCCGCGCATCGAGGCGGACTGGGCCGCGGCGCAGGAGCTCGTCGTCGAGATCGACACGACGACGCTCACCGAGGTGGACGCCGTCGAGACCACGCACCGCTACGGGCTGCTGCCCGAGCCGATGACGCTGAAGCAGGTGCTGCGCGCCGACACCTACCGGGCCATCGCCGAGTACATGAAGCAGCGCGGCTACGACATGGACCGCGTCGACCAGATGCGCCCGTGGCTGGTGGCGCAGCTCGTGACCGGCCTCGAGTACGACGCCGCCGGGCTGCAGGCCGAGAACGGCGTCGACGCGGTGCTGCTGCGGCGCGCGAAGGGCGCCGGCAAGCCGATCGTGGCGCTCGAGTCGCTGCACGAGCAGGCGGCGATGTTCGCGAGCATGCCGGACCAGCTCCAGGAGACGATGCTCGTCGAGATCCTGCGCGAGGCGCAGGCGTTCCTCGACGTGACGCGCGCGATCCTGCGCGCCTGGGAGGAAGGCGACGAGCGCACGCTCGACACGCTGCTGTTCGCGCACGCCCAGGGCGACGTGCAGCTCGGCGAGTTCTACGAGCGCGTCTACTACAGCCGCAACCGCTCGATGGCCGAGCGCATCGCGGCGCTCGCGGCGGACGGGCGGCCGCGCTTCGTGGTGGTCGGCACCGGGCACCTGATCGGGCCGGAAGGGATCCCCGAGCTGCTCGCCCAGCGCGGCTTCCGGGTGCAGCGGATGGGATCGGCCCGTGTCCTGCGCGGGACGCCGGGCGTCCCCGCGGCGGGCGCAACCGGGGGTCCGGCGCCGGAGACGCCCGGCGCACCCGCGACGCAACCCGGGATCCGGATCCGGTCCGGCGCGCCGGCCCCGACGGCCGCCCCGCTGCCGACCGGTCCCGCCGCGCCGCTGCCGATGGGGCCGAGCCCGCTGCCCGCCCCGGCGACGAGCACTTCGCACGACGACTGGCTGCGACAGGACGTGCCCGGCGCTTCGCCGCCCGCCCTCGCCCCGAGCGCCGCACCCGTGGCGCCCGCACCCGCTCCGCGGGCCGCCCCGGTCGAGACGACGGCGCCGGCGAAGAAGACCGCGCCCGCCCCGAAGGCCGCCCCGGCCAAGAAGGCGGCGCCCGCCAAGAAGACGAGCGCGCCGGCGAAGAAGGCCGCCCCCACCAAGAAGGCCGCGCCTGCGAAGAAAGCGGTCCCCGCGAAGAAGACGGTCCCGGCAAGGAAGCCGGCGACCCCGAAGGCGGGCGCGACGAAGTCCACGACCGCCCGGTGAAGCGCAACCTTGCACCGACCGGAGGCGGTCATTACCCTGCCGCCCGACCGATCGGTCGGAGGGATCGCATGGCCGACATCGGAGCTCGCGACGGCAGCTCGCGCGACAAGATCCTCGAGGTGGCGGAGGCGCTGTACGCCCGGCGCGGCTTCGCGGGCGTCGGGATGCGCGAGGTCGCGGAGGCGGCCGGGCTCGGCAAGTCCTCGCTCTTCCACCACTTCCGCTCGAAGGTCCAGCTCTATCTGGCCGTGCTCGAGCGCGTGCTCGGCCGCATCGACGAGCGCCTCGGCGCCGCGCTCGCGTCGGGCGACGCGCCCGCGGCGAAGCTCGACCGCTGGACCGACGCGCTCGTGGACGCGCTCGCCGAGCAGCCCGCGTCGGCGCGCCTGCTGCTCCGCGCGCTCTTCGAGGACGAGCAGTTCGACACCGAGGAATGGCCCGAGGGGCAGGCGGTCGACCAGCGCGTCGAGTCGCTGCTGGCCGGCATCTCGAGGCTCCTCGAGGAAGGCATGCGCGCCGGCGCGTTCCGCCGCGCGTCGACGCCGCACGTCGTCCAGACGCTGATCGGCGCCGCGATCTACCACTTCGCATCGGGAGAGCTCGGCGAGACCCTGCTCGGGGGTCCGCTGCTCTCGGCCGAAGCGGTCCGTACGCGCAAGGCGGAGATGAAGGCGTTCTTTCACGAGGGACTCGCTGCGCGCCCGGCGCAGTCCCGGTCAGGAGACGACGGATGAAGCGGCTGATGCAGGAACATCGCAAGCGTTTCGGCGACTTCGAGGTGATCGAGTTCGTCGACGAGCAGGAGATCGCGAAGCTGCGCGCGAAGACGGACGTCGCCGCGCCGCTCACGCTCCACTGGACCTGGGAGTACGGCTCCGAGGTCGAGGAGCTCCGCGCGCTGTACGAGAAGGGCAAGGTCAACCAGTGGAACGCCGAGCGCGATCTCGACTGGTCCGCGCCCGTCTCGAAGGACGACTGGGTGATGAACCCCCAGGCGTCGATGCTGGCGCAGCTCTGCAAGCTCTCGGGCAAGGACGAGGCGACGCAGAAGGCCGCCGCCTTCGACGAGCTGACGCACCTGCTCTCGCAGCTGCTCCACGGCGAGCAGGCGGCGCTCCAGATCTGCGGTCAGCTCACCAACGCCTGCGACAAGATGGACGAGAAGTGGTACGCGGCGAGCCAGGTGACCGACGAGGCCCGCCACATCGAAGCGATCTCGAAGTTCCTCTCGCGCAAGCTCGGCGCCATCTACCCGATCAACCCGAGCCTCAAGATCCTGCTCGACGAGCTGCTGCGCGCCGAGACGGCGCGCAAGAAGACGCTCGGCATGCAGACGCTCTTCGAGGGCATGGCCGTCGGCATCTTCGACCTGCTTCGCACGGAGAGCCGCAACCCTCTGCTCACCGAGATGATCCGCCGCGTCGAGCAGGACGAGTCGCGGCACGCCGCGTTCGGCGTCCTCACCATGCGCCGCGTGGTGCGCGAGGCGGACGCCGCCGAGAAGGCGGAGATGGAGGACTGGGCGTTCGGGATCCTCGAGGCGCTCAACGCCAATCAGCAGCTCGACATGCTGCACCTGCTCGGCCCGAAGTACGGCCTCGATCCCGAGAACATCACCAAGCTGACGCTCGGGATGCCGAACTGGGCCGAGCTGAACAGCATGGTGTACATGCACACGGTGCTGCCGAACCTGCGCAACCTGGGGCTCGTCACCGAGCGCACCGACGAGCAGTACCGCAAGCTCGGCATGCTCTACGACCGCGGCAGCCGCATGCAGCACGACCCGGACCTCGCGCTGGTCTGAGCGGGGCCCGGCTCCGCACGAGAAAGGGCCGCCGGCGCCCGCCGGCGGCCCTTCGCATCTGCAGGGCTCGATCGCGACCTAGATCGCGGGACCCTGCTGCTGCACGTCGCTGCCGGTGTTGCCGGCGCCGTCGCCGCCGGAGCCGGCGGCCTCCTCGGCCGCGTGGCGCACCTGCTCGGCCTTCTCGCGCCCGGCCTCGGCCGCGCGCTGCACGACCTGGTCGCGGGCGTGGCCGAGCATCTCGTCCTCGCGCTGCGTGGACGGCAGGCTGCCGCCGACCAGCGCGCCGAGCGCGAGGCTGGCGAGCCCGAGCAGGATCGGCTGGTCGTCGCGCACCGACTGGAAGCCGTGCTGCGCGCGCTCCATGCCCTGATGGAGGCCGTGCTGCGCGCGCTCCACGCCGTGGTGCAGGCCTTCACGCGCACGCGTGCGGAGCTCGCCGCCGCGTTCCATCGCGTGCTCGCCCAGCGCGCGCGCCGTCTCGCCGACGCCCTGGCGCTGGCCGGCCTGGCCGCTCATCGAGCGGTACTCGGGATAGCCCGCGTCGCCCCACGGCCGCTCGTAGCCCTCGTAACGGTCGTAGCGCTCGGAGCGCCGCGACGCGAGCCACCAGGCGATGCCGCCGCCGATCAGGACGAGCGGAATCGCGTTGTCGCGCATCGAGTCGCTGGCGCGCGACCAGGCGTGGCTCGCGCTGCGCGCGGCGGAGTGCCGGACGCGGCCGACCGCGTCGTCGACGAGGCGCCGCGGCGCCAGCCGCTCGCCGAGCTCCTCCACGGTGCCTTCGAGGTTGGTGCGCGTTGCTTCGATCTCGCGCTCGATCTCTTCGGGGGTTCGAGTCTCTTCCATGTTCAGTGGCTCCTGTGCTGCGCGTCGTCGTGCAGGTGCGTGGCTTCGGCCTCGATCGGGCCGTCGCCCTGCACCATCTGCACGTCCTGGCGCAGCGATTCGACGGTGCGCGTCGGTGTCAGGGTTTCGGATTTGAGCTGGCTGCGGCCGCGGACGAGCAGCACGAGGCCGATCGCCGTGGTGATCGCGCCGACGATGAGCGCCGCGAGCGCGAGCGAGTCCACGAGCCCCGCGAGGCCGTAGACGGCCGCCATCAGCAGAATCAGGAAGCCGGCGAAGACGACGCCGGCCCCCGCGCCGAGCTGGCTCACGCCGGTGCCGAAGTGCGCGGCCTTCTCGCGCACCTCCGCGCGCGCCAGATCGGCCTCCTGCCGCAGCAGGGTTCCGAGCTCCCGCGAGAGCTGGCGGAACAGCGTCACGATCGAGCGGTCGCCCGCTTCGTTCGGGCGCTCGGGATGCGGTTCGGGTTGCATTCCCATACTCCTCACATCGGCCCGTAGCTGCCGGACGCGGGCTCGTGCGCGTAGACGGGCTCGTCGCCCACGCCCTGCGTCGGCGTCCACGCGGCGTAGCTGGCGCGGCTGCGCCGCTCGCCCGACGCCTTGAGGAAGCGCGCCAGCGCGAAGCCCGCGACGAACGCGCCGCCGAGGAACGCCGCCGAGTTGCGGCGCGCGAAGCGCTCCGCGGACTCGAGCAGCGCGTCCACGTCCTGCTCGCGCAGCGAGCGCGAGGCGTTCTCGACGGCGTCCGCCGCGCGCTGCGCGTAGCTCGCGAGCGCCTGCTGCTCGCCCTGCATCTGCGACGACGCGTTGCGCAGGGCGTTCGCGACGCCCTCCATGCGCGTCGCCGCGACGGTCTTGCCGCTCTCGACGAGCCCCTGCGCGCGCGACGTCGCCGCCTCGCGCGCCGCGCTCGTCGCCTCGCGCACGGTCTCCTTCGCCGCCGTCGTCGCTTCGCCGACCGCGGCGCTGGTCTCGCCGCGCGGTTCCGTTCTTCGCTGTGCCATGGGATTCACCTCTCTGCGAAAATGCGCAGAAGAGGTGCACGCGACGTGCCAGCATGCGCGCCGCCCGCAACTCGCGCAGACGTGCGCGGCGCGCAAACCGCGCGCGATCCGCGAACACGCAATGAACAATCGACGCGGCGCTGCGAACGAGGCGCGGTTCAGGCGTAGCGCGCGGCGGCCTTCTCGAGCTCGCGCTTCACGTCGTCGCGCAGCGCGGACGGCTCGAGCACGAGCGCGCCCGCGCCGAACGAGAGCACCCAGCTCCGCACCTCGGCTGCGCCGCCCACGTCCATCGTCAGCTCGAGCGCGCCGCCCGCCTTGCGCTCGAGCTTCTGCGTCGCGTGCCACGTCCGCTCTGCGACCCAGTCCGCCCAGCGCGCGTCGAAGCGGATCCGCACGCGCACCGGCGGCTCGTGGATCACGCCGAACGCCGACGAGACGTAGGCGTCGAAGTCGAAGCTGGCCGGCACGCTGAAGCGGCGCCCCGTCGCCTCGATCGAGCGGATGCGGCCGACGGCGAAGGTGCGCACCTCGCCGGAGTCGTGGTCGTGGCCGACCACGTAGAGCGCGCCGTTGCGGTACCAGACGCGGTAGGGATCGAGCTCGCGCGCGCGCTCGCGGCCGGTGCTGCCGGTGCGGTAGCGCATGCGCACCGTGCGCCGGCCGAGCACCGCCTCGTTGAGCGTGCGGATCGTGTCGCGCAGCGCGGCGTAGTCGCCGTGCGGCCCCGGCAGCACCCGGAACGACTCGCCGAGGCGCGCGAGGTACTCCGTCAGCTCCGGCCCGAGGCTCGCGCGGATCTTCTCGAGCGCGGAGCGGATCGAGTCGTGGAAGACGGTGCCCTCGAGCGTGCGCAAGAGGTCCTCGCCGAACGCGAGCGAGAGGATCTCGTCCGGCGTGAACGGCACGTCGCCCAGCTTGAAGTGCTCGAGGAAGCGATAGAAGACCTTGCCGTCGCGCTTCTCGGACAGCACCGGGAAGCCCGCGAGCATCAGCGCGTCGAGGTCGCGGTACACCGTGCGCCGATGACACTCGAGGTCGTCGGCGAGCGCGTCGAGCCCCACGCCGTAGCGGCTGCGCGCGAGCCGCTGGATGAGGCGCCATTGTCTGGCGAGCTGGTCCCCCCGCATCGCCGGCATGGTAGCCGCGCGGCGAGCGGCCGATCAGCGCGGGCGCGAGCCGGCCTCCTTGCGCCTCCTGCCCATCGCGCCGATCCCGGTGAGACCGAGCCCGAGCGCCACCAGCGTCGGCGCCTCCGGCACGGGCCGCTCCGAGTCGCGCACGGAGAAAGCGAGATCGAAGCGCACGCCCGAGTCGACGCCGACCGAGGCGGCGCGCGCCTCGAGCGTGTAGGTGCCGGGCGCGAGCTGTCCGCCGAACGCGAACTGCTCGTCGATGCAGGGCTCGAACGGATCGCGCGAGCGCGAGAAGAGCACCTGCTCTCCGGCCAGCAGCTGCACCGAGGACGCGCCCGGCGCCGCGTCGAAGGACGACTCGAAGCAGCCATCCAGCGAGATGCTGCCCGCGCCGTCGATGCGGAACTCGATCGAGAAGATCGAGGTCCGATCGTAGAAATTGTTCGCGTCGTCGCTGAAGCCGTTGGCCTGCCCGGTGGCGGTGCCGTCGAATCCGAGACCGTCGGGCGTGAGCGCGATCTCCGAACCTTGACCCGGGACTTGGAAGGGCGCGAAGAACTCGGCCTCGAAGAGCTCGTCGCAGCAGCCGGGCGTGACGTGGAGCGCGACCGAGCGGTCGTCCGCGAGCAGCCCGAGGCCGCGGGCGGGATGGGCGAGGAGCAGGGCCGCGAGCGCGAGGAGCCACGCGCGCGGGGCGGCCGGCATGGCCGTTCCTCCGGCAAGGTCCCCTACCGGAAGAGTGGGTGCGCGCCTGCGGCCGTGGCACTCACTTGGCGCGATCGACGTACTCGCCGGTGCGGGTGTCGATGCGAAGCATGTCGCCTTCCTTGATGAAGAGCGGGACGTTGACGACGGCGCCGGTCTGGAGCGTGGCGGGCTTCGTCGCGCCGGAGGCGGTGTCGCCCTTCACGCCCGGGTCGCACTTCGTCACCTCGAGCTCGACGAACGACGGCAGGTCGATGTTGATCGGCTTGTTGTTCCAGAACAGCACCTCGACCTCCATGTTCTCCTTGAGGAAGAGGCGCGCGTCTCCCACGGTCGCCTTGGAGAACGGGAGCTGGTCGTAGGTGCTCTGGTCCATGAAGACCAGATTGTCCCCGTCGAGGTAGAGGTACTGCATCTTCTTCTCTTCCACGTCGGCGAGCTCGACGCGCTCGCCCGACCGGAAGTTGCGCTCCAGCACCTTGCCGTTGATCAGGTTCTTCACCTTGGTGCGGACGAAGGCGCCGCCTTTGCCCGGCTTCACGTGCTGGAAGAAGGTCATGACGAAGGGCTGGCCGTCGAGGATGAACTTCAGGCCGTTGCGGAACTGCGAGGTGTCGACTTCCACGGTCAGTCCTCCGCCTCCCTGGGCTGGGCCAGTCGGGCGCGCGAGAGAAGGCTTGCGATGGGTGAGCCCCGCGAGGAGTCCAAGGGCTCGAAAAGGCGCCGCAATTTAGCGGGCGAGGGCGCCGGCGTCAGCTCGCGACGGCCTCGAGCCGCAGCGCGCCGTCGCCGGCTCGCGCGACGCCCACGCGATAGCGCGGCTCGAAGCCGAGCTGCTCGGCGGCGCGGCGCGTGTCGAGGCTCATGCCGTAGCGAAGCTGCGGACCGGCCGACGCGCCGCGCAGCAGCGCGCCCGGGACCGGCAGGCAGGGGCGGCCCGTCCAGCGCCCGAGCACCGACAGCGGGACGGCATCGCGGCCCGCGACGTTGAACACGCCGGTGCGGTCGCACGCGAGCGCCGCGCGCACCGCGAGCGCGACGTCCTTGTCGGCGATCACGGGGCAGAGCGGGTCGAAGCCGAGCGGGCGCAGCCGCACGCCGGCGGCGCCCTCGAGGCCCGGGTGCAGGTACACGTAGCCGCCCGACGCGACCACGGTCGGCACGCGCAGCAGCGCGACTTGCAGGCGCGTGCCGGCCGCGGCGGCGTGGAAGAGCATGTCGCAGTCGATCCAGGCGCGGCGCAGGGCGTCGACGTCCGGCTCGAGGTCGAGCGGGCTCGCCTCGGTGAGGTGATTCGCGTTGCCCGGCGCGAGCCGGTAGACGAACGCGGAGCCGATCGCGACGAGCCGGCGGATCGTGCGCGACTCGCTCGCGAAGTGCAGCAGGTGCCGCGCCTCGGCGGTGCGCGGCGCGACGCGGCCCGCGAGCGGCGGTCCGTCCTGCGCGGCGCCGTGCGGCGGCACGTGGACGACGCTGTCGATCGTGAGCACGCGCATCCGCTTCGAGCGGAACAGCTCCGACACCGCGCGCTGGCGCGCGAGGTCGACGCGCTCGTACACGAGCCGCGCCGCCGCGCCGCTGCGCCAGCCCGCGAACGCGCGCGGCATGCCGCCCTCGCCGAGCGCGACGATGCGGTCCACGCGCGCGTCGTGCCACAGCACCTTCGCGATGCGGCGCCCGAGCGGGAGATCGGCGTGCGTGACGAGGACGCTCTTCACGCGCGATGCCGGTCCATCAGCGCCTGGATCTGGCGGCGCACCTGGTTCGCGAGCGCGCGCACGACGGCGGGCTCCTGGGCGGCGTCGGGGTCGAAGCGCTCGTGGAAGCGGAGCGGCTCGCCGTACACGATCCGGTAGCGCACGGGGTAGGGCAGCAGCCCGAGCGGCCCGAGCCACGGAAAGGTCGGCGTGATCGGCGCGGCGGGCAGGCCGAGCAGCCGCGCGAGCGGCTTCACGTCGAACAGGATCGGCGTCTGGTCGTCGCTGCCGAGGATCGCGACCGGCACGATCGGCGCGCGCGCGCGCAGCGCGTGCTCGACGAAGCCGACGTGGAAGCGCTGCAGCCGGTAGCGCTGCGTGATCGGCTTGCGGATGCCCTCGACGCCTTCCGGGAACACCAGCACGGCCGCGTCGTCGGCGAGCAGCCGCGCGAAGTTCTCGTGCGTGCCGATCACCTGGCCGACGCGCGCGAAGAACACGTTCACGAAGGGCAGCGTTCCGGCCCAGCGCTCGACGATCGCGCGCGGCAGGCGCGGCGGGTCGCTGTGCAGCAGCACGTCCACGACCGTCATCGCGCCGTCGAAGGGGAGCAGGCCGCCGTGGTTCGCGGCCAGCACGACCGGACCGCTGCGCGGCAGGTGCTCGTGGCCCTCGCTCCGCACGCGGAACCACAGCCGATAGAACGCGTAGAAGAGCGGGAACGAGCGCGCGATCGCATCGCGCGAGAGGCCGAAGCGGTCCCAGCCGTCCATGCGCGCGAAGAGCGCATCGAGCCGTGCGCGCGCTTCTTCGCCGATCATGCCGCCGAGCAAACCGAGCGCGGGCGGAGCGCTCGCCGCGTCGAGATCGAGCGCGTCGCTGGACGCCGGCTCGGGCGGGAGCTCCGCGCGCGGCGGCGCGCGCCGCGAGGGCGCGGCGTCGCCGGCGGCGAGCCGCTCGAGCGCGCCCAGCCAT
>QEVM01000375.1 GCA_003576805.1 Pseudomonadota bacterium | reverse complement strand
TCGTCGTCGCGCCGCGCCTCGCGCCCGGCGCGCGGCTCGCGCTGCGCGTCGTGCCGCGCCGCGCACCGGGTGCCGGCGACTGCGCCGTGATCGCGACCGAGCGCATCGCGACGCCGATGGTGGACGCGCGCCTGCTTCCGCTGCGCGGGAGCGCGCTGGCGGCGCTGCGGTTTCCGTCGCTCACGGGCGCGCCGCTCGCCGGCACGATCGCGCACGGCCGCTTCGACCACGTGGCGTACACGCCCGACTGGTACTCGGCGCACGCGCTCGCCGTCACCGAGCAGGGCGAGAAGGTCGCGGACCTCTCGCCGGTGCTGCGCACCTCTGCGGACGTGGGCGACGGCGTGCGCGCGTCGCTCACCGTCGCGGTGCGCACGGCGCTCGGCGAGTGGCGCAAGACCTATCGCGCCTACCGCGATCGCCCGCGCCTCGACGTGATCCAGGAGCTCCACCTGCGCGAAGTGCGGCTGCAGTCACTCCGCTTCGCGGCGCTCACCTGGCTGCCGGAGGCGTTCGAGCGCGCGACGCTGCGTTACGCGACGGTGAACGGCGGCGCGGAGGTCGAGTCGTTCGCGCTCGCGCCCGGCACCGCGATCGACCACGGCCGGCCCGCCGCGCCCTCGGTGTCGGCGACCTCGTGCCTCGGTGCGACCGAGGGCTGGCTGAGCGCGGGCGACGCCCGCTTCGGCGTCGCGCTGCTCACCGACGCGGCGCAGGCGGCGGTCGTGCCGCTCCTCGAGATGCACGACGTCGACGACGCCTTCCTGCTGCGCGTACACCACACCGCCGCCGAGACCGACGAGACGCGCGCGACCTTCTTCCGCGGCGTCGTGCGCTTCGCGACCGCGATCGTCGGCCATCGCGCGGAGGATCTCGACGCGGTGCGCGCCAGCGCCGGCGCGCTGGCGCGCGGGCTCGTCTTCCGCACGGAGCACGAAGTTGGCATCGCCGGCGGACTTTGAGCACAACCTCGCGCGCTTGCGCGCGCGCAGCCCCCGGCTCGCCGGGCGCGTCGCCGCAGCCGACGCGAGCGGTGTCGCGGCGGAGCGCGGCCCGGGCGGCGCCGTCACGCTGGCCGAGCGCGGGCTGCGCCTCGGCTCCGCGTACGACCCCGTCACCGAAGCGCGCCGCCAGGCAGAGCCGCACGCGGCTGCAAAGCCCGATCTCCTCGTCGCCTTCGGCGTCGGGCTCGCGCTCCACCTCGAAGCGTTCCGGTCGGTGTGCGCGGCGCCGGTCCTCGTGTACGAGCCGTCGCCGGCGCGACTGCGCGCGCTGCTCGGTGCACGCGCCGAGCTGCCGCTCCTCGACGCACCGGACGTGCACTGGGCCGCGGATCTCGACGAGCTCGGCGGCCGCGTGCAGGCGCTCTACCGCGCGGGCATGGCGGTGCGGAGCTGCGTGCACCCGATCGTCGCGCGCCTCGACGCCGATGCGGTGCGCGACGCGTTGGATCGCGTCGCGGGCGCGAAGCGCGCGATCGACGCCGCCGCCGCGACGCGCGTCGCGATGATGCGCACTTGGTCGGAGCTCGCGGTCGACAACGCGCCGCACCTCGTCGCGACGCCCGGGCTCACGCCGATCGCGGGCGCGTTCGCCGGCGTGCCGGCGGTCGTCGTGGCGGCCGGTCCGTCGCTCGACCGGCAGCTCGGCCAGCTCGCGCAGGCGGCGCCGCGCCTGCTCGTGATCGCGATCGGCCAGGCGCACCGCGCGCTCGTGCGTGCCGGCATCCGCCCCGACCTCGTGCACGCGATCGAGAGCAAGAACGTGGCGCACCAGCTGGAGGGCGTGCGCGACGCGGCGCTCGTGCTCGCGCCTTCGGCGCATCCCGCGCTGTTCGAGCTTCCGGTGCGCGCCCGCTTCGTCGCGACGCCCGAGCCGTATCGCGTGGCCCGCTGGATCGCGGCGCGCCTCGGCGAGACCTGCTTCGTCCCGGGCGGCACGACCGTGACGCACAGCGCGGTGCACCTCGCGGTCGCGCTCGGCGCACGCGACGTCGCCTTGATCGGGCAGGATCTCGCCTTCACCGGGGGCCGCGTGTACGCGAGCGGCAGCGCCTACGACATGGTGTCGTTCGAGGCGACCGCCGACGGCCGCTATGCCTTCACCAACCTGGCAGAGAAGAAGAAGCTGGTCGGTGCCGACGCGCCGGAGGGTCGCCGCACCGACGAGCTGGTATGGGTGGAGGGCTGGCACGGCGAGAAGGTGCCGACTTCACGCGCGTACGCATCGTTCCTGGAGAACTACCGCGGCATCGGCCGCCACCTGACGGCGTGCGGGGTGCGCCTGGTCAACTGCACGGAGGGCGGCGCCCGCATTCCGGAGGTCGCGCACGAACGCTTCGACGCCTGGCTCGCGCGCCAGCCGGACAGGCCCGCCGGCGCACGCGCGCGCATCGAGGCGGCGTACGACGCCGCGCCGGGCGCCGACGCGGACGTCCTGTGCGCCGCGATCGCGGCCGCCCGCGGACGGCTCGGCGCGCTGGAAGCGGCGGCCCGCG
>QEVM01000086.1 GCA_003576805.1 Pseudomonadota bacterium | reverse complement strand
GGCCGAGCAGGCCGTCCAGCTCGGCGCCGCGGACGGCGCGCTGTACGAGGCGCTCGGCGAAGCGCGGCGCGCGGCCGGCGACGCGCCGGGCGCGCGCCAGGCGTTCGAGCAGGCGCACGTGCTGGCGCCGCAGGATGCGGCGCCGCTGCGCGGCCTCGGCGAGATCGCGCTCGCGCAAGGCGACACCCAAGAGGCGTCGCAGCTCTTCCGGCAGGTGCTCGAGATCGCGCCGCAGAGCGAGCGCACGCGGCTGGCGCTCGCCGGTCTGATGCGCGTGACGGGCCAGCTCGACGGCGCATTGCAGATCCTCGAAGGCCAGCCCGGCGGCCCGACCGCCGAGCTGTTGCGCGAAGCGGCCTCGATCCGCGCCGAGCGCGGCGAGGTCGCGGACGCGACCGGCATGCTCGAGCAGGCGCTCGAGCTGGCGCCGGCGAGCCCGCGCCTCGCCGAGGACCTCGCGAAGCTGCGCGAAGCGGGCGGCGACGCGGCCGGCGCGGGCGCGCTTCGCGAGCTCGCGTCCCAGATGTCTTCCGGAGCCACCGGCACGGCGCAGGCCGCAGCCGAGCTCGGCGCGGTCGAGAAGCAGGACGGCGCGGTGCTCGCGGGTCTCGCGGAGCTGGCCGCCAGCTTCCCCGACCGCATCCCGGGCCGGGAAGCGCCCGTGCAGGTGGTGGCGCTGCTCGAGCCGAGCCTCGTCGAGACGGGCGGCCTCGTGCGGCGACTGCTCGCGCCGCGGCGCGCGTCGGTGGAGGCGCTCGCGGGCGAGCTGGCCGGGGCGCTGGGCAGCCGCTTCCAGGTGGTGACGCCGAGCGAGATCCCGCCCGAGCTCGCGGCCGCCGAGCAGGCGTCGCTGCGCGCGTTCGACGAGGACGAGCCCGCCGTCGCGCGCATGAACGACGCGCTCGGCACCGACGCGGTGTTCGTCGCGCGCGCGCTGCGCGACGGCCCGGGCGCGCTGCGACTCGAGGTGCGCATGCTGGTCGGCCGCGACCCGCTCGCGGTGCGCCGCTTCGCGAATCAGACGCGCATCGACGACGGCGCGCGCCGCTTCGCCGCGTGGAACCCGCTCGCGCTGGTGCTCGCGTCGCTGGCGCTCGTCCTGTGCGTGCTGCCGCTGGTGCGCGGCTGGGGCGAGCTCCAGGTGGACATCCAGTACGCGTCGCTCGGCAAGGGCTTCTTCAGCATCAAGCTCTCGCGCCGCAGCTCGAAGGCCGACGCCGGCGCCGGGAAGGGCGCGGGCGGCAACCGGTTCCTGCGCAAGATGAGCATGATGGGCCGCTTCGAGCGCTCGCTCGTGGGCAAGGAGACGCTGTTCCGCTGGCTCCCCGCGCGCCGCTACTTCGTGACGGTGCACGGCCTCCTCCAGGATCCCGCCAGCGAGGAGGTGATCGGGAACTACGCCGCCGAGCAGACGGTCCAGATCGTGCGCGGCAAGACGGCGCGCCTCGAGTTCGACTTCCGCGCGCGCGAGGCGGCGCTCGAGGTCTGCGTCTTCGACGGCAACGAGCCGCTGCAGCAGGCGGTGGTCGCGCTGCGCGGCCGGCCCGACAGCATGCGCTACGCGCACGCGGGCCGCACGATGTTCTACCTCCCGCCCGCTCGGTACCGCGTGCTCGTCGCGGTCGACGGTCGCGTGCTCGAGCGCGAGATCGCGCTCGAAGGCTTCGCGCCGCGCACGCTGGCGATCGAGATCCACGACGCGAGCGCGCTGGTGTTCGCGAACTGCCCGGACGCCGTCGAGCCGTATCTGCTCGGCAACCTCGCCGCCGCCGCCGACGCGCTCGAGCGCGCCGGCGAGGACAAGGCCGCGGCGAACGCGCGCGGCGAGCACTTCGCGGCGCTCGGCGACATGGAGCAGGCGGCGCACAGCTTCCAGCGCGCGGGCCGCTACGAGCAAGCGGCGACGCTGCTCTCGGGCGACGTCGATCCCGCCAGCGCCGCGCAGCTCTACGAGCAGGCCGGCAATCACGAGAAGGCGGCCGAGTCGTACCTCGCCGCCGGCGACGCGGCGCGCGCGGCCGAGCACTTCGAGGTCGCGTACCGCTACGAGGACGCGCTCGACTGCTACCGCCGCATCGACAATCTGGAGAAGGTCTGCGAGCTCCAGGAGAAGCTGGCGCGCTACTACGACGCCGCGCGCACCGCGCTCGAGTGCGGCGATCCGGATCGCGCGATCCGCAGCCTCCAGATGGTCGAGCTGCGCGACGGCGACTACGTGCGCGCCTGCCGGCTGCTCGGGCAGATCTTCCTCGAGCGCGGCGAGCTCGATCTCGGCGTGCAGAAGCTCGACGAGGCGGTCACGGTCGGCGGCGGCGAGAGCGCGCCGCTCGAGATGGTGGAGCAGCTCGCGCGCGCGCTCGAGCAGGCGGGCCGCGTCGAGCAGGCGATGGAGACGTGGGAGTCGATCCGCTCACGCGACTTCCACTACCCGGACGCGACCACCCGCATCGAGTCGCTGCGCCAGGCGGCGCAGGCCGAGCGCGAGACGCGCGCGACGGTGGCGAACGCCGCGCCCGCGCAGGAGAGCCGCTACGAGATCCTCGGCGAGCTCGGCCGCGGCGGCATGGGCGTCGTGTTCAAGGCGCGCGACAAGCGGCTCGGCCGGCTCGTCGCGCTCAAGCGGCTGCCCGAGAACCTGCGCAACCACCCGACCGCGGTGCGCCTCTTCCTGCGCGAGGCGCGCGCGGCGGCGGCGCTCAACCACCGCAACATCGTGACGCTCTTCGACGCCGGCCAGGAAGAGGACCAGTACTTCCTCACCATGGAGCTGCTCGAGGGGCTCCCGCTGCACGACATCCTGACGAAGCGCGGAAAGCTCTCGGCGCGCGACGCGGCGCGGCTCGGCGCGCAGGCGTGCGCCGGCCTCGAGTACGCGCACGCAGCGGGCGTCGTGCACCGCGACATCAAGACGTCGAACCTGTTCTTCACCAAGGACCGCGTCGTGAAGATCATGGACTTCGGCCTCGCGAAGATGACCGAGGAGGTGCGCCGCGCGGCCACCGTCGTCGGCGGGACGCCGTACTACATGGCGCCCGAGCAGGCGGCGGGCGAGGACGTCGACCACCGCGCGGACCAATACGCGCTCGGCGTCACGCTCTACGAGCTCGTCGTCGGCGACGTCCCCTTCCGCGACGGCGACGTGACGTACCACCACCGGCACAGCGCGCCGCCCGATCCGCGCGCCGCCGCGCCCGATCTGCCCGACGACTTCGCGGAGCTCATCCTGCGCCTCGTGCAGAAGCGGCCCGACGAGCGCTTCCCGCGCACCGCGGATGCAGGCGCGCTGCTGCAGCGCATCGCCAAGCGCCTCTCCGATTGAGCGCGCGTGCGCGCTCACGATCCGCGTGGATGTGCCGATGACAGTCGTGTAACCTGGACCGTCCGCGCACCGCCGCGGACCCGTTGCACGGCTCGGATGCGCCGAGCTCCGGTTGCACGGCTTGCAGCGGGAAACGTCTCGCGCCTTCGGCCGGACCTGGACACTCGCGGAGAGCGGTCGCAGGCTTCGTCGGTGCGGACCTCGGAACGGATCTCGGAAGAACGGATGTCGGAAGGAAGCTCGCGCCCACAGGATCCCGCGTCGGCTGGCTCCGCCCCCCAGAACCCTGGCCGTCCGAACGCCAAGCCCAACGCCAAGGCGAACGGCTTGGACCAGCTCGCCGACTTCGGCGTCAACGCCGCGGTCGTCGAGGAGATCCTCGATCGCTACGCGGTCGATCCGGGATCCGTCGATCCCGCCTGGGCGCGCTGGTTCGCCGCGCCCGAGGCGTCGGTCACGATCGACGGACGCGAGGCCGAGAAGCACGCGCGCTGCCTGCGCCTGATCCACTCGTACCGCGCGCGCGGCCACCGCGTCGCCGACGTCGATCCGCTCGGCGGCCGCGCCAAGTACTTCCCCGAGCTCGACCCCGCGCACTACGGCTTCGGCCACGACGATCTCGGCCGGAGCTTTCTCGCCGGCGACCTGCCCGGCGGACCGGTGCAGCCGCTCGCGCAGATCCTCGCCACGCTGCGCGAGACCTACTGCGGCAAGGTCGGCGTCGAGTTCACGCACATCCAGGACCCCGGCCGCAAGTCGTGGCTGCAGCGCCGGCTCGAGGAGACGCGCAACCGCACGGAGCTGGGCGCCGACGACCGCGAGCACATCCTCGAGAACCTCTCGGCCGCCGAGCTGTTCGAGCGCTTCCTCCACACGCGCTTCGTGGGCCAGAAGCGCTTCGGCCTCGAGGGCGCGGAGTCGCTGATCCCGCTGCTCGACACGATCGTCGAGGACGCGCCGTCGCACGGCGTGCGCGAGTTCGTGATCGGCATGGCGCACCGCGGCCGGCTGAACGTGCTCGCGAACCTGCTCGGCAAGTCCTACGAGATGATCTTCTCGGAGTTCGAGGACATCGAGGACATCGAGTCGCCGTTCGGCTCGGGCGACGTCAAGTACCACAAGGGCTACTCGAGCGACCGCCGCACGCGCGACGGCGCGCGCGTGCACCTGACGCTCACCGGCAACCCGTCGCACCTCGAGGCGGTGAACCCCGTCGTCGAGGGCCGCGCGCGCGCCAAGCAGATGAGCGCCGGCGACCTGCGCGGCCGCAGCGTGGTGCCGCTCCTGATCCACGGCGACGCCGCGTTCGCGGGGCAGGGCATCGTCGCCGAGACGCTGAACCTCTCGAAGCTCGCCGGCTACTCCACCGGCGGCACGGTCCACGTGATCGTCAACAACCAGATCGGCTTCACCGCGTCGCCCGCCGAGACGCGCTCGACGCTCTACTGCAGCGACGTCGCGAAGATGATCCAGGTGCCGGTCTTCCACGTGAACGGCGACGACCCCGAGGCGGTCGTGCACGTCGCGCGGCTCGCGCTCGAGTACCGCCAGCGCTTCGCGGACGACGTCGTGATCGATCTGTTCTGCTACCGCCGGCACGGCCACAACGAGAGCGACGAGCCCGGCTTCACGCAGCCGCTGCTCTACGAGAAGATCCGCCAGCGCCCGTCGGTGCGGCGGCTCTACACCGATCAGCTGATCGCGTCGGGCGTGCTCGACGCGGAGGACGCGCAGGCGATCGAGAAGAAGCTGTCCGATCAGCTGCAGTCCGCGCTGGCCGCGATCAAGGTGAATCCGCCCGGGCCCGACGAGCCCTACGAGCCGCGCGGCCCGTGGACCGGCTTCGACCGCACCGCGCCGGCGGAGCCCGTCCCGACGGGCGTCGCGGTCGAGCGCCTCCAGCAGATCGGCGAGCGCATCGCGCAGGTGCCGCCCGGCTTCGAGGTGCACAAGAAGCTGAAGCCCTTCCTCGAGCGGCGCGCGAAGGCGATCGCCGAGGGCGGCGACGTGGACTGGGCCTTCGCCGAGGCGCTCGCGTTCGGGTCGCTGCTGCTCGAGGGCTACAACGTGCGCCTCTCGGGCCAGGACTCCTCGCGCGGCACTTTCTCGCACCGGCACGCGGTGCTGGTCGACCAGAGCACCGAGGCGGAGTACGCGCCGCTCGCGCACGTGTCGGCCAACCAGGGCCGCTTCGAGGTCTACGACAGCCTGCTCTCCGAGGTCGGCGTGCTCGGCTTCGAGTACGGCTACTCGGTCGCGGACCCGATGACGCTCGTGCTCTGGGAAGCGCAGTTCGGCGACTTCGCGAACGGCGCGCAGGTGATCATCGACCAGTTCATCTCCTCCGCCGCCGTGAAGTGGGGCCGCATCTCGGGTCTCGTGATGCTGCTGCCGCACGGCTACGAAGGGCAGGGGCCGGAGCACTCGAGCGCGCGCATCGAGCGCTACCTCCAGCTCTGCGCCGAGGACAACATGCAGGTCGTGAACTGCACGACGCCGGCGCAGTACTTCCACGCGCTGCGCCGCCAGATGCGCCGCAACTTCCGCGCGCCGCTGGTCGTGTTCACGCCGAAGAGTCTGCTGCGCGCGCCGCGCGCGGTGTCGCAGCCCGACGACCTCGCGAGCGGGTCGTTCCAACCCGTGATCGGCGACGCCTCCTGCGCCGGCGCGCCGGAGAAGGTCGAGCGCGTCCTGTTCTGCTCGGGCAAGGTCTACTACGACCTGCTCGAGGAGCGCGAGAAGCGCGGAGCCGAGGCCGAGGCGGCGATCGTGCGCGTCGAGCAGCTCTACCCGTGGAGCGACGCCGGCGTGCGCGCGGCGATCGCGGGCTTCGCCAACGCGGAGCGCTTCGTGTGGGTCCAGGAGGAGCCGCGCAACATGGGTCCTTGGACCTTCGTGCGCGATCGCCTCGCCGCGGCGCTGCCGAAGGGCGCCGCGCTCGGCTACGCGGGACGCCGCGACGCCGCCGCGCCGGCGGGCGGCTCGATGCGGCTCCACAAGCAGCGCCAGGCGAAGCTCCTCTTCGACGCCTTCACCGATTGATCGCGCTGCGGGCGAACCGTTGGCGCGCGCGCGGCATCCGAGCGGGGCGGGCGCTCGCCGCGGCGCTGCTGCTCGCGTGTGGCGGCGGCGCCCGAGCCGCGGGAGCGGACGGCATGGATCTCGATCTCTGGGCGAAGCTGCTCGAGCGCCACACGCGCAGCGTCTCCGATCTCGCCGGGACGCGCGTGGACTACGCCGCGCTCGGCCGCGATCCCGATTGGCGGCGGCTCGTCGGCGGACTCGCGGCCGCGCCCGAGCCCGCCGCGGGCGCACCGCGCGCGGAGCGGCTCGCGTACTGGATCAATGTGTACAACGTGCTCGCCATCGACGTCGTCGTGCGCGCGTGGCCGTTGCGCAGCATCCGCGACGCCGGCTCGCTGCTGCGCCCGGTGTGGAAGCGCGAGGCGGGCCGCGTGGGCGGCCGCGCCGTCACGCTCGACGAGATCGAGCACGCGATCCTGCGGCCGCTGGGCGACCCGCGCATCCACGCAGCGATCGTCTGCGCGTCCACCTCGTGTCCCTCGCTCGCGCGCGAGCCGTTTCGCGCCGAGCGCGTCGACGCACAGCTCGACGCCGCGGCGCGGGCGTTCGTCGCCGATCGAGGCAAGGGCGTCCGGCTCGAGGGAGCCGGGCTGCGCCTCTCGCGCATCTTCGAGTGGTTTGGTCCCGATTTTGCGTCACAGCAAGCGCAGGGACGCAGCGGCGTCCTCGGCTTCGTGCGGCGCCACGCCGATGCGGAGCTCGCGGCCGCGATCGACCGGCTCGGCGACGACCCGCCGCTCGCGTACTTCGACTACGACTGGTCGCTCAACGGCATCGGGCCGGCGAGCCGATGACAGGCGGTGACGGAGCGGT
Organism: Pseudomonadota bacterium; assembly: GCA_003576805.1. Classification (GTDB taxonomy): domain Bacteria; phylum Myxococcota_A; class UBA9160; order UBA9160; family PR03; genus PR03. The sequence goes on along the minus strand of QEVM01000086.1, from coordinate 10,932 downwards.
GACTCTGCCAGGGACGCTGTCGGGATCGTCGCGGGCCCGACAGACGAATGCGGCGTGATTCGACACGCTGCGCCGTCTTGAAGCCGCCGCGCCCCATCGCTACTCCCACGAATGGAGGATCGAGCGTGCGCGACACCCTGGCCCTCGTGCTGGCCGGTGGCGAAGGCAGGCGGCTCTATCCGTTGACGCGCGAGCGCAGCAAGCCCGCGGTCCACTTCGGCGGGCGCTACCGGCTCGTCGACTTCGTCCTGTCCAACCTCGTGAACAGCGGCTTCCAGCGCATCAAGGTGCTGACGCAGTACCGCGCGACGTCGCTGGTGCGTCATCTGGCGCGCGCCTGGACGCTCGCCTCGACGGTCGTCGACGAGTTCATCGAGCCGGTCCCGGCCGCCATGAACCTCGGCCCGACGTGGTTCCGCGGCACCGCCGACGCGATCTACCAGAACCTCGACCTGCTGCGCGACGTGCGCCCGGCCGACGTGCTCGTGTTCGGCTCGGACCACATCTACAAGATGGACATCGGCCTGATGGCCGAGTTCCACCGCGCCATGGGCGCCGACCTCACCGTCGCGACGCTGCGCGTGCCGCGCGAAGAGGCGCACGCGTTCGGCTGCGTGCACGTGGACGCGTCGGGCTGGGTGCGCGGCTTCGTCGAGAAGCCGGAGGACCCGCCCACGATCCCCGGCGACCCCGATCACACGCTGGTGTCGATGGGCAACTACATCTTCCGGACCGCCACGCTGCTCACCGAGCTGCGCAGCAACGCCGAGCGCGAGACCAGCACCCACGACTTCGGGCGCGACATCCTCACGCAGGCGCACGAGCGGGTGAAGGTCGCCGCCTACGACTTCATGACACAGCTCTGTCCGGGCGAGAGCGAGCACGCGCGCGGCTACTGGCGCGACGTCGGCACGATCGACTCGTTCTTCGAGGCCAACATGGACCTCGTCTCGGTGGAGCCGCGCCTCAACCTCTACAACGACATGTGGCCGATCCGCGGCGTGACGCTGGGCGGCGGGCCCTGCAAGTTCGTGTTCGCCGACGAGGACCATCACCGCGTCGGCATGGCGGTCGATTCGATCGTCGGCTCCGGCACGATCATCTCGGGCGGCCACGTGAGCGGCAGCGTGGTGTTCAACAACGCGCGCGTGAACAGCTTCAGCCAGGTGACGGACAGCATCCTGTTCCCCGGCGTCGACGTCGGGCGCAACGCGCGGCTCACGCGCTGCATCGTGGACAAGGGCGTTCGCATCCCGGCGGGCGAGGTGGTCGGCGAGGACCCGAAGCTCGACCGCGAGCGCTTCACGGTCAGCGAAGGCGGCGTGGTGGTCGTGACGCGCCAGGACTTCGGCCAGCGCGACGAGTTCGACGTCGATTGAGGCGGACGCCCGCGCGCGCGCCGCGGCGCAAGCCGCTGCGACTGGTGTTCGCGTCCTGGGAGCTCGCGCCGCTCGCGCAGACCGGCGGGCTCGGCGACGCGGTGGGCGGGCTCGCGCGCGCGCTCGCCGCGCGCGGCCACGAGCTCGTCTGCGTCCTGCCCGCGCACCGCGACGTGTTGCTCTCGCCCGCGTGCCCGCCGCTCGCGCCGGGCGGCGACGTCGCGGTCGTCTCGCCCGGCGGCGCGATCGCGGCGCGCTGGCTCACCGGCGAGCTCGACGGCCTCCGCCTGCAGCTGCTCGACGCGCCGGCGCTCTTCGATCGCTTCGGCCTCTACGGCGGCGACGACGCGGCCGAGGCGCTGCGCTTCATCGCGTTCTCGCGCGCGGTCGCCGAGTTCGCGGCGTACGTGCAGCCCGACGTGCTGGTCGCGCACGACTGGCACGCCGCGCTCGCGCTGTGCGTGCTGCGCACCGCGCACGACTTCGGCGCGCGCCGCCGCATCGGCGCGGTGCAGGTCGTGCACAACGGCGCGTTCCTCGGGCGCTTCCCGGCGAGCGCGTACCCGGCGACCGGTCTTCCGGGCGAGCTGTTCCATCCCGACGCGCTCGAGTTCTGGGGCGACCTCGCGCTCTTGAAGGGCGGCGTGGCATGGGCCGACCGCATCGTCGCCGTGTCGCCGACCTACGCGCGCGAGCTCCAGACGCCCGCCTTCGGCGAAGGCATCGACGGCCTCTACCGCTTCCGCGCCGCGCGGCTCTCCGGCATCGCGAACGGCATCGACGTCGCGCGCCACGATCCCGCGACGGACCCGGCGCTCGCGGCGCGCTTCGACGCCGCCTATCCGAAGCCGCGCAGCGCGTGCCGCAAGGCGCTGCTCGAGGCGTGCGGGCTCGACGACCCCGAGCACGGGCGGCTGCTCGCGGCGATCGGCCGGCTCGCGGCCCAGAAAGGCTGGGACGTGCTCGCCGACGCGCTGCCCCGGCTCGTCGCGGGCGGCGCGTCGCTGGTGCTGATCGGCGACGGCGATCCCGCGCTCGCGGAGCGTCTGCGCGCGGCGGCCGCGCGCTGGCCGGGGCGCGTGCACGTCGCGATCGGCTGGGACGAGCGGCTCGCGCGGCGCGCCTACGCGGGCGCCGACTGCGTGCTGATCCCGTCGCGCTACGAGCCGTGCGGCCTCGTGCAGCGCTTCGCGCAGCGCTACGGCTGCCTGCCCGTCGCGCACCGCACGGGCGGCCTCGCCGACACGATCGTCGACGGCGTCACCGGCGTCCTGTTCGAGCCGCTCGAGCCCGACGCGCTCGCCGGCGCCGTCGATCGCGCCGCCGCGCTGCTGCGCGCCGACGGCGTCGAGGCGGTGCAGCGCCGGCTGCTCGCGCTCGACGTCTCGTGGCACGAGCCCGCGATGCGCTGGGAGCGCCTGCTCGCGGAGGCCGCCCGCGAGGCGGCGCGCCGGGTCTAGGATTCGCGGCTTGCGCGTCCTGCCCGGAAGCCCCGCACGGATCGGCGTCCACTGGGACGGCGAAGCCACGAGCTTCGCGCTCTTCTCCGCGCACGCGACCGCGGTGGAGCTGTGCCTGTTCGAGACGGCCGACGCACGCTTCGAGGCCGAGCGCCTGCCGCTGCCCGAGCGCACCGGCGACGTGTGGCACGGCCGTTTCCCCGCGATCCGCCCGGGACAGGTCTACGGCTATCGCGTGCACGGGCGCTTCGCGCCGCAGGAAGGCCATCGCTTCAACGCGCACAAGCTCCTCGTCGACCCGTACGCGCAGGCGATCACCGGCGCGCTGGCCTGGAGCGACGCGCTCTTCGGCCACGACCCGGCGCAGCCCGACGCGCCCGACCCGCGCGACTCCGCGCCGTGCATGCCGCGCGCGGTGGTGGTGGATCCGCGCTTCGACTGGGGCGACGACCGGCCGCCGCGCACGCCGTGGAGCCGCAGCGTACTCTACGAATGCCACGTGAAGGGCTTCACGCAGCGTCACCCCGACGTGTCGCCCGAGCAGCGCGGCCGCTATCTCGGGCTCGCGTCCCCGCCCGTGGTCGAGCACCTGCTCGCGCTGGGCGTCACGGCGCTCTCGCTGCTCCCGATCCAGCACGCCTGCATCGACGCGCACCTCGCCCGGCTCGGGCTGCCCAACTACTGGGGCTACAACACGCTCGGCTTCTTCGCGCCGGACGCGCGCTTCGCGAGCGGCTCGCGCGGCGAGCAGGTGCGCGAGTGCAAGCAGATGGTGAAGTCGCTGCACGCGGCCGGCCTCGAGGTGCTGATCGACGTCGTCTACAACCACACGCCCGAGGGCCCGCCGCGCGGGCCGATGCTCTCGCTGCGCGGCGTCGACAACGCGTCGTACTACCGGCTGCGGCCCGGCGATCCCGGCGAGTACGTCGACTTCACGGGCTGCGGCAACAGCCTGAACGTCTCGCACCCGCGCGTGCTGCAGCTCGTGCTCGACAGCCTGCGGCACTGGGTGACCGAGTTCCACGTCGACGGCTTCCGCTTCGACCTCGCGCCCGTGCTCGCGCGCGATCCCGAAGCCTTCCAGCGCTTCGGCCGCTTCTTCGAGATCGTGCGCCAGGATCCGGTGCTGGCGCCCGTCAAGCTGATCGCCGAGCCCTGGGATCTCGGCGCGGGCGGCTATCAGCTCGGGCAGTTCCCGCTCGGCTGGACGGAGTGGAACGGCCGCTACCGCGACGGCGTGCGGCGCGCGTGGCGCGGCGATCCCGGCCTGATCGGCGAGCTCGCGACGCGGCTCGCCGGGTCGAGCGACGTGTTCGATTCCGCGCGCGGTCCGCTCGCGAGCGTCAACTTCGTCACCTGCCACGACGGCATGACGCTCGCGGACCTCGTCACCTACGCGCGCAAGCACAACGAGGCGAACGGCGAGGAGGGCCGCGACGGCCCGCACGACGACTCGCACAACTGGGGCGTCGAAGGGCCGACGCGCTCGCTGCGCGTCTCGAAGCGGCGCGAGCGCGCGCGCCGCAACCTGATCGCGACGCTCGCGTTCTCGCAAGGCGTGCCGATGCTCTCGCACGGCGACGAGCTCGGCCGCACGCAGCGCGGCAACAACAACGCGTACTGCCAGGACAACGAGATCAGCTGGACGGACTGGTCGCTGGACGACGACGGGCGCGCGTTCCTCGGGTTCGTGCAGCGCGCGCTGCGGCTGCGCCACGCCAACGCGGTGTTCCGGCGCCGGCGCTTCTTCGCGAACGGTGACGGCAGCGAGGTGCGCTGGCTGCGCCGCGACGGCGAGGAGGCGACGCCCGCCGACTGGGAGAGCGGCGCGCTCGCGTGCGTCGCGCTGTGGATCCCCGCCGCCGCGGCGGATCCGGCCGACGAGGCCGGACGGCCGGCGGCGGCCGAGACCGTGCTGCTGCTCGTGAACCCCGACGCGCACGCGCATGCCTTCACGCTGCCCGCGCCGGCGCGGCCCGGCGTCTGGCACGAGCTGCTCAACAGCGCCTGCGAGACGCGGCGCCGGCTCGACAAGTCGGTCGTGCTGGCGCCGTGGTCGCTCGCGCTGCTCGCGCACCGGGAGCCCTCGTGAGCGGCGAGCGGCCGGCCCTGCGCGCGCTCGCCGAGCGGCGCGGGATCGCGTCCTTCTACCACGACATCGCCGGCCGCGAGCGCGCGACCTCCGACGCGACGCGCGAGGCGCTGCTCGCCGGCATGCGCATCGACGCCTCGAGCGAGGCCGCGGCGGCGCGTGCGCTCGCCGCACTCGACGCGAGCGAGCGCGACGCGGTCGTCGACCCCGTGCTGGTGTGGCGCGAGTTCGAAGACCAGGTGCCCGAGATCCCGCTCGCCGCGCCGCCCGGCGACGGCCCGCTCGAATACGAGGTGGAGCTGCGGCTCGAGAGCGGCGAGCGCGTGCGCGGCGCGGGCCGCGTCGCCGCGGGTGCGCAGCGCCCCGTTCGCGTCGCGCTGCCGCGGCGGCCGGAGCCCGGCTACCACGACGTCGTGGTGCGCGTCGCGCGCGCCGGCTCCACGGCCGAGGGAAGCCAGCGCTTCGTGATGGCGCCGCGCACGGCGCACGGCGTGCGCGACTCGATCGGCGACGCGCGCGTGTTCGGGTTCTGGACCAACCTCTACACGATCCGGAGTCGGCGCAATTGGGGCTTCGGCGACGCCACCGACCTCGCCGGGCTGGTGCGCTGGTGCGGCGCCGAGGGCGGCGCGTTCGTCGGCCTGAACCCGCTGCACGCGATCCCGAGCCGCGGCACCGCGATCACGCCCTACAGCCCGTCGAGCCGCCTGTACCGCAACGTCTCGTACGTGGACGTCGAGGCGGTGCCGGAGTGGTCGGCGACGCCCGCGGCGCAGGCGCGCGTCGCGGCGCCCGCGTTCGCGGCGCTGCTCGCGCGGCTGCGCGCCGGCGACGCGGTCGACCACGAAGCGGTGCTCGACGCCAAGCTGGACGTCCTGCGCCTGCTCTTCGACGCCTTCCGCGCGGCGCGCCGCGAGCGCCCGGACGCGCCGCGCGCGGCGGCGTTCGCCGCGTACGTCGCGCGCGAGGGCGCGCCGCTGCGAGATTTCGCGACGTGGGAGGTGCTGGCCGATCACTTCGCGTCGCAGCCCGGCGCGCCGGCGACCGCGTGGCGGCAGTGGCCCGAGGCCTATCGCAGCGCCGACGCGCCGGCGGTCGAGTCGTTCCGGCGCGAGCACGCCGACGCCATCGAGTTCCGCGCGTGGCTGCAGTTCGAGCTGGCCGAGCAGCTCGCGCGCGCGGCGGCCGCCGGCCGCGCGGCGGGCCTGCCGATCGGGCTCTACCAGGATCTCGCGGTCGGCTCGTCGGGCGATTCGGCGGACACCTGGATGGCGCCCACGCTGTTCGCCGAGGGCATCTCCGTCGGCGCGCCGCCCGACGACTACGCGCCCGACGGGCAGGACTGGGGCTTCCCGCCGTTCGACCCGCACCGGCTGCGCGCCGACGGCTACCGCTTCTACGCGCAGCTCCTGCGCGCGAGCTTCGAGAGCGCGGGCGCGCTGCGCATCGACCACGCGATGGGTCTGCTCCGCTTGTTCTGGATCCCGCACGGCCGGCCCGGCCGCGACGGCACCTACGTGCGCTACGCCGCCGACGAGCTGTTCGGCGTGCTCGCGCTCGAGAGCCGCCGCGCGTCGGCGCTCGTGATCGCGGAGGACCTCGGCACGGTGCCCGACGAGTTCCGTCCGCTGCTCGTCGACTGGGGGATCCTGTCGTCGTCGGTGCTCTACTTCGAGCGCGACGACGGCGTGCCGAAGCCGGCGGCGCGCATCTCGCCGCGCGCGCTCGCGACGGTGCAGACGCACGACCTCGTTCCGCTCGCCGGCTGGGCCGACGGCAGCGACCTCGCGCTGCGGCGCGAGGTCGGCCTGCTCGCCGACGACGCCGCGCTCGCGCGCGCACGCGCCGAGCGCGCCGAGGAGCTGCGCGCGTGGATCGCGCGGCTGCGCGCCGAGCGCTGTCTGGCGGACGGGAGCGAGCCCGATCTCGCCGCGCTGATGGCGGCCCTGCATGCGTTCCTGGCGCGCACGCCCGCGCCGCTCGTCGGCGTCTCGCTCGACGACCTCGCGGGCGAGCGCGAGCCGGTCAACGTGCCCGGCGTACCGGTCGAGCGGCATCCGAGCTGGACGCGGCGCATGCGGCTCCCGCTCGAAGCGATCGGCGCGACGCCGCTCGCGCGCGCCGTGCTGGCGGCGCTCGCGTCGCGGAGAACGGCGGGCGCGCAGCCGGGCGCAGGCGAGCGCCGCGACGGCGGCTCCGAGCGATCTGGCTAGAATGCGCCCCCGGCGCATGGCACTTCCGCTCGGACACGCTCGTCGATGAGCGCGACCTACGAGGTCGCGCAGCGGACCGCATGGGACGGCGACGCCATCGCGGCCTCGATGCGGCGCGTCATCCACTCGTGGATGGGCAAGCACTGGAACGAGGCCTCGCCGCGCGACTTCTTCGCCGCGCTCTCGCTCGCCGCCCGCGAACGCGTGGTGCAGCGCTGGTTCGCCACGCAGGAGCGCATCCGCGCGGCCGGCGCCAAGCGCGTCTACTACCTCTCGATCGAGTTCCTGATCGGGCGCTCGCTGGCGAGCTCGCTCCTGAACCTCGGCGTCCTCGACGACGTCGAGCGCGCGCTGCGCAGCTTCGGCGTCGACTGGGAGGCGGTGCTCGAGGCCGAGCCCGACGCGGCGCTCGGCAACGGCGGCCTCGGGCGGCTCGCGGCGTGCTTCCTCGAGTCGCTCGCGTCGCTCGACATGCCCGGCTTCGGCTACGGCATCAACTACGACTACGGCCTGTTCCGGCAGGCGATCGAGAACGGCCAGCAGCGCGAGTATCCCGAGGGCTGGCGGCGTCCCGGCGCCGCCTGGCTGATCGAGCGGCACGACCGCGCCTGTCTCGTTCCGGTGTACGGCCGCGCCGGCCGCCGGCCGCGCGACGGCGAGCCCGCCGACTGGCACGACTTCCGCGTGATCGTCGGCCTGCCCTACGACCTGCCCGTCGTCGGCTACGGCGGCACCACCGTGAACCACCTGCGGCTCTACTCGGCGCGCTCCACGGACGAGTTCGACATCGACATCTTCAACCGCGGCGACTACCTGCGCGCCTTCGAGCGCAAGCTCGCGATCGAGCGCATCTCGAACGTGCTGTATCCGTCGGACACCAACGAGCAGGGCCGCGAGCTGCGCCTGCTGCAGGAGTACTTCTTCGTCGCCTGCGCGCTGCACGACATCTTCGCCACCTTCCGCGAGTCGCACGCCGACTGGGAGCTGCTGCCCGACAAGGTGGCGATCCACCTGAACGACACCCACCCGGCGCTCGCCGTCGCCGAGTTCGTGCGGCGGCTGGTGGACGAGCACGGCGTCGGCTTCGACCGCGCCCACGCGCTCGCCCGACGCACCTTCGCGTACACGAACCACACGCTGATGCCCGAGGCGCTCGAGCAGTGGCCGCGCGCCATGCTGGGGCGCGTCGTGCCGCGCCATCTCCAGATCATCGAGGAGATCAACGCGCGCCTGCTGGCGGAGGTGGAGCTGCGCTGGCCCGGCGACATCGAGCGCATCCGCCGCATGTCGATCATCGACGAGGATCCGGCCAAGCACGTGCGCATGGCGCACCTCGCGATCGCCGGCAGCCACGCGGTGAACGGCGTCTCGCAGCTCCACTCGGACCTGGTCAAGAAGACCCTGGTCCCCGACTTCGCCGAGCTCTGGCCCGCGAACTTCCAGAACGTGACCAACGGCGTGACGCCGCGGCGCTGGCTGCTGCGCGCCAACCCGCTGCTCGCGGACGCGATCACGCGCCGCATCGGCGACGCCTGGGTGCGCGACCTGGGGCAGCTCCAGGCGCTCGAGCCGGCCGCGGACGATGCCGGCTTCCGCGAGGAGTTCCGCGCGGTGAAGCGCGCCAACAAGGAGCGCCTCGCGCGCGTCGTCGCGCAAGCCGCCGGCGTGCGCGTCGACCCCGCCGCGCTCTTCGACGTCCAGGTGAAGCGCATCCACGAGTACAAGCGCCAGCTCCTCGCCGCGCTCCACCTGATCCACCTCTACCTGCAGATCGCCGAAGACGGCCGCACGCTGGATGCGCCGCGCGTGTGCCTGTTCGCGGGCAAGGCCGCGCCGGAGTACTTCCTCGCCAAGCTGGTGATCCGCCTGATCGCCAACGTCGCCGCGGTCGTGAACGCCGACCCCCGCGCCGAGGGGCAGCTCCAGGTCGCGTTCATTCCGGACTACCGCGTGTCGCTCGCCGAGCAGATCATCCCCGCCGCCGATCTCTCCGAGCAGATCTCGACGGCGGGCACCGAGGCGTCGGGCACCGGGAACATGAAGCTGGCGCTCAACGGCGCGCTCACGATCGGCACGCTCGACGGCGCCAACATCGAGATCTGCGAAGCGGTCGGCGCGGACAACCTCTACCTCTTCGGGCTGCGCACCCACGAGATCGCCGATCTGCGCGCGCGCCAGGCGTACGACCCGCGCGAGCGCTACGAGCGCTGCGAGCCGCTGCGCCGCGTGCTCGACGCGGTCGGCAGCGAGCGCTTCGCGGCGGGCGAGCCGGGGTTGTTCGGCCCGATCCTCCAGACGCTGCTCGACCACGGCGACCGCTACTTCGTGCTCGCCGACTTCGAGAGCTACGCCGCCACGCAGGAACGAGTCGCGCGGGACTTTCGCGACGCCGACGCGTGGTCGCGGCGCGCCGCGCTCACCGTCGCGCGCATGGGCGGCTTCTCGTCGGACCGGGCCGTGCGCGAGTACGCCGAGCGGATCTGGCGCCTCCAGCCGCTGCCCTGAGCGCGCGCAGCCGGCGGGTCGCGCGCCGCTATACTCGCGCGCCGCTGCGCGGCCGGACGGCCCACGCGCCGCGAGCACCCCGATTCGGGCTCGACTCGGAACGACACGTAGGAGGTTCGCCGCATGCGCTTCGCGCGCCCGCTCCGCTCGGCCTTCCGCTCCGGACGCCTGCTTCCGCTCGCCCTCGCGGGCGCCCTCGCCGCCGCCGCGCTCGTCGCGTGCGAACGACCCGAGCAGGCGGCCGAGGACGAGGCGGCGACGGTCGGCCCCGACGCGGGCGAGACCGCCGGCAAGATCGGCGGCGAGACGATCACCGTCGGCGACATCGACGAGTGGATCAAGGATCAGCTCTACTCGCAGGCGACGCGCGGCAAGAACCCGATGCGGGTGTACGAGGTGCGCAATCGCGCCCTCGAGCAGATGGCGAACGAGCGCGCGATGGAGGACGCCGCCGCCAAGGCCGGCAAGGAGCGCGACGCGCTGCTGAAGGAAGAAGTCGAGAAGCGCGCCGCGGTCTCGGACCAGGACGTCCAGAGCTACTACGACCAGAACAAGGAGCGCTTCCGCAACATGCCGTTCGAGAAGGTGGCGCCGGCCGTGAAGCGCCAGCTGCTCGCGCAGAAGCAGGTCGCCGCGATGCAGGAGTACACCAAGAGCCTGCGCGAGCAGGTCGGCTTCGAGAACGAGCTGGAGCCGCCGCGCTTCGACATCCCGGCCAGCGGCCCGACGCAGGGGCCGGCCGACGCGCCCGTCACGCTCGTCGAGTTCAGCGACTACGAGTGCCCGTTCTGCAAGGCCGCCGACCCGATCGTGAAGCAGGTGCTGGCGCGCTACCCGACGCAGGTGAAGCTCGTCTACAAGCACTACCCGCTCGAGATGCACCCGAAGGCGCGTCCCGCCGCGGAGGCCGCCGTGTGCGCCGAGGAGCAGGGCAAGTTCTGGGAGTTCCACGCGAAGCTGTTCGAGAAGGCGCCGCAGATCGCCGCCGAGCAGCTGCCCGCGATCGCGACCGAGGCGGGCCTCGACGCCGCGAAGCTGCAGGAGTGCATCGCCGCGAAGACCGCGGCCGCGCGCATCGAAGCCGATCTCGACGCGGGCAAGCAGGCCGCCGTGGCCGGGACGCCGGCGTTCTTCGTGAACGGCGTGCCCGTCTCGGGCGGGCGCTCGGTCGAGGACTTCGCCAAGGCGATCAACGCCGAGCTGACGCGGCTCGGCCAGCCCGTGCCCGAGCCGCCCGCCGCGCCCGCCGCACAGGCGCCGCCGACGGCGCCGCCCGCGCCCGC